>NZ_JBVJLS010000022.1:0-157367 GCF_055584605.1 Nocardia sp. NPDC102475 | reverse complement strand
TGTTCAGCGCGCGATGCTGCATGACCCGAACCACGCCGGGACTGGTGCCGATGGCCTCGGCGGTCTGCGCTGCGGTCCAGCCGAGCATGATCCGCGCTTCCAGGTGCTGACCGCGGTCGGTCCGGCGCGGCTTGCGCTCAGTGGCGGTGCATCCGCTCGACCAGCATCGCGGTGTCCGTGGTGAGCGAGCCACCAGCGAAAGCCAGTGTGGCCAAGGAACGTTCGGCCGCATCCCGATGGCCCGCACCGCAGGCATCGGTCACCACAATCGGGAGATAGCCCAGGTCAAGGCTGTGCCGGACGGTGGGTTCGATGCCGACCTCCAGAGCGATGCCCGCAATGGCGTAAGTGTCGATGCCCAAGTCGCGCAGGGCGATATCGAGCGGTGTCGCCGAGAAGGCCGACATGGTGATCTTATCGATGACCACCTCGTTCGGACCGGGGGTCAGCTCGGGGACGAGCTGATACTGGGGCGACCCCTGCGGGAAGCTGGAATTCACCTCGTTCGGGTTGTCGACCCGCTGCCACTCCATGGCCGTGCGCAGTTGCGCGACCCCGGCCGCCGCGGGCGGCAGGGACATGTGACGGGTGTAGAAGACGCGAAAACCGTTCTCCCGCGCAGCATCCCGCAGCTGCACACAGGCCTGGACGATCTTGTCGCCGTCCGGCAGTTGCCGCACGATGCCGACCTGCATGTCGTAGACGATCAGCGCCATCCTGGTCGGATCACAGGCATCCGCGAGGGTCTGCGGAATGCTCAGACCGTAGGCGTATTGCATCAGGCCGACCCCACCTTCGTCCGGTCGTAGGGCTCGGCGACGTCGACGGCGGGATCCATCAGCGCCTCCAGCGGCAACGGGGCCTGCACCGGAACGTAGGTCCATTCCAGGTGACCGGCCTTGGTCAGCGGGAAATCGGCGACATAACGCTTGGCCTCCTCGACGCTGTCGACCTCGAATACGATCACCACGCCCGGCTCATCGGCGCGCGCGTAGTTCTCGCGCACGATGCCCGCCTTCCACAGCCGCCACACATTGGCGACCTCTTCGGGAAGATAAGGGGTGATGGTCTCCATCGTCACGCCGGGCTTGAAGCTGTCGAAAACGATGACTTTCACGGGAATCGAACTCCATGTCTGCAGAATGTGGTGCGGCCGCGCCGCAGTGCGAGTTCCATGTAAGCCCGATGATTACAGTGTAACAAGAACGCACTTTTTGGTGAGTACCGGGAGGCGAGCAATGCCGGAGAAGCGCTATTACTGCGCGGTGGAGGTGACCGTCGATCTCATCGACGGCAAATGGAAGCCGGTCATCCTGGCCCACCTCAAGGAGGGCGTGCGCCGCTACGGCGAATTGCGGCGCCTGATGCCGAGCACCAGCGAGAAAATGCTCGTCCAGCAACTGCGCGACCTGGAGTCCGACGGCCTGATCCGCCGCACTACTTTCGATACCGTGCCGCCCCAGGTCGAATACGACCTGACCGAGGAAGGCTGGAGCCTGGTCCCCGTGCTCACCGCCCTCTACGAATGGGGCCAAAAACGCGCCGACCGCGCAGGCATCCCCCTGCCCTGAGCGAAATCGCCCACGGTAGTCGAATGGCGGCCGCCGTGCCCACTGAGAACCACCTTTCGACTACCGTCGGCGGGGGTCAGCCGCCGAAGACGCGCTCCACCACCGCTTTTGCGCGGCGGGTGATGCGCATGTAGTTGTCGAGGAACTCGCTGCCGTCGTCGTTCGGCCAACCTGCGACGCGCGCTACGGCCGATAGTAGACGGCCCGGGCCGGGTAGTTGATCGGCCGGCTTGCCGCGCACGAGCACCAGCGCGTTGCGCGCCCTGGTCGCCGTGATCCAGGCTTCGCGCAGCAGCGAAACATCTTCGATCGCAAGCAATTTGGTTTGCTCGATGACATCGAGGGATTCCAGCGTCGAGGTGTTGTGCAGTGCGCGCACATCGTCGGCGTAGCGCAGCTGCATCAGCTGGACGGTCCATTCGATATCGGCGAGACCACCGCGTCCGAGTTTGGTGTGGGTCGCCGGATTCGCACCGCGCGGCAGGCGTTCGGCATCCACCCTGGCCTTGATCCGGCGGATCTCGCGCACAGCCTCCGCCGATACCCCGCCCTCGGGATAGCGCACCTTGTCGATGATGTGCAGGAACCGGACACCGAGGTCCTGGTCCCCGGCCACCTGATGCGCGCGCAGCAGGGCCTGCACCTCCCACGGCTGCGCCCACTGCTCGTAGTAGGCGGCATAGGCGGCCAACGTGCGCACCAGCGCACCGTTGCGCCCCTCCGGGCGCAGTCCGGCATCGACCTGCAGCAGCGGATCGGTACTCGGCGCACCGAGCAACCGCTGCACCTTCTCCGCAATGCTGATCGCCCATTTCACGGCCTTGGTCTCGTCCTCGCCGGGACGCGGGTCGCAGACGAAGAGCACATCGGCATCGGAGCCGTAACCGAGTTCCAGGCCGCCCAGTCGACCCATGCCGATCACTGCGAAGTCGGCCGGTGCCGGCGCCCCGAGTTCGACCTCGCTGGCTCGAATCACCGCGCGCAGTGCGGCTTCCAGCACCGCGACCCACACCGAGGACAGCGCCCGGCACACCTGCGGCACGTCCAGCATGCCGAGCAGATCGGCCGAGGCCACCCGCGCCAATTCGTGTCGGCGCAGTGAACGGGCAGCGGCCACAGCACGTTTCGGATCGTCGTAGCGCGCCGCCGCGGTAAGGATCCCGCGCGCAACGTCTTCCGGCTGCGGGCTGAGCAACAGCGGCCCACCCGGACCGTCGGCATACATCCGGATCGTGTCCGGTGCGTTGATCAGCAGATCCGGCAGATATTCCGAGGAGCCGAGCACGATCATCAACCGCTGTGCGATCGCGCCCTCATCGCGCAATTCGCGCAGGAACCAGATCTGATCGTCCAGGCCTTCCGAGACCCGCCGGTAGGCGAGCAGTCCGGCATCGGGATTCGGAGTGTCCCCCAGCCATTCGAGCAGGGTCGGCAATAGCAGCGCCTGAATCCGGCCCTTGCGCGATACCCCGCCGGTCAGCGCTTTCAGATGTCCCAGTGCGTTTTCCGGGGCAACATAGCCGAGCGCCGCCAACTGCCGGATCGCCGCGTCCGGGCTGAGCCGCAGGGCGTCGGGATCCATCTTGACCACCGATTCGAGCAGTGGCCGATAGAAGAGTTTGGCGTGTAATCGCCGCACCCGCACCGCATTTCGGCGAATCTCATTGCTCAGCACGCCGACCGCGTCCTGCCGTCCATCCGGGCGGATATGGGCCGCGCGCGCCAGCCAGCGCATGCCTTCCTCGTCATCGGCGGCGGGCAAAGTGTGGGTGCGCTTGAGCCGCTGCAACTGCAGCCGGTGTTCGAGCAGGCGCAGGAATTCATAAGAGGCGGTGAGATTCGCGGCATCGTCGCGGCCGACATAGCCGCCCGCCGCCAACGCCGTCAGCGCCTCGATGGTGTCCTGGACGTGCAGGGTTTCGTCCACTCGTCCGTGTACCAATTGCAGTAGCTGCACGGCGAATTCGACGTCACGCAGGCTGCCGTGGCCGAGTTTGAGCTCGCGCTCGCGCAGATCGGCGGGCACCAGATCCTCCACTCGACGCCGCATCGCCTGCACATCGGCGACGAAGTCGGGGCGCTCGGAGGCGGTCCACACCATCGGCATCAGCGCGTCGCGGTACTGCTCCCCCAGCGCCAGATCGCCGGTCATCGGCCGCGCCTTGAGCAGTGCCTGGAACTCCCAGGTCCTGGCCCAGCGCTTGTAGTACGCGATATGCGAGTCCAAGGTGCGCACCAGCGCACCCGCCTTGCCCTCGGGCCGCAGTGCCGCATCGACCTCGAAGAAGGCCGCGCTGCCCACGCTCATCATCTCGGCGGCCAACCGGGTGGCGGTGGCATCGGCCGGTTCGGCCACGAAGACGACATCGACATCACTGACGTAGTTGAGTTCGCAAGCACCGCTCTTGCCCATGGCGATCACGGCCAGCCGCACCGGCACCGGGGAGTCCTTACAGACCCGTGCCACCGCTACCGCGAGCGCCGCGGTCAGTGCGGCATCGGCGAGATCGGTGAGATGGCGGCCGACCACCTGATATGGCAGCACCGGCTCGTTCTCCACGGTGGCAGCCAGGTCCAGCGCCGCCAAGAGCATGAGCTGATCGCGATATCGCTTGCGCAGCAGCGCAATTGCCTCGGGACCGGATAGCTCGGCCCGGTACAGTACCGCGTCCGCATGCGGACTCTCGGCCGGTACGGCCTGCACCGCGTCCAGCAGGTCGGCGATCAGCTCCTCGCGCGCGGGTAACTTGTCGCGCAGCAGAATTCGCCATGCGGGAGGGTCTGCGACCAGATGATCGGCGAATGCGCTCGACGATCCGATGAGCGCGAAAAGCCTGCCGCGCAAGGCGGTATCGGTCCGCAACGTCGAATCGAGCTCGGACCAGTCATCGCCGAGCGCGGCCTGCAACCGCGTCAGCGTCAGCAGTGCGAGATCGGCATCGGGCGCGCGAGACAGCGCCCACAGCACTGGAATGGAGTCGATATTGTCCCAAGCCAACTCTCGTAACGAGGCGGCGGCGGTCGGCTCGAGCAAGCCGAGCCGACCGACACCGGGGACAGCAGAACGAGCAGAGGGCGGCCGGACCATAAGTCCAACTTAGATGGCCGATCATCTCTTTCCACCCGGCCGGGGTGGAAAGAGTCGCAAACGTAGCCGACCGCGCCGGGTTTAGCGGGCTAGAGGCCGAGGTACTCCTTCAGCTCGTACGGCGTCACCTGGCTGCGGTAGTCCGCCCATTCCCGGCGCTTATTGCGCAGGAAGAAGTCGAAGACGTGCTCACCGAGCGTCTCGGCGACCAGCTCCGAGCGCTCCATCGCCTGCAGGGCCTCGTCGAGCGTGCCTGGCAGCTCACGGAAGCCCATGGCGCGCCGCTCGGCGGCGGTCAGCGACCACACGTCGTCCTCGGCCTCCGGCGGCAGCGTGTAGCCCTTCTCGATGCCGCGCAGACCGGCCGCGAGCAGCACGGCGAAGGTCAGGTAGGGATTGCAGGCCGAATCTGGGCTGCGGATCTCGACACGGCGCGAGGAGGACTTGTTCGGGGTGTACATCGGCACCCGCACCAGCGCGGAGCGGTTGGACCGGCCCCATGAGGCCGCCGTCGGCGCCTCGCCGCCGTGGATGAGCCGCTTGTAGGAGTTCACCCACTGGTTGCTGATCGCGCTGATCTCCGGGGCGTGCTCCAGAATGCCCGCGATGAACGCGCGCGCGGTCTCCGAGAGGTTGATCGGATCGTCCGGATCGTGGAAGGCGTTGGCCTCACCCTCGAACAGGCTCATGTGGGTGTGCATGGCCGAGCCCGGGTACTGGGCGAACGGTTTGGGCATGAAGGTCGCGCGCACGCCCTCATCGATGGCCACTTCCTTGATCAGGTAGCGGAAGGTCATCACGTTGTCGGCCATCGACAGCGCATCGGCGTAGCGCAGGTCGATCTCCTGCTGGCCCGGTGCGCCCTCGTGGTGGCTGAACTCCACCGAGATGCCCATCGACTCCAGCGCGTCGATGGCGTGGCGGCGGAAATTGGGGGCGGAATCGTGCACGGCCTGATCGAAGAAGCCGCCGGAATCGGCCGGGGTCGGCATGGAGCCGTCCTGCGGGCTGTCCTTCAGCAGGAAGAATTCGATCTCCGGGTGCACGTAGCAGCTGAACCCGACGTCACCGGCCTTGTTGAGCTGCCGCCGCAGCACATGGCGCGGGTCGGCCCACGACGGCGAACCGTCGGGCATGGTGATATCGCAGAACATGCGCGCGGAGTGCTGGTGGCCCTTACTCGTCGACCACGGCAGCACCTGAAAGGTCGAGGGATCGGGCCGCGCGACCATATCGGCCTCCGACACCCGGGCGAACCCCTCGATGGCCGAGCCGTCGAAGCCGATGCCCTCTTCGAAGGCGCCCTCCAGCTCCGCCGGAGCGATGGCAACGGACTTCAGATAGCCCAACACATCGGTGAACCAGAGACGCACGAAGCGGATATCCCGCTCTTCGAGCGTCCGCAGCACGAATTCCTTCTGGCGATCCATGTCGCCGAGCGTAAGCACCCGGCGTTAAATCCGTGTTACATACACGCTTAGGGATTGCAATCCCATCATTCGGAATGAATCGCACAGGGTGCAAGATCGCGTTGTGAGCGGGGGATCAGCAGGTCAGACCGGCCTCAGGGACCTTCAGATCAGTGAGGTAGGAGATCACCGCGTCGTCAAGGCACTGGTCACCCGCGACCAGTGCCGCGGTGTGTCGGGTGCCCTTGTAGGTGATCAGTGCGGCGCCCAACTGGTTGGCCAGATCGACACCGGCCTGATACGGCGTCGCGGGATCCTCGGTGGTCGACACCACCACCGTCTTCGGCAGACCCGGCGCCGAAACCTTGTGCGGTGTGCCGGTGTTCGGGACCGGCCAGACGGCGCACAGTTCCAGCGGTGCGGTACCGGTGCCGCGGCCGTCGTCCAGGAACGGCGCCGCCTTGCGGTATTCCGTGTCCTGTCGACCCGCCACCGCACGATCGTTGATCGGCGGATCGTCGACGCAGCGGATGGCGTTGAAGGCCTCCTGGGTGTTGTCGTAGCTGCCGTCGTCGCGGCGGCCGTCGTAGAGATCGGCGAGCTTCAGCAGCGTGTCGCCCCGCCCGTCGCGCAATTCGGACAGGCCGACGGTGAGCACCCTCCAGAAATCATCGGAGTAGAGCGCCTGCTGCACGCCGGTGATGGCATCGCCGTAGCTGAGTCCGCGCGGATCGGTGGTCGCGGCTGGTTTGGTCTCCAGCGGATTCACCAGCGCGCGGAACTTCGCGACCGCCTGGGCCGGATCGGTGCCGACCGGGCAGTCCTGCTGCTTGGCGCATTCCGCGGCATAGGCTTCGAATGCCTGCTGGAAGCCCGCCGCCTGCCGCAGCGATTCCTGCACCGGATCCTGGGAGGAGTCCACCGCACCGTCGAGCACCAGCGCGCGCACATTGTCCGGGAACTTCTCGGCGTAGGCCGAGCCGAGCTTGGTGCCGTATGAGTAGCCGAGGTAGCTGAGCTTCGGATCGCCGAGGACGGCGCGGATCACATCCATGTCCTGCACCACCTCGCGGGTGCCGACGTGGGCCAGGAATTCGGTGCCCGTGCGCTCGACGCAGTGGCCGACGAACTGACGGTTCTCGTCCTCGGCCTTGGCGATGCCGTCCGGGGTGTTGTCGGTGGGGGGTTCGGCGCGTTCGGCGTCGTTCTGCTGCGGGGTCAGACAGGCGATGGTCGGGATCGAGGAGCCGACACCGCGCGGATCGAAGCCGACCCTGTCGAAGCGCTCGGCCAACGGCGTCTTACCCGCGATACCCGCCATCGACAGACCCGATACGCCCGGCCCGCCCGGATTGAGCAGCAGTGAGCCGATCCGCTTGCCGCTGGCCGGAATTCGGGCCAGCGCGATCTGCGCGGTCGCGCCGTCGGGCTTGGTGTAGTCGACGGGCACAGTGATGCGGACGCATTCGGTATTGGGTGCGGGGCGGTCGTCCGGGGAGCCGAAATCGTCGCAGGAACCCCAGTTCGCGGTCTGGCTGTAGAACTTCTCGAGGCCCTGGGGCGGAGTGGGTAACGCATTGCCCGGCGCGTCCTCGGATGCGCTGCATCCGGCCGCCACCACCGCCAACGCCACCGCGACCAGCACACCACGCGACCCACTCCGCACCACAGACATGGGGAAGATCCTGCCATTGCCGGGCGAGGCCGTGCGTCGGGTCGCCCGGCGGCGCGGATGCGGCTGTGACCAAATGCACCGTCATCGCACTTAAGTCGCGATCGCACGGGTGGCAGACTGGATTCGTCACACAACCCGGGGACCCGGACGGGCCTCGAGGCGACAACCACGAAAGGGACGATGATGTCCGTATCCGAATCGGAGACCCCTGCCTACGGCGCTGCCCCAGCTGCCAAGCCGGTCAAGCGCAGGACGCGGGTACCTCATCTGCAGCAGATGAAGGCGGATGGCGAGAAGTGGTCGATGTTGACCGCCTACGACTATTCCTCCGCTCGCATCTTCGAAGAAGCCGGAATTCCGGTACTACTGGTGGGCGACTCCGCCGCCAACGTCGTCTACGGCTACGACACCACCGTGCCGATCACCGTCGACGAGCTCATCCCGCTGGTGCGCGGTGTGGTCCGTGGTGCACCGCATGCGCTGGTGGTGGCCGATCTGCCGTTCGGCACCTACGAAACGTCGCCGCAGCAGGCGCTGGCCACCGCGACCCGGTTCATGAAAGAGGGCGGTGCGCACGCGGTCAAGCTGGAGGGCGGTGAGCGGGTCGCCGAGCAGATCGCGCTGATCACCTCGGCCGGTATTCCGGTAATGGCGCATATCGGCTTCACCCCGCAGAGCGTCAATACCCTCGGTGGTTTCCGGGTGCAGGGCCGCGGTGACGGCGCCGAGCAGCTCATCGCCGATGCCATCGCGGTCCAGGAGGCCGGTGCGTTCTCCGTGGTGATGGAGATGGTGCCCGCCGAGTTGGCCGGCCAGGTGACCCGCAAGCTGACCATTCCAACCGTTGGCATCGGCGCCGGCGCGGAATGCGATGCGCAGGTGCTGGTCTGGCAGGATATGGCAGGCTTCACCAGCGGCAAGACCGCCAAGTTCGTCAAGCGGTTCGGCCGGATCGGCGATGAATTGCGTTCCGCCGCGGCCGCTTACGCCGATGAGGTGCGCCGAGGGACCTTCCCCGGCCCCGAGCACAGCTTCTGAGTTCACGATGACCGGCCGAGCAGTGCACGCGCCAGCCGCGCTGCTCGGCCAACCCGTGCAGCCGATGCTCGATTGGGCCACGGGTGTTCTCACCGATCGCGGCTTGAAAATCGTTGAGACGCCGGAGGAAACGCGGCGGCGAGCGTGGTCGTTGATCGTGCGCATCCCGACCGATGCGGGTCCGGTGTGGCTGAAGGCCAATGCTCGCGCCGGTGCGCACGAGGGTCCGCTGCTACAAGCATTGGCCCGGTTGCTACCCGGCAGTGTGCTCGAACCGCTTGCGGTGCGACCGGATCACGGCTGGTTGCTCAGTCCCGACGGTGGTGCCACCGCGCGGGATTCCGCGGCCGCGTGGACCGAATTGGTCCGCCGCTACGCCGACCTCCAGTTGGCGATGGGCGATCACATCGATGAGCTGCGTGCCACGGGCACACCGTATCTGCCGCCGTCCCAACTGATCACGGTGTATCGGCATTTCGAGCCACGCGTTCCCGGCCTCGGCGCGGCGATCACCGAAGCCGGCGCGGCGCTTGCCGAATTCGGCAGGCTGAGCATCGAACACAATGATCTGCATCCGGGAAACGTGTTCACCGATTCGGACATGTTGTTCGACTGGGGCGATGCGGTAATCACCCATCCGCTGCTGTCCTGGCGCGTGCTGCGCGGTCCGCACCGCTCGGAATATCTGGACCGGTGGCGGCAGTCGTGCGCCGTCACCGATGCCGAGATCGCCCTCGCCGACCGGCTGGCACCACTGGCCGCCCTGCATCCGTGGCGCACCATCGACGCGTCACCACCGCGGTTCGCGCGCTTCCTGCACGGCTTGCTCGACGATCTGCGCGCGGGCTTCGGCCCGATTTGATCGGCGGCGCCCAGCAAACTCACGCGGGCCAGGCGCGGCAAATAATGGCAGACTCGAAGCCGACAATGCCGACACGAGCAGAGGTACCGATGCCGCAACCCCGTTGGATTTCACGCAGCACGCTGGTGGTGGCGGGCCTATTCGCCGCCGCGGCACTCACCGCCTGCGGGAGCGACTCGACCCCGGCGCCCACCGGCAGCTCGAGCTCCACCACCGGATCGGCGACAGCCACCAGCGCGGGCAAGACCACCAGCGCACCGACGACGACCCTGGAGATCTCCGACGCGTCGGCCACCCAGCTGTGCGACATGATCCGCCCGGAACTGTCGAACTGGCGGGTGCAGGGTCCGACGCTGGGCCGGATCGGGCTCAATGCGCTGGTGCACGAATGGGCGCTGCGCAATGGCGGCATCAACGGCCACGTACTCGCCGATAAGGCGATGATCGACCGGATCACCACCAAGAGCTGCGCCGATGTACACCAGCAGGCGATCGAAGCGCTGGAACTGCCCGATCTGGCTTCGGGAATCGCCTTCTGATGCGAACCCTCTACCCCGCGATCGAGCCGTACGAAACCGGCATGCTCGATGTCGGCGCGGGCCAGTCCGTGTACTGGGAGGTCAGCGGGAACCCGGACGGTAAGCCCGTGGTGTTCCTGCACGGCGGACCCGGTGGCGGCACCGAACCGTTCCACCGGCAGTTCTTCGATCCGGCCGCCTACAAGATCGTGCTGCTGGATCAGCGCGGCTGCGGACGATCCACCCCGCATATCGCGGACGGTGCGAGCCTGGAGACCAATACCACCGCACATCTGATCGCCGACGTCGAAGCGCTGCGTATTCGTCTCGGCATCGACCGCTGGCAGGTATTCGGCGGCTCCTGGGGTTCCACGCTCGCACTCGCCTATGCGCAACAGCATCCGGAGCGGGTCACCGAACTGGTGCTGCGCGGGATCTTCCTGTTGCGGCGCAAGGAAATCGACTGGTACTACAACGGCGCCGCGGGCAACATCTACCCCGACGAGTGGGAGAAGTTCCTGGCCCCGGTACCGGTGGACGAGCGCGACAGCGATCTGGTGCAGGTGTACCACCGGCTGCTGCACTCCCCCGACGAACAGGTCGCCGAAGCGGCCGCCATCGCCTGGTCCACCTGGGAGGGCGCGACGAGTTCGCTACTGCCGCACCCGGATCGGGTGCAGGAAAGCGCCCAGCCGCGGTTCGCGCTGGCCTTCGCCCGGATCGAGAACCACTACTTCGTCAATCGTGGATTCCTCGACGAGGGACAACTGCTCCGCGATATCGACAAGATCGCGCACATCCCGGCCGTCATCGTGCAGGGTCGCCACGATGTCGTCTGCCCGGCGACGAGCGCATGGGAACTGCATCGCGCCTGGCCCGGTTCGGTACTGCACATCGTGGACGACGCCGGTCACGCCGCCTCCGAACCCGGAATCACCCACCATCTCGTCGAGGCGACCGACGGATTCGCGAAAGTGAGCTGATCATGGTCAGGGCCGGAACCGCCATCGTCGCGGCGCTGCGCGACGACGTCGACCGGCTGCTGGCCGCCGAACCGGACGTCCGCGCCGACGCCTGGGATTCGGTGCACCAGATGCGGGTCGCGACGCGCAGACTGCGCAGCGTGCTGCGCTCCTACCGCACGCTCTTCGAGGCCACGCCGATCGCCGAGATGCAGGACGAACTGAAGTGGCTGGCCGAGCTGCTCGGTGTTGCCCGTGATGCCGAGGTGCGGGCGGAACGGTTCGCGGCACTGCTGGCCGCACACGCACCGCAGGATGAATTCGCCCGGCTCGCAACGGAATCAGCTGCACCAAAGACGGCGGGCAGCGCCTACGTGCCAGGCACCACCGAGTACGTGCGTACCGAACTGGTCGACGCGGAGCGAGACCGGTACCGGAGCGCGCATGCCGAGATCCTCGACGCCCTCGATCACCACCGCTATCACGCACTGCGCCACCGTCTTTCGTCCTGGCGCACCGACCCGCCCCTCGATGCCGACAAGTCGAAACAGCCCGCCGCCGAAGCCTTCGAACGTATCCTGCGCAAGGACCGCAAACGCCTACAGCGACTGGTCTACGCCGAACCCGCCGTCTCCCCCACCGAGCGCGTCGAACTGCTGCACGACATCCGCAAGGGCGCCAAGCGCCTGCGCTACTCCTGCGAGGGCGCGACCGACGTACTCGGTAGTGCCGCAAAGGATCTCGGCATCGAAGCCAAACGCCTGCAAACCGTACTCGGCGACCACCGCGACGCCGTCGAATCCCGCGAAGCCATCCTGGCCCGCGCCGCCCGAACCCACGCCACCGGCGTCAACGCCACCATCTACGAACTACTCGCCGACGCCGAAGAAATCGCCGCGGGCGAAGCGCTGGCCAAATACCCCGCCGCGGCGGCGTTCGTATCGGGTTGACTCGTCATTACCGAGGCTTTTCTCGCCTCAGGTCGAGAGCTGTCCTGATCAGCGCTCTCGCGGCTTCACCTTTAGCCGACTGGCCGACCAGAATCTGGAACGCCTTCTCTAAGAGGCTATCTCACGCGGTCCGGGGGCCGTCCGCGTCGTTTGTCGAGTGCCGCCCCGATCAAACTCCGTGCAGCCTCACCGGTGACCGATTGCCTCGCGAGAATATCGAACGTACGGTGATAGACCTTGATCTCTCTCGGCTGAGTAATGTTCAACTCCGCGGTTATACCCTCAATAAGAACCATCTTGTTGTCGAACATCAGAAAACTGGTTGTGGCAGTCTCGAATGGCGCCATGAACGGAATGATTCCCAACGTTACTCGTGGCATACCCTGAACAGCTAACAGCCTATCCATTTGGCCGATCATGGTCTGATCGTTTCCGACCGTGGTGTACAAGGCTTGCTCGGCGATGACGAAATGAAACAAGTGGTCTCGCTGATACAAGATTCTCTGACGCTCCATACGCTTGGACACGCCTTCGTCCAAGTCGTCTGGTATCTGTTGGAAGTCGATAACCTTCCGCAGGATACCGGTAGCATAGTCGGCTGTTTGAAGCAGACCAGGGATAAGGACCGGTTCGAACCATCGGAGTATCCTGGCCTCGGATTCCCACTTGATAGAAGCCTGTTGCCGTCGTTTGGTGCCGGTGCCGAGAATCTTCCGCCATTCGAGGTACGCGGTATCTATGTTCTGGCGGGTAGCATGTAGGTCCGCTAACTGGTCTTCGGCATTACAGTCTCTGCAATACGCGGATATATCGTCTAATGACGGCTTGATTCTGCCGTACTCGATTTTGGAGACTTTACTAGCGTCCCAGCCGTTGCGGCGTGCTAGTTCAGCGCCGGACAGACCGGCGGTAAAGCGAATCTCCCGAAGACGTGCCCCGAGAGATTCGCGTTGTTGATCAACAGAACCAGTCACCGTGTGACGTACTCCGAATACGGGATAGCTAGCGACCAGAACTGTTCTTTCAACCGCCGACAGTAAGCAGCAATATGCGAGTCGGCGGTTACTGCACCCGACCAGCCTCCGGATTCCCCGAATGCGGAGAAGATGACCAATTCATCATCGAACAACCAGAAATCGTCTGGCGGTACTTCCCCAGCCTCATGCCGGGGCAGATAACGGATATCTTCCCCTGCCTTTGTGTTCAGTTCAGCTACGGCCATAGAAAACCGGGTGTAGTCGGTGTGGGGCTCCGTGACGATACGGACCCGTGTAACTGCCACACCTCGGTCAGCTGTTTCCTGCACTACCCCTGTCCATGGTTGGAACCATGCGAAGTCGTCCGGCTCATTCGCCAGGAACCGCCGTAGCGGTTCGTATTCCTGCGGTTCGGCGTAGGAGTCGAGTACTTCGAGGTGGAACGCTTCCCGCTTGCAGGTCCGGAGTAGATCCGGAAACCCTTCATCGGGCACTAGCAGCACCGTAGAACATCCTTTCTAGCTTCGGAACCTCGATAGCCGTCTCGTCGTCGGCAAGGTCGAGTTGTCCGAGTATTTCTGGTTCAGTGATCGGTCGACCGGTGAGCTGGAACGTGCCCCGGCCGGTGTCGGTCAGCGTCGCACCGATAAACGTATCCGGCTCCAAGAAGCCGAGCAGCAAGTGAGGTAGCTCGACGGTATCGGTCCGGTCGGTGGGTTGTCGCGATCGGGCTGCCGCTGGCGGTGACGGTCGGAGTGATCGTGTGGCCAGAACGGATACCGAAAGACCGCACTGTCAGGGGAATCCACGAACGGATCGAACGCGAGGACACGGGCGGGATGAAGCCCGACCCGTCACGGGAGTACTGATCGGCTCCCGGCTGGTCAGGATATTGAAATGGGAAAACATTGCAGTACAACATTTCTCGGCTAAGCATGATCGTCGCAGCGCTCGGTGCGATGCTGGTCTCCGGCGCAGGCAGCAACGTCGCGAATGGCAATCCAAGCGAGCCGCTGGTGACCGATGCGCGAAGACAGTTGTGTGACAACGGATTCATCTTCACCAAGCCAACGATTGTACCGCCGGACGTTCATGCAGACACATGGGCGAAATGCGACATGCCCCGCGAGGGCGATCCGGGGTTGACCCACGATTACTACATGAGCTTGCAGCGGCTGAATGACTCGGGCCAGTGGGATTCTGTGGGTCAGCACATACGAACCCGGCTGGTGCCGTGGTCGCGTCAGACCCACACCGCGACCGCTCCGTGTGTGCCGGGGACGTGGCGCATGTACGCCCAGGTAGTGGGTACGATCCAGGGCAGGCCAGACGGCCCGATCGAGACCATATCTGGCACACGAGATGTTTCGGCCGACGACTGCAAAATAGGCGGATGACGTGAGATTGCCGAACGGACGGCGGTACGCCGACTACGACGGTCCGGTTACCATGCGCGATCACCTGACCGGCCTATGGAGGGCGGCGACGCGACCCCGACCCCGACGTTGGCTGAATCCACGACACACGCGCGCAGGTCACATGCTGAATCGCGAGATGGGGTGGTGGACAGTGCGGCCCATGATGGGGTGGCGGTCACGGCGATGGGTCAGCAAGCCGACTTACGCAACTCGAACCATTGCCAGCAACGATCTCGAGGCAGCCCGGAACTGGATGGTCGCGTCTCTCGGAATCTGACGGTACTGCCGCTGCGGGGCCTCCAGACTGGACACCCACGCCCGTTGGGCGGCAATCCGTTTCGTAGATCTGGATGGCGCGTGAAGCCGACACGACGGCGTCAGATGGGATAGCCGAAGCTGATCTTGCGGGTGGTGGGGTCGGCGGCGACCAAGCGGACCTGGACTTGCTCGCCTTCCGGGGGTGCGCCGATGCAGGGGCCGACTACTGGTGGGTCGGCGATGAAGACCTCTGCGGGGCGGGTGCCGTTGGCTTCGCGTACTACTACGGCTTCGAAAATCGCGCCGCTGCGCTCGGCGAGCAGGGTGGCTTCGGTGAGGTCGATGCAGGCGCGTTCCACTTTGCCCGCGATGCTGTCGCTGCGTTTCATCGACTCGGCAGTGGGGACCAGGCCATCGCGGACCCATTGCGGCACTTCGGTTCCGGCGCAGCGGGCCAGGCAGATCTCGGTGGCGAAACGGTCGGCGAGGCGGCGCAGTGGTGCGGTGACGTGCGCGTAGGGCGCGCCGATTGCGCTGTGCTGGAGATTGTTCGCGGTCTGAGCGACGCTCGCAGATTTGGCGCCGGTCCGCCCGCCGCCGACCGCACCGGGACTGCCTGGCGCGCCCGTGCCACCGACGGAATCCGATCCGTCTCGTGAGCCCGCGCCGCCCGGCGACTCGGCATAACCTCCTGACCGCGAATCGCCCTCCAGCTCGGCGCCGCCCGCCGCCCGCGCACCGCCTGTCGATTGCGCACCACCAGCCGACTGAGCACCTACCCCAGAACCATTCACCCCGGCACCGGCCACCCCATCGAGCACCGTATATCCCGCACCACGCAGCAGCCCGGTCGCCTCGGACATCAGCACCAACGTCGCAGGCGCATTCGGATCGAGCCCGGCAAGCATCTGACCGACGGACTGTTCCACAGGCCAGGCAACCCCCAACGCCGCGGCGGTCCTGCGCATCGAATCGATCGCCGAAACAATGGGCGGCGGCATCGTCCGCAGCAATGCGATGCGCTCACCGACACTGGGCGCACCATCGGATCCGGTGCCGTTCAACATGATTCGCGCCGCGCACATGCCGGTCAGCAGGGAAATCTGCTCGTTCCAGTCGTCGGCGGCGGTGCGAGGTTCCACCACCAGACGCCAGTGGCCGACGGCCTTGTCGTCACGGATGACGCTCTGGGCGGGCAGGCGCAGCCCGATCGCGCCGCGTGCCAGCCCGGCCTCGATGCGCCGCTTGCCGAATTCCGGCAGGGCCGCGATCGACGGATGCAGGCGGTTCGCGTCGGCGTCGGCCTGGACGCTCGCGTAGTCGAGTCGGGCGCGCGAGCGCACGGTGGCCCGGATCACCGAGAATCGCTGCGGTTCCGTGTTCTCATCGCATTCGATGGTCCAGAGGGCGGCCGGCCTGGTCTGGTCGGGCAGCAGGCTTGCGGAATTCTCCGACAGGATCGGCGGGTGCAGCGGCACGGTGCCGTCGGGGAGATAGAAGGTCTGGCCGCGCACGCCCGCTTCCTGGGCCAGCGGGCCCGCGGGGTCTACTACGGCGCCGACATCGGCGATCGCGTAATGGACGGTGAAACCGGAAGAGGTGCGTTCGATATGCACCGCCTGGTCCAGATCCATGGCGCCGGGCGGGTCGATTGTGACGAATGGAATATCGGTGCGATCGGCGCGAGTGCCCGCGAACGCGTCGATCGCGTCGCGGGCCGCCGCGGTGGCCTCGGCGGGATACGCCGAGGCCAGTCCGAATTCGGATCGAATGGCGCCGAAATCGACCGGCGCCGACACGATCCGCTGGTGAAGTTCCACGCTGTCGCAGTCGGTCTCTACTGCAGTGCCAGCATGGTGCCGTTCAATTCATTGAGCGGGCCGTACACGGTAAAGGTCACCCGGCCACCCGGGACGCTGGTGGAAACGCCCGCCGCCGCGTCCAGCGCCTCGCCGAACGACGCCGCCGACGGATGCGGCAGACCGGCAATGGTCTGCCCGATGTGGTTCTGGTACACCCAGGCGGTGTCGGCCGGGTTGAGGTCGACCTGGACCCCACCCGCCAGCGGGGTGACCGCGACCGCCGAGGCGGATCCGGTGCCCAGCATGGCGAAAACCGATGCGGCCCCGGCGATAAGCGCACCGGCGACCAGTGAACGAACAATCCGCATAGAGTTGTGACCTGCTTCCGTGATCGAAGAATGTGATTTTCGTGGCGGACCGGCAACGGGTCTTACCAACGGCGCCTACTCTATGACGTCGCTCACGTTCTAGGCCAGTTCCAACCGAATCGCCATGCCGGACACGCCGAGCCCGGCGAGGTCACACCCCGGCTGCTAGGGTTCCCCGGCGTGGCGGGATCGAGCTTTTCCCGCACATTCGCAAGTGACCTGTACGTCGACAATTGGGAGTTATCCACTGATGTCAACGATTCTTTTCGATTACCTGATGCCTCTGCTCGGGCCCGAGCAGGCGGCGTATTGGGCTCAGGTTTTCATGGTCAACCCGCTCTGACCTCACCGTCAACGATGCGGTTTTCGTCGCCTTCCGTTAACCGGACGGGAGGCGACGTTTCCCAACTGCCGCTAGCATCCCGCTGCGTGACCAGAACTACCGCCGCTATCGCGGCCAGCTCCGCCGTGTTCGCCCTGCTCCTTGCCGGTTGCAATGATGACAGCGGCTCTTCTGCGGCTCCCGCTTCCGCGACGACTTCAGCGGCCAAGTCCGCGGGCGGCGAGACAATTGACAACGTCAAGGCGGGGACGTTCGTCGTCAGCTACCGCAACGCCTTCCCCAAGCTCGCCGAGGGCAAAGACGACACCAAAATCCGCGACATCCTGGTCGACACCTGCAAGGACATCAAGGGCGGCAAGGGCGAGGACGAAGTCGTCCAGAACGTCATCAAGCGCACGAAGGGCACCTCCGAGGCCTCCAAGGAAGAGGCCCAGGCGATCTTTCAGATGGCGAAGATGCTCTGCTGAGCGAAAACCTCAATCCTTCAGCCACGGAAAGTAATTGGGCAGGTATTTCAACACATACCCCACGGTGATCATGAGAATGATCGCGATCACGGGAATCAGTATGGACATCGGCCCGGTTTCCTTACGTTGTGCTACCGATGCGGTGGTACGGCACGCAATAGCTGCCGTACCCGTATCGGTATACGCCTGTTGTGTTACGGGCGCGTTCCATCTTGTTCGACCGCTGGCGTGTTGCCCTGACCGAGCGCCTGTGTCGGGTCGGGCGGGTTGATCTCCGGTGTGGATTCGGATGCGGTCGGGGTGGGCTCGGCGGTGGTCGCCGCGGACGGCGTACCGCGTTCCAGGAACCGCAGCAATTCCACCGGGAACGGCAGCACCAATGTCGAATTCTTTTCCGCCGCAACCTGAACCACGGTTTCCAGCAATCGCAGTTGCAGCGCCGCCGGCGATTCCGACATCTGCGCGCCCGCCTGCGCCAACTTCTTCGACGCCTGCAATTCGCCCTCGGCGGAAATCACTCGCGCCCGCCGTTCCCGCTCCGCCTCGGCCTGCCGCGACATCGAGCGCTTCAGCGCATCCGGAATCGAGACATCCTTGATCTCCACCCGATCGATATGGATACCCCAGGAGAGCGCCGGGCTATCGATCATGATCTCGAGCCCCTTGTTCAACTCCTCGCGATTGGACAACAGGCTGTCCAGATCGCTCTTTCCGATGATCGAACGCAGGGACGTCTGCGCCACTTGCCCGACGGCGAACAGATAGTTCTGCACTTCAACCACCGCGCACACCGGATCGACCACCCGGAAATAGACCACCGCGTCGACGCGCACCGTCACGTTGTCTCGGGTGATGCCGTCCTGTGCGGGCACCGGCATGGTGACGATCTGTGTCGAGACCTTGCGCATCCGGTCGACGAACGGAATCAGCATGCGCAGTCCGGGCTCTCGGGTTCCGACCACCCGGCCGAACCGGAATACCAGCCCTTTCTCGTATTGGCTGACCACGCGCGCGCTCATCGCGGTGAGCACCCCACCCGCGACCGCCCCCATCCCGAAAATCGCCCCGATAACAGCAAGAATATCCATGGCTACACCCCGTGCGAAGTGCCTGACCGCACCGAATTCCGGCTCAGCGGTCACCTCCATCATGGCACCGGCGAGCACCGGATTGCAGGGGCGGACGAGTTGACCTGTAAGCCGGATCCTGTCCCCGGTTCACACCGGGTGACGGCCATCCATCTGGACACACCGTTGCCGGGTGCCTCGAGCGGTCCACCCGCAGGCTCGGGCGAGCAACCCTCGAACACCTGCGCAGCCGCACCGCGAACGGTGCGACCTTCGACCTTGCTCCGGGCGGGGTTTACCTAGCCGCCCCGGTCACCCGGGGCGCTGGTGCGCTCTTACCGCACCGTTTCACCCTCACCGCACGATCCCGAGGGATCGTGGGCGGTCTGTTTTCTGTGGCACTTTCCCGCGGGTCACCCCGGGTTGCCGTTAGCAACCGCCCTGCTCTGTGGAGTCCGGACTTTCCTCGGCGACGGGCGGCGACACTCGCGTGCCCGTTCCCATCACCGCGGCCGCCCGGCCAACTCGTCCGCAGCGTTTAGCCTACTTTGATCTAGGGGTACGTTGTTCACTGGCCTGACCTGTGACCGGTCGGGGGGCAATAGTTCGGACCGAAACAGTACGGTGAGGTGCCATGGAACGTGTCGAGGTCAGTTTTCCCTCGGGTAGCGAGCACTGCGCTGCCTGGCTGTATCCCCCCGCTGGCATCCCCAAGCCCCGCCCACTTGTCGTGATGGGGCACGGACTCGGCGCCAACCGGGAGATGGGTCTGGATAGATACGCACGTCGTTTCGCCGCCGCCGGGATGGGTGTGCTGGTATTCGATTACCGGCATTTCGGGGCCAGTCAGGGTGCGCCGCGTCAGCTACTACATATCGCCCGGCAGCGCGAGGACTGGCGCTCGGCCATCGCCTACGCGCGCACGCTGCGCGGCTTCGACGCGACCCGAATCGCGCTGTGGGGCACTTCTTTCGGTGGCGGCCATGTGTTGTCGGTCGCGCCCGACGACGACTACATCGCGGCCGTCGTCGCTCAGGTTCCGTTCACTAGTGGCTGGGCATCGGCCATGGCGAAGGGGCCGACCAGTCTGACCAAGGTGGCCACTATCGCGGCCACCGATCTGCTCGTCGGCCCGATCCGGCGCAAGCCCGTTCGTGTCCGGTTGGCCGGTCGGAAGCGCTCGGCGGCGCTGATGAGCGCGCCGGATGCGCCGGAGGGTTATGGCAGGCTCGCCGACGAGAGCGAGACCTACGAACCGAAAGTCGCCGCCCGCGTCGCCTTTTCGACGCTGTTCGATTCCCCTGGCCGCCGGGCCAAGGCATTGAAGATGCCGGTCTTCTACGCGATCGCCGATAACGACACCATCGCGCCACCGAAGCCGACCCTGCGCGCGGCCGAACGCACCAAGCACGCGATCGTAAAGCGTTATCCGGTAGGACATTTCGATGTCTACTTCGACGATGTCTTCGAGCAGACGGTGTACGACCAGACCGAGTTCCTGGTGTCGGTGCTGCGGCCCTAGCTGCAGCACGGACGGTATGCTGGGACGATACGGCCGGTCGTCAGGATGACCGGCCACGTCGATGGCCTGGTGCGCCGCGAAGCGTCATTGTGATGGAACTCATTGTCCGCCAAGCCTTCCGCTCCCTCGGGAAGGGTATTCCCGCGCGCCGGTGACGGCCGCGCGGGTGCGCACTCGCCCCGAAATCCGCCGTCAGCGGCGTCCGCGTTCGCATGGCTGTTGGAATCATCTACTCGCGGCACCGCTTTGGCCCAAGCACGGTGTCAATCTCGGCACGCTGCTTCGCACCTGCGATGCGGTCGGTGCGTGCATGGCGGTGCCGCGACGGCCCTGGGTGCCCGATGCGCTCGACCACGGCAATACGCTGCGCCACCGCCAGTGCGTGCACTGGATCGACGGGCGGGTCGATCGGTGGCTGCAGCGTCAGCGGGACGGGGGTTCGGCGATCGTCGGCGTGGAACTCACCGACGAATCCATTCGGCTCGCCGATCTGCCCGTCGCGCGCAAACGTACCGTCATCGTGCTCGGCAACGAGTCCACCGGGATTCCGCCGGAAGGACTGGAACTGCTGGATATGGCCGTCGAGATCCCGATGGTCGGCACCGGGCACAGTCTCAATGTGGCCGTCGCCGGATCGCTCGTGCTCTACAAACTCGCGGGGCTGTGCTGAGCCGGTGCTGCTGGAATGCGGGTCGCGGTAGATTGCGGGGGAATTCGGAAGTGGGGAGCGGGTGATGACCGATCCGTTGGCACTGGAGGTTCGGCGGCAGCAGTTGTTTCATCGGCTGCGGGAACTGCGTGGGGCGTTGGCCGGGCTCGATGCCGATTACAGTTCGTTGCAGGCCTCGGGAATATTGGTCGATACCGAAGGGATCGGGGCGCTCACCACCCCGGCCTACTGCATTGCCGGGGCGCGAGAAGTCTTCGAGGAGACCATGATCGAACTCGATGCCGCCGCCGATGCGCTCGATCGCGCCGGTGTGTACACCACCCGGCTGCGCCCGGTCGTCCTCGAGTAGTAAACCTGTCGGTGCCTGCGGCTACAGTCACCTGCCATGAACCTCGCGACCGCGACCGTCGCCGATATCGTCGACGCGATCACGCCGCTCGACGCACTCGAACGGCAGCATATCGAGGACACCCAGGCCTGGCTGGCCTCGACCGACGATGTGTTCCGTCGCGTCAAACCCGATACTCCCCCACGGCATCTGGTCTCGTATGTGGTGCTCGTCGACCCGCGAGCCCGCAGCGTGCTGCTCGGCCGGCATCTCCTCGCCGGACTGTGGCTGCCGACCGGCGGCCACCTCTCGCCGGGAGAACATCCGCTGACCGCCGCCGGACGCGAGGCCGCCGAGGAGTTGGGCATCGATCCCGAATTCACCGTCATCGGGACCGCACCGCTGTTCCTCACCGTCACGACGACGGTCGGCACCCACAGCGGACACCAGGATGTCAGCCTCTGGTATGTCATCCGCGGCGACCGCACCCGCGAATACACCTTGGATCCGGGCGAATTCGCGGAAGCTCGCTGGTGGGATATCGACAGCTTCGACCGCACTGACGCCGATCCACATTTCGCGCGCTTCCTCACGAAACTCGAACCGCTACTCCCCGAAAGGATTCCGAACCTGTGAACGACTATCGATCGGCCTCGTCCGGCCCTACGTACTCGATTCCGGTGACAATGTCGGGCAGGATTCTGGTCACTCGATCACCGGACCCGACCGTACGAGCGGGCAAGAACTGTTGGTAGTGCACGATTTCGTGTTGGTCGCGCACGGTGTCGGCGATGCCGGTCACGATCACGCACCAGCCGAGCGAGGTCCGGTGGTCGATCGCGTCCACCTCATAGGCCACGACTTGACGATCGAGCGAACCGGTGGTCGCAGCGTCGGCGTAGATGACCAGATGGTCCTCGACCAACGCATGGCTGACCGGGCGAATCGCGGGTAAGGCGTAGCGCGAGAACGCGACACGCCCGAATCCGATCGTGCCCAGCAGGTGCAGCGCGGTATCGACCGACAGTTCGCGTGACTCCCGCACACCGTGTACTGCCATACCCCATTGTCCATCAGTTCGCGATGCGAAGCAGCCCCTATCGATCACCTCACTTCGGACCGGCGGTGATCATGTTGCCTACCAAGCAATTACACGGTACGAAGGATAAACAGGTATCGGTTTTCCGAAGGAGCCGTTCGTCGCCGCCGAAATCGGGCGCAGTAGAATGGCCACGTCTCCGGGGTCCCGAAACGTGGCCACAAAATACGAAGCAACGACTCAGGAGGATTTCGATGCCCGACGATGTGCGGTCGAGCTCCCGGACCGGCGCCCGCGTGGGCAGCAGCCGAGGCACGTGGCGTAGGCCGCGACGATCATTCGGCCCCACCAAGGAGCTATCCGGAACCGCCACCGCGTTCGCCGATACCAGCGATCGGCTGGTGCGCCGCCTCTTCGACACCGGGCTGCGGCTGCACAAACTTCGCATGGTCTTCGATCGACCGGATCCGAGCGCCGCCGAATTGCGGACGGCCAGCGATGCGATCGCCGCGATGCTCGACGACCTGGATGGGCTGATCCGCGAAACCGGACTCACCATGCTGGATCTCGCCCACGAACGGGATACCGAGACGATCGAATCGCTGCGCAACCAAGCCATACACGACGGGCGCCTGACGAATCGTCGCGGACGACTACGCTGAGCCGACGACTCAGCGCATATCGTTCCGGATCGGCACGACGTCCAACACAGCCGGACCGGCAAGTCCGAAAAGATGTTCATTTGCGTGATGCAGCGGTGTCGGTACACGATCACCGGATGAGAGTGCGGCAGTTGGGCGGGGACGAATGGACGGTCGCCCGGGAGATCCGGCTCGATGCCCTGGCGGGATCGCCACCGGGGACGTTTGCCTCGACATTCGAGGTGGCATCCCGGTGGGACGAGCCGCAATGGCGGCAGTGGATGAGGACGCGGTTGCTATTCGTCGCCGAGCGCGACGGCGGAGTCGTCGGCTCGGCGGGCATCGTGACCAAGACCGATGACAGTCCGCCGATGGTGGCGTCGGTCTGGGTGAATCCGAGCGCACGCGGCACCGGAGCCTCGGATCTGCTGCTAGCCGCAACCATCGACTGGACCAGGGCAAATGGTCACGAGGAACTTCGGCTCTGGGTTGTCGAAGGCAACCATCACGCCGAGTCCCTGTACCTGCGAACAGGTTTCGCCTTCACCGGAGGCAAACAGCGGTGCGCAGAGGATGATCCTCGACTCGAAAGTGAAATGTTCATTGCGGTGATGTCCGGTATCGTGCCGACCTGACCTTCCGACGGCACCGACCGTCACAACCCCGCCCGCCGCACCCCACTCACCTCCAGCGCCGCGAATACCGCAACCCACACCGCGCCGATCAGCAGGAACGCGACCCCGAGCCCGGTCAAGTCGAGCAGACCCGAGAACGGCAGCACCAGCAGCGCCAACGCCGAGACCACATTGACCCGGATAACAGCGACCGAATGGCTCGGCACGAGATCCGGATACCCGGCAATGAGCAGCAGCGCCAGTCCGCCGCCGACCATCGCGACGCCGAACGGAATGGACCAGGCGGTCGGCAGCCCCAACGGCCCGCTCAGCGCAGCCGCCCCGGCCAGCATGACGACGCCGAACACTCCGGTGCCCCAGCCGTCCAAGCGCAGTACGGTACGCAGGTAATCGGTGCGGGCGACGAGTGTGCTCAATCTTCTTCTCCTTTGTCGATCCGGCAGCCGATCGGCTCCCGAAGCCGACCATGCCGGGCCTGAGGTGAAGGTCTCAATAACCTCTGAGGTCATGGCCGAGCGCACGCGACGCTGATTAGCCTGCCCAGGTGGCGGTAAATCAGACGGAATCACGGGTCGGCGCCCTGCTGCGCGACTGGCGGCAGCGGCGCAGGCTCAGCCAGCTCGATCTGGCGCTGGCCGCGGACAGCTCCTCGCGCCACATCTCCTATCTGGAGACCGGACGGGCAAAACCCAGCCGAGCCATGATTCTGCGGCTCTGCGATGCGCTGGAGGTGCCGCTGCGCGAGCGCAACACCCTGCTGCTGGCCGCCGACTACGCACCCGCCTACCGGGAGAGCAGTCTCGACGACGCCGGCTTGGCCTCGGTTCGCTCCGCCCTCGACATCATGCTGACCGCGCACGAGCCCTATCCGGCGGTCGTGGTGGACCGGCTGTGGAATGTGGTCACCGGCAATATTGCCATGGGCCTGTTCATGGCCGATATCCCCGAAGCGCTGATGCTGCCGGAACCGAATGTCTACCGGCTGGTGCTGCACCCCGACGGCCTCGCGGCCCGTCTCGCCAATCTGACCCAGGTGCGAGAGTTGTTCCTGGAGCGACTGTCTCGCCAGGTCAATGCCACCGGCGACGCCGAGCTCCGGACACTCTACGACGAGGTCGCCGCCTATCCCGTACCGCTGGGTTTCATCGATGAACCCGATGACGATGCGGCACAACCCAATCCATTCGAGGTCCCGCTGCGCATCAGAACTCCGTTCGGCGAACTACGCATGTTCAGCACCATGGCCACCTTCGGCGCACCGGCCGATGTCACGCTGTCCGAGCTCGCGATCGAATTGTTCTACCCACTCGACGAATTCACCGCCGCAGCCCTGCGCGGGCTCGCGGCGGCGCACAACCCGTCGAGGGATCAGAGGGGTTGGAATCCGCTGCCGACACCGCCGGTGGCGTCGACGGCCTGGAGTATCTGATCGATCGGTGCGAAGAATGCCGGTGAGTGAATGGGATTCGCGGGGAAGATGCACGGGATGTTGAATCCGACGCCGCCGATTCCGGTCAGCCGTCCCTGATTCATGCCGACCAGTCGATCACCGACGGTGACCGGACCACCGGAATCGCCCGGCTTGGAACAGGATTGGTTGATGGTGGTGCCCTCCAGCGAACCCCAGACCACACCGCAGTCGAATCCGCTGCTGCGCCCGCTCGTGCACACCGGTTCGCCGGGTGCGGGTGCCGCACCGAATCCGGCGATGGTGGTCGGCCCGACATTGCGCACGGGCGTGACCTTGGCCGGATCGAATTGCAGCACCGCGAAATCGAGGCCTTCACCCTCATCGGAGTATGCGACCGTGCCGATCACACCGGCATCCAGGAAGCGCTCGGCGCCGAATCGCGCGCCGGTCGGGGCGCAGTGCCCCGCGGTCAGCCCGACCAAGCGCCCGTCGCTGTCGTAGCCGATCGTGGTCAGCGAGCACGCGGCGTTGGTATCGAAGACCAGGCCGGAACTGCCGCCGATCACCGCATTTCCGCCAGCCTGCGCGGTACCGGCACCCGCGAATCCCGTGGCGGCCACAGCCGCCGAGCACAGCGCGATCGTTGCGAATCTCACGGCAACTACTCTCCTTCTCGAAAAGCGCTGGCCGACATCGCAATCGACTCAGGCATTGGCCAACCGCACACACGATGGAGAGCCGCCCCCGACAGCTGCGGCCACCCCGGAACTCTAGTTCACACTTCGTGAAGAACTACCTGTTTGCCGCACCATAGCGCCTCGGCCCAACCGCTACCGGCATAGCGGTTGGGCCACACCGCTCAGGCGTCGAGCATTTCGGCGCCGAGCTCCCGGTCCGGATCCGGATCGGCCGCCGCGAGCGCCGAGTCCAACTGCACCGCGACCTCGCGGACGTGCGGTTCGGTCATCATGTGCAGATGGTCGCCGGGCACCGGGACCAGCGTGAAGCGCCGGGCCGCGTACTGCTGCCACCCGTTGTTCGCGCTGTCGAACATGCTGCCGACGGCCTGGTGCGCGAGATCCACACCCGGTGGCAGGCCCTCCTCGGCGCGCAGCAGGGTGATATCGCGGTCGTAGGGTTCGAGTTGGTACTCCAATAACGCCGTGTAGTTGGCGTAGAACACCTCGTAGAGCCGCCGGATCGCCTGCGGTGAACTGTCGGCGGGCAGAATTCCCGACCGGATCGCCTCGGCGAGCATCGCATCGAAGAGCTCCTCGGATCCGTGTACGCCGGGTTCGAAATCGACGAGCGCGGCCTGATTTCCGCGGGCGTACCACAGCAATTCGAGGAAGAACCAGCGAATGAGCTGTTCCTCGGCGATGGGTTCGCGGGCCTGCTGACGCAATGCCATGGTGTCCAGCAGCGTCACACTGGCCACCTCCCACTCGGGCAGTTGCCGCGCCATCTCGAGCGCGACATTCCCACCGAAGGACCAGCCGGCCAGGTGGTAGGGGCCCTCCGGATGCACACGACGCACCGCCGCCAGATAGGACTCGGCCATCCCGGCGATCGTCTTCTCCGGCGCACTACCCGCATCCGCGCCCGCGGCCTGCAGGCCGTAGATCGCGCGATCCGGATCGAGATAGCGGGCAAGGGTCAAGTAGCACAGCACATTTCCACCGATCGGATGCACCAGGAACAGCGGCGGCTTGTGCCCGCCGACGGTGATCGGCACCAGCGGGTCGAAGGTGCGCCGGGTATTCCCGGACCGGATCAGCGCCGCGAGTTGGGCGGCCGTCGGCGCGCCGATGAACAAATCCAGCGGTATTTCGGCGCCGAAGCGCCGGGACAACCCCATCACCACGCGCATGGCGCCGATGGAGGTGCCGCCCGCGGCGAAGAAATCGTCGTCGAGGCCGATGGAACGTAGACCCGCGTATTCGGCAAGCAGCTCGACTGCGGAGTGCTCGTAATCGTCGGCCGGTTCCCGTTGTGCGGTAACCGATTCCGGTGCGGATTCGACGATCGAACGCAATGCGCCGTCATCGCGTTTGCCGCTGGGGGTGCGGGGCAGTTCGTCGAGGAAGACGAAGCGCGACGGCACCATATGCGCGGGCAGTACGCCGCGTAGATCGTGGCGCAACGCGGCCAGATCGGTGTGCTCGGCGTCACCGGCCAGGAAGGCGATCAGCGCACCGTCGATGCCGCCGAATCCCCGAGCCACCACGGCCGCCTCGGTGATGGTCGGATACTTCTCGACCAGTCCGAGGATGCACAGCTCCACCTCGGCGGGCTCCACCCGGAAACCGCGGATCTTCACCTGACTGTCACTGCGGCCGAGGCAGACCAGATCGCCGGAGGCCAGTCGCACGCCGAGATCGCCCGTGCGATAGAGGATTCCACCGCCGTGGGTGGCCACGAACCGCTGCGCGGTCAGTGCGGCCCGGCCCTGGTAACCGCGGGCGAGGGAACGTCCGCCGAGGTAGATCTCACCGATCACACCGTCGGTGACCGGACGCAGTGCACTGTCGAGCAATTCGACGGTATCGCCGTCGACCGGGCGTCCGATCGGCGGCAGCGCCGGGTAGTCGTCGGGTGCGCCCGCAAGGGGGAATACCGTCGCGACGTGGGATTCCGTTGGGCCGTACTGGTTTTCCAGCAATAGCCCCGGCACCACTTTGCACAGCGCGCGGATCTCGTCGGTAATGCGCAATTGCTCACCGGAGGACGCGAGCACTTTGAGGTCGACCGGGAACTTGCGCCGGGCCACAACGGCCTCCGCGAAGGCCTGCAGTGCGACATAGGGCAGGAACAGTCGCTCGATGCCCTCGGCGACAACGGTATTCAGCAATTCTTCGACATTGGAGCGCAAATCCGCCGAACTCACCCGCAGCGTGGAACCTGCGGCCAGGGTCGTGAAGATCTCCTGGAACGACACGTCGAAGCTCAACGGCGCCAACTGCAACGTGCTTGCCAGATTCATGCCCGATGGGCTGCGGTTCTGCCAGTCCACCAGCGTGCTCAGGCCACGGTGCGGCATGGCGACGCCCTTGGGCTCGCCGGTGGAGCCGGAGGTGAACAGCACGTAGGCGAGTGCGTCGGGCGAAATATAGTCGGGGACAGCGAAATCTGCGTCACTGTCAGCCGTCGGATCGAACACCTCCGCCGTGTCCAGCACCAGTCGAACATTGTCGATGATCTCGGCATAGGCGGCGTCGGCGATCACCCGGTGCGGCCGGGCGCGGTCGATCATGAGATTCAGCCGGGCCCGCGGGTAGCTGACATCGAGCGGCACGCAGGCCGCGCCCATTCGCGTGAGTGCCAGCACCAGCAGCACCAATTCCGGGCGACGACTCATCAGGATGCCGATCCGGTCGCCGGGTCCGACCCCCAAACCGTGCAGCCACCGGGCGAGTCGTTCGCTGCGCTCGATCAGTTCGTCATAGGTGAGGCTGGATTCGTCGCCCTGAACGGCGATGGTGTGCGGATTGAGCGCGGCCGCGTCGGCGACAAGTGTGCCGACATCGCGCGCGGTCGCCGGACCGGTGCCGCGATCGATAGCCGCATCCGGATCCGCGACGATCGCCGCCAGCATGCGCAGCTGAGTCACCGCGACGGTCTCGCATTGGTCCTTGGTCAGCGTGTGATCACCGTTGACCCGCACCCACATTCGGCCGTCGCGCGGATCATGGGCCACCGTCACCAGTAGCTGGAAATTGGTGTCCTCGCGAACGTCGAAGTCGCGCAGGGTGACTCGGTCGGTACCGAGGATCGGTGCGAAGACGTGGTAGTTGATGAAGTTGAATGCCGTCTCGAACGCGGGCCCGCCATCGGCCAGGATCGACCGCAGTGGATAGCGTCGGTGCGGGTAGGCGTCGCGATCCCGGCGCGCTATCTGCTCTACGGCCGCCCGCCAGGTGGTGGCGGTATCGTCCAGCCGCATCGGCAGCGTGTTCAGGAACAGGCCCGCGACACTCTCCGCGCCCGCGCGATCCGGTCGGCCGTGGCTGACCACGCCGGTGGTGATATCGGCGCGGCCGGTCACCGTGCGCAAGGTCAGGCAGTGCGCCGCCAGGTAGACCGCCTTCTCGGGCACCTGATGCCGGGCCGCGAATGCGGTGACCCGCTCGGCGAGCCGACGCGGCACCAGGGCGGCGGCCTGCGGGTCCTGCGCACCCGCACCCTCGTGGACACCGAGAGCGGTCAGCGCGGTCGGCTCGGCTCCGGCCAGCGCCTCGCGCCAGAACTCGCGGGCCGAATCATCGTGCACCGCGGCAATTTCGGACTGGGCGTACTCGGCCAGGACAGTGGCCGCATGCGCCGTGTCATCGATACCGGTTTCGATCAGTCCCAGCTTGTTCAGGTAGTCGACCAGCAGCTCGAGCACCGAGGTCGCGACACTCCATCCGTCGAGGATGGCGTGGTGGAAGCTGAGCACCAGATCGACCGTCTGGAGGGTGCCCTCGGACGGCTGCAGGAATACCCGGACGGCATGTAGCGGGGCGCGTGCGAGGTCGTACCGGGCGTGCCTGCGTTCCCGCGTGTAGTCCTCGACATCCTGATCGGCCAGCACCGGATCGAGATCGGAGACATCCACGATGTCCATCTCGTACTCGATCGCGGTGTGCACGACCTGCAGCGGGACCGAATACCTGCTCAGCTCGAACGAGGAGCGAAGTGCGGGCTGACGGCTGACCAGCCGGTCGAATGCGGCGCGGAATTGCGCGGCGTCCCAGGGCATTTCGAACCGATAGCGGAATACGTCCTTGTAGGTCACCGAATCCGTGCGCTCGATACTGTGGAAGAGCATGCCGAGCTGCAGCGCGGTGGCCGGGAAGGCGTCCTCGGCCTGATGCAGTGCGGCGCGGTCGATCAGCGGCACGGTCGCCAATGGATCGGCGATGCGAATCCGGTTGCCGTCCGGGCCATCCGAGACGATCCGAGCCAATTCGGCAATGGTCGGATGCTCATAGAAGGCATCCACATCGAAGAACAGTCCGGCGCGTTCGGCTGAAGTCCGTACCGATAGCGCGAGTATGGAGTCGCCGCCGTGGGTAAAGAAGTTGTCGTGTACACCAATGGAGTCGATACCGAGCACGGTCCGCCAGACCTGTGCCAGCTCGGCCTCGACCGGTGTCCGCGGTTCGATCGGCACGCCGACGAAGTCCGCATGCTCCGAAACCGCCGCCGCCCGTGCGAGCGCCTTGCGATCGGTCTTGCCGTTGGGCGTCAACGGAATCCGGTCGACGCGCAGCAGCCGGGTCGGAATCATGTAGCGGGGCAGGCGAAGCGCGATCTGGTCGGCGATCTCGTCACCGGTGACGGCATCGCCGACGAAATGTCCGACCAGATGCAGCCCGTGCGTTTCGGACTGCTCGTCGACGACGACCGCGGCGCGCACACCCGCACAGCCCAGGATGGCGTTCTGCACCTCGCCGAGGGTGATCCGGTTACCGCGGATCTTGACCTGATCGTCGAATCGGCCCAGGTACTCCAGGGTGCCGTCGGCCAGCCAACGCGCCAGGTCACCGGTGCGGTAGCGGCGACGGCCGGGCACGGTCAGATCGTCGACGAATGCGGCCGCGGTCAGGTCGGGGCGGCCGCGGTAGCCGCGCGCGAGGCCGACTCCGGCGATATTCAGTTCACCGGGAACGCCGATGGGCATACGGCGACCGGATTCGTCGAGCACCAGCAGGTCGATATTGTCGATCGGACGGCCGATCGGCACCAGATCCAGCGAATCACCGTGCGGGCAATCGAAATACGAGACGTCTACGGTGGCCTCGGTGGGACCGTAAAGGTTCACCAATTGCGGTGGCCGCTGAGCGACCGCGGCGAAGGCGGCGTGGAAGCGGCGGACCAGTGCGGGCGGCAGCGCCTCCCCGCTGCAGAACACCCGGCGCAAGCTCGCGATGCGCGGCACGATCGTGCGATCGGCCTCCAGTTCGTCGACGAAGGCCGCCAGCATGGACGGCACGAAGTGCACGACCGTCACCGCATTCGCCTCGATGGCCTCGGCAATGCGGCGCGGATCGCGCTCGCCGCCGACCTCGAGCAGCGCGACCTTGGCGCCGGTGATGGCCCACCAGAACAACTCCCACACCGAAACGTCGAAGGTGACGGGCGTCTTCTGCAAGATCACGTCATCGGCGAGCAGCGGGTAGCGGCGCTGCATCCAGGTCAGCCGGTTGACCACCGAGCGGTGCTCGACCATCACACCCTTGGGCACACCGGTGGAGCCCGAGGTGTAGATGAGATAGCTCAAATCGTGTGGATGCGAGACGTTTTCGACCGTGCCGTGCACAGTATCGGCCACCGTGACAGGGGTGATGCCGAGGTCTCGGTAGACCCGCGCATGCTCGCTTCCAGCGACCACGAACCGTGCTTCGCAGTCCGCGAGAACCGTTTCGATACGCGCCGCAGGGTAGTCCGGATCGAGCGGCACGTAAGCGCATCCGGCACGCAGGATGCCGAGCACCGCGATGAGCATGTCGGTCGAACGGGGCAGCACCACCGGAATGCACTCGTTGCCGGTGGCACCGAGCTCATGCAGCCGGGCTGCGAAACCATCGACCAGACCGGACAATCGGGTGTAGGTCAGTTCGCGGGAGTCGGCGGATACGACCGCCACCCGGTCCGGATGGCCGGCGGCCTTTTCGGTGAAAAGCCGATCAATGGTGGTGTAGGGGAATTCGATACGCGGACCAGCCTCGAACGCCGCGACTTCGGCGCTCGCCTGCGCCGAAAGCAGCGGCAGCGCACCCACCGGGGTCTCCGGATCGTCCAGCGACGCGGTAACCATTTCGCCGACGCTGCGCAGCGCCGATTCGATCGGGAAGCTCGCGTCGAAAATGTCCTTGTCGTAAAACAGCTGGAGGCTGAACGAGCCGTCCCGGCCATTTTCGGCAGTGACGATGGTGAGCGCGTTGGTCACCGAACCCGGATTGTGCACCGTCCATTTCGAGATCAGCTCGTGGACGTAATCGGCATCCGGCAGCTTCGTATGGGAGAAGGCGACGTCGTACAGCGGCGGAGCGGCCGGATCCGGATTCAGCGCGCGGGTCAGCTCGCCGTACGGGAAGCGCTGATGCTTCTTGAGCTTCCGAATCTGCTGGGTCACCTGCTCGGCGATCCGCAAGAGCGGCGCGTCGCGATGGACGCGCACCGGCAGCGGAACGACATTGGCGCGGTGGCCCTGCGTGCGATAGGTCTCCGCCGAGTGCCGGTTCAGCATCGGGACGCCGATCACCACCTGATCGGTCCGGTGGATCGTCGCGAGATACGTTGCCACCGCGGCGGTCAGATAGGCGAAGACGGTGACACCGGTGGCGCGGACGCGGTCGAGGTACTGCCCCGAGATCATCGTGTTGTAGTGTCCGCGGGCGATTCTCGGCGAGCTGGTCCGGTTGGGGAACAGAGCGGGTTCGACGCCGTCGAGTGCGGCGAGCAGACCGTCGCGGTCCGCCGTGTACTGCTCGGAGGTCCGGTACGCCTCGTCGTCCTCGATGATCCGCCGATAGGTGGCCACGGAACGGTCGGTGTGCTCGTTGGCGGGCTCGGGCACCGCAAGCTTTTCGAGCGGAACGTCTTTCATCTTGTAGCTGGTATCGAGCGTGGCGATGACCGGATTCATGCCGTAGCCGTCGGCCAGCGTGTGATGGAACGACATGAACAGGAAGAACCGGTCCGGCCGGTCCATCACCGCGGCAAGCCGCGCGGGCCGATCCGGCCGCTCCGGCGCGCCGACCTCGCGCCACAGCCACTCCTGGGCCGCGGCCTCGGGGTCCGGTGTTCCGGTCAAGTCGACCACCTCGACCGGCGGAATCTCATTCGAAATCCATTGGCGGAATTCGCCGTTCTCGAATGTGAAGCGCAGTCGCAATGCGTCATCGCTCATCAGGGCGCGCTGCCAGCACGCCTGCAGCCGCTCGATATCCAGCGGCTCATCCATGCGCAGGCTATAGGTTTGTTGCGCAACGGGTTCCGGCGCCAGCCGGAATGCCAGGCCGAGTACGTCGCGCTGATATGCGCTCACCGGCCATGCTTCGATCGGTCTTTCGGGATTTGCGCTGGTTTCCGACGTCACAGTCACTCCTATCGCGACAGTCGCGGCACAGACCGTGCGCGAACTGTCCAGGACCCACCCCTGACGACGCCGAAACGCATAGCTGTTACCACTTGTATCCAGTTTTCAGATAGCGCGAATTACCGGCATCGACCTAGACGCCGGAATTCGCCCTTGTTTATGGGTGTGAGAACCCCGTCAGATCACCGACAACAGTGCGCGCACACTCTCATCGGCAAGACGTTCGGCACGCTCGCGCGACACCGCGGGCTCGACATAGCCGATGTTGAACGACAGCTGACCGTGCGTGGCATTGGCGGTGGCCATGATGAAGCCACTCACCGACATGCCCGAGACGAATTGCGCGCCCGAGAGCTGCCACGCGCCGATCTTGTCCGGGAATGCGTAGCGCCCCAGATATGTCATACACAGGTGACCTGGACCCCGGGTGTCCATCAGCTTGACCGTGGATGCACTGGCGGCCACCGATTTCGGTGCGGCGACCTTCAGCAGGCTCAATGCCGCGAGATGGTCGCGACGGTCCATTCTTGCGCCGTACTCGCGCTCGATCTCGCCGGCGATCTGCCACAGCGAGGACCACGGCGCGTACTTCGCCGGGGTCGCGATCATGCCCTGGTAGGTCCCGACCTCGGTATCGGCGACCGCGCCGTCGAGGTGGCCGCGGAAGTTCACCGAACTGCCTACGGTGTACCAGGATTCGGTGTAGGTGCCCGACTCGCGGGCCGCCGCGATGAGCAGCGCCGCCGACAGCGCGGCCTGCAGGCCGACGCCTTTGCGCTCACAGCCTGCGGTCAATGCGTCGAGTTGATCGGCATCCAGGCTGCGGTGCACGACCCTGCTGCGTCGCCGCGACGGCGGTGCGAGTTCGGTCGGTTCGAGTCGGTGCGGCCGCTTCAGCTGCGACTTCTGGTCGCGCAGCAGCGATCCCACGGTGCGGCCGAAGCCCTTGGCGCCCTGGAACTTCGCCGGGAACAGTTCCTCCGGACCCGGCCGGATCGGTGCGGGCTCGAGACCGACGCCATCGCCCGCGGCGACCTGCAGCACCTGCTTGGCCACCGACATCGCGCTCTCGCCGTCGGCGATCGCATAGTGCAGGGTGACGATCAGATCGCTGGTCTCACCGGTCGCATCCGTGATGAGCACGGCGCGCGCGAGCGGACCCGAGTGCCAGTCGAAGGGTTCGCGCAATTCGACCTCGTCGACCTCGGTCAACCAGGCATCCGGATCGGCGGATTCGACCACGCGCAGCGGAATCGGCGTGGGCACCGGCACGAAACGCGGTGCGGTGCCGTCGGGTTCGGCCGCCACGGCAACACCGAGCAGCGGATGTCGGTGCTGCGCTTCGTCGAGACCGGTTCGCACCTGCTCGGCGGTAATCGAGCCGTGCACCCGCACCCGGGCCAGAATATGCAGCGGCGCAAGCTGATCCGCGATCCAGTGCCAGCGCTCCACCGGGGACAGCTGGCGCGGCAGCCGCGCGGTCGGTCCCTCCAGCGGTGGGAACGACATCGGCTTGCCCAATTCGCGCAGGAAGAATTCGGTGGGTGCGTGCCGGAAGTAGGTGTCGCGCACCTTCACCAGCTTGGGGTCGGTCGTCTGCTCGATCTTGCCGAGCGACCAGGAGCCGTTGACGAACATGGCGGTGCGCTCGGCACGCACCTGCTCGTAACGGCGCAGGCCCGCAACAGGATCCAGCGAGGACTTCAGCGTGTGGGCGAGTACGACCGCGTCCTCGATGGCCGAGTTGGCGCCCTGGCCCAGGCTGGGCAGCATGGGATGTGCGGCATCACCGAGCAGGGTGACCCGGCCGCGGCCCCAGCCGTCCAGCGGCGGACGGTCCTGGCAGGGCACTGCGAGCACATCGGACCATTCGGTCTGATCGATGCAGGCGCGTACCTCCGGCGCCCAGTCGGCATAGAGCCGACGCAGATCTTCCTTGGTGCCCTGCCAATCAGCGGCCTCGTCACCCGGCATGGTCATGGTGCCCCACCAGTACACCCGGCCGTGACCGATGTCGTGGATGCCGAAACGCATTCCGGCGCCCCAATAGTGGGCGGAGTAGCCGCGCGGCACGGCGGGATGTTCGAACGGGATGCAGGCCAACCAGGCGACGAAATTGCCGGGGCGCGGTTCGGCACGGCCGTGCAATTGGGCGCGCACCACGGAATGGATGCCGTCGGCGCCGATCAGCAGATCACCCTCGGCGATGCGGCCGTCGGCGAATTCGACACGCACGTGCTCACCGTCGTCGATGAACCGAGTCGCTTGTGCGCCAACATGAGTCGGGGTGTCGCCGATCGCGCGCAGCAGGATCGCGTGCAGATCCTTGCGGTGCAGGGCGACGCTCGGTGCGCCGAGCCGGTCGTCCTGGCGGTGTACCGGAAGCACTCGGATGGGCGTGCCGTCCGGGTTGTTGAAGCGGAAGGTCTCGACCTTGCCACCGCGCTCGAACAGTTCCTCCTCGATGCCGAGGCCGATTGCCCGCAGCGCCTTGATCCCATTGGCCTGCACCGAAAGTCCGAATCCCTGGCCACGCAGCTCGGGAGCGGCCTCATAGAGTTCGACCGCGAAGCCCGCCTGTCGCAATGCGGCGGCGGTGGTGAGCCCTCCGATCCCCGCACCGAGCACGATAACCTTGATCGGACTACTCATTCGAACCTGCGCTTCCATCGAATCACTCGACCGCACAGGACTACTTCATCGTTCGAAGCGACCACCGAGCAACGCTGCTCGTCAGCTCTCATCCCCCCGAGCAGCACTGTTCGAAGACCTTCGTTATCCCCGACCAGACAGGCGGAGCGGGATGCCTGTGCCTGACCGACCGAAGCCTACCGCTATAACCGTGTCTGAAACGTTACCGTGTGAGATTCAACCCAAAGGGGTCGTTTCGACAGGCCGAATCCATTGCGATGCGCCATAATTCACGGTTCGCGAAAAGATTCGGGTTTGGTCCGATGCCCAACTTCCTCAGAGGTAGGACGTGTCGTTGACCAACCGAACCGACGAACCGCCGTCCGGATAGAACTCCGCGATCGATAGCGACGCCAGGTCCAAGTGCAAGCGATACAGCAGCGACGGACCGACGCCGAGCGCCAACTGCAGCAACGTCTTGATGGGGGTCACATGGCTGACCACCACGATGTTCTGGCCCGGATACAGGGCGAGCAGATCGCGCCGCGCCGCCTCGACTCGTTCGCGCACCTGATCGAAACTCTCGCCGTTCGGCGCGGGAGTCGAGGGATCGCCGAGCCAGCGGGCGTGTAGTTGCGGATCTCGTTGTGCCGCTTCCTGGAAGGTAAGACCCTCCCAGTCACCGAAGTCGGTTTCGGTGAGGCCGTCGAGTACGCGCACCGGGATATCGAGTGCGGTCGCGGCGGCTTCGGCGGTCTCACGTGCCCGGCCGAGCGGGGAGGTGACCACGGCGGCGATGCCACCCTTCGCGGCGAGCATTTTCGCGGCGCGAGCGGCCTGTTCACGGCCGAGGTCGGTGAGCGGTGGGTTGCCGCGGCCGGAGTAGCGGCGCTCTATCGAGAGGGCGGTTTGGCCGTGGCGCAGCAGGAGGAACCGGGTCGGGCGGCCCGTTGCGCCGGTCCACGCGGGTGCACTTTCGGCGGCGGTCGGCGTCTCGTGTTCGGCGGCATTCGATGCGTTCGACTGCGCATCCCGGGCCTCGTCGATCCAACTCGGCAGGTGCTCTTCGACGCCGCGCGCGGAGGCTTGGGGCTCGTCGGTCCAGCTGAGCAGCTGTTCTTCGGCCGCGCGCACCTCTTCGGCCAGGGTGGCGGCCGATGCGCCCGCATCGAGCAACTGCCGCTCGGCAGCGTGCACCTCGCCGATCAGCGTGGCATCATCCATCGCCTCGTTCGCCAGCCGGTCGGCATGGGAGTTCTCGGCACGTGGAATCCAGGTGAACGTCACGCTGTCGAAGCCGGCGACGAGCCTGCGTGCCCGGTCAGCCAGCGGAATCATGGACGCGTGCTTGACCTTCCAGCGGCCGGACATCTGCTCGACCACCAGCTTGGAATCCATCCGCACCGACACCACGCGCGCGCCCAACTCCGCCGCCGCCTCCAAACCCGCGATGAGCCCGCGGTATTCGGCGACATTATTGGTGGTGATGCCGAGGTATTCTCTGCGCTCGGCGAGAATTCGGATGTGATCGGCACCGAAGACGACCGCGCCGTAACCGGCCGGGCCCGGATTGCCCCGGGAACCGCCATCGGCCTCGACGATCACCTCGTGCTCGGTCATTGTTTCCCTCGTCCTCTTCGACAGCCGACCATCCGTCGCTGGGAGCGGACCGACGCGAGTACTGATACCCGCACCGGAAACCTCACAAACCCGACTCTTTGGTGCGCACCAGGATCGCACCGCATTCCGGACACCGCATGATCACATCCGGCGCGGCCTTGGCGATCCGCGCGATCTCACCGCGGTCCAGTTCGATCCGGCACGCGCCGCACCGGCGGGCCTGCAGCAGCGCGGCACCGACGCCGTGCTGGGTGCGCTGCCGGTCATAGATGCTCAGCAGTTCGTCCGGGAACAGCGCGACCAGATCCTTGCGGTCGGAATCGCAACGGCCCTGCGCCACATCGAGATCCGCCAGCGCCTCGTCGCGCAGGCGCTGCGCATCGGCCAGCTCCTGCTCGGTCTTGCTGAGCCGGGCACCCGCGTGATCATGATCGGATGCCGACGCCTCGCGGCGCTCCATCACCTCGAGCAATTCGTCCTCGAGCACCGAACGGCGTCGCTCCAAGCTGCCCAGCTCGTGCTGAATTTCCGACAGCTGTTTGGCGCCCACCGAACCGGCGGTCAGCATGCCGCGGTCGCGCTCCTCGCGTTTGCGCACCGCGTCGACCTCGCCCTCCAGCTTCCGGATATCGCGGTCGAGATCGTCGAGCATGATCTCGACCGCCACCGCCGCATCCTTGTGCGCATTCCGCTCACCCTCGAGCCGCGCCACCTCCTGCTGCTCGGGCAGCACGGTGCGCCGATGCGCGATCCGCGTCAGTTCGGCGTCGACGGCGGCGAGCTGGAGCAGCTTGGCCTGGACAGGTGGTTCGACATTCAACGCGGACAAACTCCTGGACGCTGTGGACGGATGGGGGCACGCGAGGTGGCGATGCCAGTCTTCAACCGTACCCCGGATGGTGGGTGATCCGGTCCGGGCCAGGTGTGTGGCGGGGAAATGCGTGGAACCGAGGCCGCGTAGCGACGCGATCAGCCGATCACGACGGTGTCAGCTCGAACAGTCAGCTGCCGGGGGCGCGGGTTTTGATGGCGTCGCGGGAGATGAAGACGTCGTAGGTGCCGGGGGTGGCGATTACGGCGTTGCCGTAGGCGGAGCGGACGAAGGGGTCGGTCCACCATTTGTGGTTGCGCATATCGTTGAAGAAGTCCTGGTCGTCGCCGTTGACGAAGATCTGGTTCTGGGTGGTCGCGACGCCGTCGAGACGTTGGCCGTAGAGGCGGGTGACCTTGTAGCCGGAGTGGAAGCCGAGGGCGTTCACCCAGGGCTTTAATTCGACGATATTGGCCTGCAGCACCCAAAGGTCACCCTCGACCTGATATTTCTCGTGCTTTTCGGGATGATGCTCGTCGCCGTAGAGGGTGAGGTCGACCTCGAGCCGGTGGTCTTGGCCCGCAACCTGATTCACCACCACGTGCGCGGCCTTGACCTCCCCGCTCAGTCCGAGGAATGTCTGCACGAGCGTGATCACCCACAGCAGCAGCACCGCGACGACCAGCAGCGCTAATCCGCCCGCGCCGCGCCCGAGCAAAACCCGCAATCCGACCTTGCGCACCATGACGAGCGCCGATATCAGCAACGCGACCGCGACCAGGATGATCAGCATCAGACCGATCTGCACGATCCCGAAGTCCACCGGGTAGTTCATGCGGTAGTTGTACCCCGAGCGGGCGCGTCAACTCACCTGAACCACATACCAAGTCCGGCAACACGCCCGAACACGCCGTCGCACTGGCTGGTTCGGGTATCGGATCACGGGGCGGCGATCGTCCAAGGGTCGGTGCGCAGGGTGGAGATGCGGGTTTCGAGGTCGGGCAGGGCGGTTCGGACTGCTGTCTGCGCCTGTGCGCACCAAGGGAATTCGGTGGCCCAGTGGGCGGCATCGATTACGGCCGGGCCGCCGCTGCGCAGATGTTCGTCGACCGGATGGTGGCGCAGGTCGGAGGTGACGTATGCGTCGGCACCGAGGCGGGCGACCGTCTTCAGATAGGAGTCACCCGCGCCGCCGCACACCGCGACGGTCTGGATCATGCGGTCCGGGTCACCGGCCGCACGAACGCCCCAGGTGGTGGCGGGCAATGCGGCGGCGACCCGAGAGGTGAACTCGCGCAAAGACTCCGGTTCGGGCAGGGTGCCGACGCGACCGATGCCGAGCCCGGATGGCAACGCCGCGCGCTCGGTGACGTGATAGGCGGGATCCTCGTAGGGATGGGCCGACCGCAGCGCCGCCAGCACGGCGGTGCGGGCCGAAGGCGGTGCGATCACTTCGAGGCGATCCTCGTCGACCTGCTGCAACTCCCCGATCGCGCCGATCGCCGGATTCGCCCCTGCCACCGGACGAAACTGCCCGACTCCCGGCACCCGCAAAGCGCAGTCCCGATAGGTTCCGCTGCCACCGGCACCGGCTGCGAACAGCGCCGCCAGCACCGCATCCGCATGCGAACGCGGCACCTGGACCACCCAATTGTCGACGGCAGCTCGCGGTTTCGAATCCAAAGGTCCGGTGACAGTGAGTCCGAGCGCATCGGCCAGCGCATCGGAAACTCCCGGATCAGCGGAGTCCGCATTGGTGTGCGCCGCGAACAACGCACACCCGGACCGGATGAGCCGATGCAGGAGTGCACCTTTGGGCGTATCGGCGGCGACGGTGTCGACCCCGCGCAACAGCAGTGGATGGTGCACCACCAAAGCCTGCGCCCGCCAGTCGATGGCCTCATTCACAACGGCGGCGGTGGCATCCACCGCGAACAGCACCCGAGTCACCTCATCACCCGGGTCACCGCACACCAACCCCACCGAATCCCACGACTCCGCCAGCTTCGGCGGATATGCCACGTCGAGCACCTCGATGAGATCCGCCAGCGTCGTCACCATCCGCCTACCTCCATATCCCGATTTCCGCCCGCACCAGCCGACATCAAACCCCTGCCGCGCGAATTCCGGCTACCAACCGATCGACCGCGGCGGGACCGCGGACCGCGACGCGCACATGATCCGCTCCGAGGCCCGGGAAGGTGTCTGCGCGGCGGACCGCAATTCCCTGGTCTGCCAGGTGCTTTCGCAGGAGCTCACCATCCGGCACGCGCAGCAGCAGGAATGGCCCGGCGGCGGGGGTGTGGACGTGTATGCCGACAGCGGTCAGTCGTTCGATCATCGAGTCACGTTCGGCGGCGATCGTGTGTGCGCGCTGTTGCGCCGCGGCGACCGCATCCGGCTCGGCGGTCGCGCTGATCGCTTCCAGTTGCAGTGTGCCGAGCGGCCAGTGCGCGCGGCCGTGATTCAGGCGGGCCAGCAGTTCGGGTGCGCCGAGGAAGTAGCCGCAGCGCAGACCCGCCAGGGCCCAGGTTTTGGTGAGGCTGCGCAGAACGAGGATGTCCGGTCCGGCCGTAGCGGCCAGTGACTGCGGTTCGCCGGGAATCGCATCGGCGAAGGCCTCGTCGACCACGATGATCCGTCCCGGTCGGCGCAGCGCACGGATGGTGTCGGCGGGGTGCAGGACCGAGGTGGGGTTGGTCGGGTTGCCGAGCACTACCAGGTCGGCCGCGGTAGGGACGAGCGCCGGGTCGAGGGCGTACGGCGGCTCGAGTACGACGCGGGTCACCGGGATATCGGCCTCGCGCAGCGCCAGTTCGGGCTCGGTGAACGAGGGGTGCAGCACGGCGGCCAGTCGCGGTGCGAGTCGGGGCAGGACCGCGAAACCCTCGGCCGCGCCCGCCAGCAGCATCACTTCGCCGGTGCTGCGTCCGTGGCGGGCCGCCACCGCGGCGCGTGCGGCCAGTTCGTCGGCCGCGCTCGGGTATCTGCCGAGGTCGCCCAGTCGCGCGGCCAGTCGGTTCCGCAACCAGTCCGGCGGCGCACTGCCCTGCACATTCACCGCGAAATCGAGCATGCCGGGGCGCGCATCGACGTCACCGTGATGACGCAATTTCGCGCGATCGACACTCTCCGCTGACACGAGAAAACACCCTACGTGGCGGTCCATCGGGACGACCGGCCAGAATGGCTGTCGTGGGTGAGTTGCACGTGTCGTTCGTCTGTACCGGCAACATTTGTCGTTCGCCGATGGCGGAGAAGATGTTCGCGGTACACCTGTACCGCGAGGGGCTCGCCGACCGCGTACGGGTCAGCAGCGCGGGCACCGACGGCTGGCATGCCGGAGCGGACGCCGACGCCCGCACCAATGCCACGCTGCGCCGCCACGGCTATCCGACCGGCCACATCGCCGCGAAATTCGGCAACCAGCACCGCGACGCCGACCTGCTGGTCGCCCTCGACTCCGGTCACGAACGCCGCCTCGCCACCCTCGGCATCCCATCGGATCGCCGCCGCCTACTCCGCAGCTTCGACCCCGCTGCCGACGCCCTCGACGTCCCCGACCCGTACTACGGCGACACCGCCGACTTCGACCTCGTCCACGATCAGATCGCGGCCGCCATCCCTGGGCTGTTGGATTGGGTTCGTGCCACCCTCGCCGCGCGCACCGGCGACACGGGCCAAGCCGCGGACCCGGGCGATGCCAGTCGCTCGGCCCACACTGACGCATCCCGAGACGTCGTCGCGTCCACGGACGGCTCCCTCGCTGTCGAAGAGCCCGGCCACAAATCGGACCAATCAGTCTCTTACGAGCCCGTCCCCGATGGACGCCTGTGATGCGCCGACTGACCTTCCTGCTGCGCCCGAGCTGGCTGATCCTGGCCGTACTCGTGGCGGCCTTCGCCTACCTCTGCTTCACCGTGCTCGCACCGTGGCAGCTCGGCAAGAACACCACCACCTCGCACCGCAACCAACTGATCGCCGATTCGGTGGACGCCGCCCCGATCGATATCGCCACCGTCCTGGACGACGAGAGCACCGATTCGCACGCCGAATGGCGACGTGTCACGGCGACCGGCAGCTATATGCCGAACTCGACCGCGCTGGTTCGCCTGCGCCATCTCGACGGCGCGCCCGGGTACTCGGTACTGGCCACTTTCAAACTCGACGACGGCCGCATCCTGCTCATCGATCGCGGACTGGTCGCGGCCGTGGACGGCTCCCGCCCACCGCAGATTCCGGACGCGCCCACCGGACCGCAGAAGATCGAGGCGCGAATCCGGATGTCCGAGGGCGTCACCCCCGGTAAGGACCCGATGGTCCAGGACGGCTACCGCCAGGTGTATTCGGTGGACACCACACAGGAGATGACCGTCCTGCAGGCGCCCCTCACCGTCATCGCCACCGGCGAACGCGGCGGCTACCTACAGCTCGGTGAAAACCAGCCCGGCGCCTTCACCCCCACCCCCCTCCCGCAACTCGACGCGGGCCCCTATCTCTCCTACGGCCTGCAATGGCTGGCCTTCGGCATCATGGCTCCCCTCGGCCTCGGCTACTTCATCTACGCCGAGATCCGCGAGCGCCGCAAGGGAAAGGCCATGGCCACCCCGGAACCAGCCCCGGCCGAAACCCCGACCCCCGCACCGGCATCCACCAACGAGCAGCGCCTGGCCGACCGCTACGGCGGTTCTCGCTGAGCGCTAGCGCTCACGGCTGAGACGAGGTCCCGCGAGCGGATCCTCGGAGGGCTGGACGAAGGACCTGTCCACCGCACGGTGAACATCGGCACGGATTCTGTTGACCAGCTCCACACCGAATCCGCGCGTGCAACTTCGCAGCCGATCAGGCGATTTCTGCCAAGCGACCAGAACACGCCGCCACGGAGCGGACTCAGCGACGCAGAATCGACCAGAGCGCGACGGTCAGGACCGCTCCGACCTGGATCGCCTCCGACATGCGTACAGCGCGACGAAGATCCGCTACCTGAGGTGCGGGGCCGTCGCCGAGGCTGGGACGCAGTTCGATGCCATGGCGGTATCGAGTCCGCCCGCCGAGGCGGACACCGAGCGCACCTGCCATCGCGGCCTCGACGACCCCGGCATTGGGGCTGGGGTGTTTGGACGCGTCTCGTCGCCACGCGTGCAGCACCTCGGCCGGGTGACCGCCCACAGCAGGGGCCAGGACGGCGGTGAGCATGCCGGTGACGCGCGCGGGCAACAGATTCGCCAGATCGTCGACACGAGCGGCGGCCCAGCCGAAGCGGAGATATCGCTCGTTGCGGTAGCCGATCATCGCGTCCAGCGTGTTGATCGCGCGATACCCGAGCAGCCCGGGCGTTCCGGCGATCGCACCCCACACCAGCGGCGCGACCGTCGCGTCCGAGGTGTTCTCGGCAATGGATTCCAATGCGGCACGGGCCAATCCGTCCGCATCGAGCACCTCCGGATCCCGCCCGCACAGCGACGGCAGCAGTGCTCGCGCACCCGCCACATCACCGGACTCGAGCCGGTCGGCCATCTCCCGTCCAGCGCACACGAGGCTGCGCCCGCCGAGCACCGTCCAGGTCGCCAGCGTGGTCGCGATTACCCCACCGCGCCGTAGCCCGAACCCGAACGCCGTTGTCGCACCTACCAACACCAGTTCGTGCACCACCCCCGCCGAACGCCGATCGGCATAGGTAACCCGCTCCAGCGCACTTCCCGCCGTACCGAATCCGGCCACCGGATGCCACCGGCGTGGATCACCGAATACCCGGTCGAGGGCGAACCCGAGCAACAGCCCGGCCGCCGTAGAAGTCCCCGTTCGCACCCGGCGAGGGTAGCCCGTCGCCACCTCCCACCCACGCCCACGCCCAGCGCACGTGTCCGCCCCGCGGGCGCTCGCATCCGCAACCGATGCGTACCGCTCGTATGGCCTTACGACCGATCCCCCTGTGCGTCCTCGGGGCCGAACGCCGAATTGTCCAGGTAGCGCTGCGCTGCCAGCCGATCGCTGCGCGACCCGCCAACTCGCCCGGAGAGCGGTGATGTCACACTCGCTAGCCCTGCGTCGTCATCAGGGTGACGACGCATAAGCTCGCCCCTGACGGGGCCGTACGACCGAACGGCGAGACCAGTGACTGCAGACCACTCCTGCGAACCCATCGACCAGGCCGAGTTGGCTCGGCGTTTCGAGGAGCACCGGCCATATCTGCGCAGGCTCGCCTACAGCACGCTTGGCAGTCTCACCGATGCCGACGACGTGGTGCAGGAGGCGTGGCTGCGACTGCAGCGCCAGTACGAGGCCGGGACCGCGGGCGAGATCGAGAATCTGCGGGCCTGGCTCTCCACGGTCACCGGACGGCTGGCCCTCGATCAACTCGGTTCGGCCCGCGCCCGGCGCGAGCAGTATGTCGGTGAATGGTTGCCGGAACCCGAGGTCACCACGTGGGACGATCCGGCCGACCGGATCACCCAGGACGAGCGCGTCACCACGGCGCTGCTGGTCGTGCTGGAATCCCTCTCGCCCGCCGAGCGCACCGCATTCGTGCTGCAGGATGTGTTCGGTATGAGCGGTCCCGAGGTCGCCGAGGTCGTCGGGCGCACGCCGGCAGCCGTGCGGCAGCTCGCCTCGCGTGCACGCAAGCACGTCGAGGACGGCACGCCCCGCTTCCCCGCCTCGCCCGTCGAGCAGGAGAAGGTCGTCTCGGCCTTCGCGGTCGCCTGGCGCTCGGGTGATCTGAGCGCGCTGCTCGGCGTGCTCGACGCCAATGTCAGCCTGACCGCCGACGGCGGCGGCAAGGTCCCCGCTATCCGCCAGCCCGTGCGCGGCGCCGAACTCATCGCGAAGATGCTGCTCGGCTGGTACCACGCACCGTCCGCGGCGGGCGCGTGGGGCCGCGCGGTCCTGGTCAACGGCGCGCCCGGTCTGGTCGTCTTCGACGGCACCCACACCGGCGTCTTCTCCTTCACCATCGACAACGGCCGCATCGTCGCGATCAATGTCGTCCGCAACCCGGACAAGCTGCACGACCTCCCCACCGAAGGCGCCCCCGACTGGTACCTCGGCCCGAACGCCGAATAACCCACGCGGCCCGCACATTGCGATGTGCGGGCCGCCGGCTAGGCGGGCGCTCGGTCCACGGGCGCTTCTCGTTCGATATCGGTCCCGGATCGATTGCGCCGCAACATGATGAGCCGGATACCGCGAGCAAGAAGAACCCCCGCGCCCGCCAACGCGGCAATGCCGAGAAATATCACGAGACCAGGCCAGACGTAGGTCACCTGGAGAAAAGTCGGGGCCCGGCCGCGGAAGACCAGACCTGCGAGCTGCGGTAGCGCGATGAGGATCGGGATCGCGGCGAGATACGGCAATTGGCGCAGGGCGATCAGCCAGCTGGGCCGGGCGGTCTGCCGATCGGCCCAGCGGCGTGATCGCACCAGGCAGAGCACACCGAGAGCGAGAGTCGCCAGCGTCAGCAGTGCCATGCCCCAGTCGGCGTAGATGCCCCACGGGCGGTGCACATCCGGTGACTCGCCCCGGGTCAGCTCGACCAAGCCCTGCGCGATGATCCTGGGATCGTCCTCGAGCGCCAAGCCGGTATCGGCTATGACAGCGATCCCGTATCCGGTGTCGGGCACCAAGACCTGTGCGGCCGTGTAGGTGAACCAGTCGCCGTAGTGCACGATCTGATCGGATTGTGCACGCTGCCAACCCATTCCGTACTCATCGTCACCGACTCCCGAAGGCGTGTGCATCTCGGTCACCGCCGCCGCGGACACCACCCGCTGCCCGTCCGGTGCGACACCACCATTGTTCTGAGTGATCAGCCACGCGGCCAGATCGGCGGCCGTGGTGATCACACCGTGGCTACCACCGACGAACCAATCGGGCTCGGCAACCGGTATCGCGAAGCCGTATGCCCGAATGTATCCGTGCGTCACATCCTCGGCCTCGCGCGGCGAATTCACCGTCGTGCTGTCGCGCATCCCGATGGGCCCGAATACATTTCGCCGCATATAGTCCGCGAACGGTTCCCCGCTGACCACCTCCACCAGCCGAGCGGCCACCTGATAGTTCGGGTTGTGATAGTGGAATTCCGTCCCAGGATCGGCGGCCAGTTTCGCCACATGTAGTCGCTCGACCGCCCCGGCCAGCGAATCCGCCTGCGGCCGGCGCAGATCGGGAAATGCGGTATCCGACATTCCCGACGTCTGATTCAACAACTCCCGCACGGTGATCCGGTCACCGCGCGAATCGGCCGACCGAAAGTCGGGGAGGTACTCATGCACCGGCGCGTCGAGCCGCACCTTCCCGGCATCGACCAACTGCATCACGGCCAACGCCGTCATGGATTTGCTCACCGAGGCGATCGGCATTCGCGACGTCGCGCTGATCGCCGCACCGCTCGAATCGTGACCGTACCCCGCGACGTACACCACCCGATCCCCATGGGTAATGGCGATCGAAGCCCCCGGCAACCGTGTCCGGGAAAGGTATTCGGACATATACCGATCCACCGCCGCCGGATCGACGCCCTCCGCCGCCGGCGCCGCAACCGCAGTACCGACCGACGGCAACAGCACCAGCAGCAATGCGATCACCACTACCCGCCGCAGGTATCCCGCAGTCACCGCGTTCGCCCTTCTCATCGCGCGTCCGCGGAACCACCATCGCACCACGTCAGCCCGCCAACCCAACCGGCTCGGGCATCGAATATCCGTGCGCCGCCGCAACCTCCGCCGACAACAGCCGCCCTTTATCCGCGGTGACCCCCTGTGCGAGATCGGGATGCACCGTGCACGCCTCCCGCCACCCGTGGTCGGCGATCGCGCGCACATACGGCAGGGTGGCATTGGTGAGCGCCACGGTCGCGGTATGCGGCACCGCACCCGGCATATTCGCCACACAGTAATACAGCGAATCAGCCACCCGGAAAGTGGGATTCGCATGCGTCGTCGGATGTGAACCGGCGAAACACCCGCCCTGGTCGATGGCAATATCCACCAGCACCGACCCGGGCCGCATACCGCGAACCAGTTCCTCCGACACCAGCTTCGGCGCCCGCGCGCCGGGCACCAGCACCGAACCGATGACGAGATCCGCCGCCAGCACAGCCCGTTCGACCTCGACCATATTCGAGGCCACCGTCGAGATACGCCCTTCGAACCGCGCGTCGAGTTCGCGCAGTCGCGTCAAATTCGTATCCAGCACAGTGACTTTCGCGCCCATCCCGGCCGCGACCGTGGCCGCGTTGGTCCCCGCGACACCACCGCCGAGCACCACCACATCGGCCGGAAGCACCCCCGGTACCCCGCCGAGCAACAGCCCGGCGCCGCCGAGCGGTGCCATCAGGTGATACGCACCGACCTGTGGGCCGAGCTTGCCCGCGACCTCGCTCATCGGTGCGAGCAGCGGCAGCGACCCGTCCGCCGCCCGCACCGTCTCATAGGCGATCGCGGTGCTTCCGGACCGCAGAATCGCATCGGTGCACTCGCGTGACGCGGCCAGATGCAGATAGGTGAACAGCACCTGCTCCCGCCGCAGCCGCGGATACTCCAGGGCCATCGGCTCCTTGACCTTCAGAACCAACTCCCCCTCCCACCACACCTGCTCGGCGGCGGCCACCATCCGGGCACCCGCGGCGACATAATCGGCATCCGAAAATCCGGACCCCACCCCCGCACCGGCCTGGACCAGCACCTCGTGCCCGTGCCGCACCAGTTCCCCGGCACCGGCCGGGGTCAGCGCCACTCGAAACTCCTGCTCCTTGACCTCCCGCGGAACTGCGATCCTCATATCGCCATCGTGGACCACCGACGGTCCCGGCGCCATGACCGCCGCGCTGAGCGCACCGCCGGTTTTCCAGGGCGCTCACACAGCGAACGTCTCACCCAGCTTCGGAATGCGCAGCTGCGCGCCCCGCCCGGCGTACCCGAAAATCCGCTCCAGGCGCTCGAGCGTCTCGCTGAAATGCGCCCATCCCTCGGCATGCACCGGCACGATCACCGCATCACCCAACGCCTCGGCGGCCTGCACCGCGGTACGAGCGTTCAGCGTGAGATCGATATCGCCGAACCGGCCGACATTCGCGGCACCGGTGAACAGGATCGCGATATCGATCCGGCCGATCCGCGCCACGATCTGCTCGACGACCTCGACCGAGGCATTGTCACCCGACACGTACACGGTCGGCAGCCCCTCGGCCTGCAATACGAACCCGGTGACCACGCCGGTCTGCGACTCGCACCCCTCGGGCCCGTGCAGTGCGGGCACAGCCGTCACGCGCACGTCACCCAGCGTGACGGTCTCCCAATTCGCCAATCCCCGAACACCTTCGATGCGTTCGGCGGCATCCGGCGTCGACAAGACGGTCGGCACGGTCGAGAGGAATTCACGGCCGGAGTGATCCAAATTGTCATCGTGCTGGTCGTGCGACAGCAGCACGACGTCCACCGGCCCCACCTGGTCCACCGAAACAGCGGGGCCGGTGAGCTTGTGCAGCGTGATCGGGCCGGGGTAGTCACCGGGAGCGTCGAAGGTGGGATCGGTCAGCCAAGTCAGGGTGCCGTACCGGAAGCGCAGGGTGGGCCCGCCGATGTGCAGGGCTTCGATGGTGGTGCGTGCAATCGTCTCGGTCATGGGATCAATACTTGTCGCCCCGATATTCGATCAATAGTGGCCCGTGAGCCGCTTAGCGATAAGATCGGGCCATGCGTTCCGTCGCCGCCCTGGCCTTCGACGGGGTTATCCCCTTCCATCTGTCGGTACCGACGCTGGTCTTCGGCCGGGTCGGCACCGAGGGCACGCCCGACTACCGCGTCGAGGTGTGTGCCGAAAACCCCGGCACCCTGCGGACCCCGGCCGGTTTCGACATCGTCGTGCAGACCGGACTCGACGCCTTCGAGCGCGCCGACATGGTGGTGATCCCGAGCTGGCAGCGCGATATGGGCATCTCGGCGGAACTGCGCGACGCACTGCATCGAGCTCACGCCAGGGGTGCCCGGATCGTCGGCCTGTGCCTGGGTTCCTTCGCGGTGGCGGCGAGCGGTCTGGCGGACGGGAGGGAAATCACCACGCACTGGGCCGCGGCCGCCGATTTGGCCGCGACCTATCCGAAGGTCCGGGTCCGCGCCGACACCCTCTGGACCGACCTCGGCGATGTCGTCACCTCCGCGGGCGTCGCCGCCGCACTCGACTGCTGCCTGCACCTGGTCCGCGACGACCTCGGCAGCCGGGCCGCCACCGAACTGGCCAGGTCGCTCGTGACCGCCCCGCACCGCAGCGGCTCCCAGGCCCAGTACATACCGGTCGCCGTACCCGAAGCCGCCGACGACGATCCGATCGAACGTGCAATGGTCTGGGCGCGAACGAATCTCGGCGAACCGATCGACCTGGACAATTGGGCTCGCATCGCGCTCATGTCGCGACGCACCTTCACCCGCCGCTTCCGCGAACGCACCGGAAACAGCCCGCAGCAATGGTTGCTGCAACAACGCGCCGACCGCGCTCGGCTGCTCCTGGAATCCACCACCGACACCATGGATCGCATTGCCGCCGAGACCGGCTTCGGCACCGCGGTCAGCCTGCGCCACCACTTCCACCGCATCCTCGGCACCAGTCCGGCCGCGCACCGCGCGCTGTTCTCGGGCACACCGGTCCCGGCGCAGTAGCAGTTCCAGCCGCGTTCGCCCACCCCGCCGGCTCCGCCGCTTTCGGTCCCCTTATGTTTTCGGCATGAGGATCGAGGTAAGCGGACATACGCCCGAAATCGACGAGACCGCGTGGATCGCACCGAACGCCACGGTAATCGGACGCGTGCAACTCGCCGCCGAGGTGAGCATCTGGTACAGCGCGGTACTGCGCGGTGACCTCGAGGCGATCAGCGTCGGCGCGCGCACCAATATTCAGGACGGGTGCGTACTGCACGCCGACCCCGGCTTCCCGCTCACCGTCGGCACCGGAGTTTCGGTGGGACACAATGCGATCCTGCACGGTTGCACCGTCGGCGACGATGTGCTCGTCGGCATGGGCGCCACGGTGCTCAATGGCGCGGTCATCGGCGCGGGCAGTCTGATCGCCGCCAACGCCCTGATTCCGGAGGGTGCGCAGATTCCGCCCGGCTCGCTGGTCGCGGGTGTGCCCGGCAAGGTGCGCCGCGAGTTGAGCGAGGCCGAGCAGGACGGCATCCGACTCAATAGCGCTGTGTACCTGCACAACATGGCCAACCACCGAGACGCGAAACAGGTGTGAGACAGAGCACACTGATCAATTGACCAAACTAAATCGCTGATAGCATTCTGCCAGCGTGCCCGGTATCCCCGGGGTCTCCCGCCGACACAGCTGTCGAGTGGCCTGTAGCGCGGAGGGCGAGCCCACCGGGATGGTGGCCGCAGAGCGTGCAGGCAGGAGGTAACACGGTGGCGTACGTGCAGCAGAGTATGCACCGGCCGTCGGGGCGGATCAGCGTGGCCGATATCGCGGCCCAGCCGGGTGGGATCGAGGCGCTACAGCGGCGAGTGCACGAGTTGCGCTCCAGCGGGGTGGATTTCGCCGCCAATGCGATCGAAAAGGAGATGGCGGAACTGGATCTGCCGCGCACATAGTCGCGCGTGCGCCTGTCGCCGGTCGAGCTCTGGTGCCGATCCGCGGTCGAACCGCCGCGAGCCGGTGAAATAATGAACGGCACTCATCCGCACCGTCGCGACGCCCAGACACCATCGGCGTCCCGAGCCGATTCGACTGGAGCTTCGATGCCGACCGTTCCGCCCATCCTCCAGCGCATCCTGGAAAAGCCCGTCAGCGATGGTGAGAAGCTGCTGGAGAGCGCGCTGTCGGCGTTCCTGGACTTCGGCATCAAACGCACCAGCATGGGCGAGATCGCCCGGCGCGCCGGAATCAGCCCGGCCACCCTGTATCGCCGCTTCGAATCGAAGAACGATCTGGTCGAGGCGGTCAGCGTGCGCGAGGCGCAGCGTTTCGTCGCCGAGATCGATAAGCGGGTGCAGAAGGTCGACGGCGTCGAGGAACAGCTGATCGAGATTTTCGTCGCGGTCATCACCGAGATCGCGGGCAACGAACTGTTGCGGCGACTGCTGCGCACCGAACCCGATCTCATCCTGCCCCGAATGACCACCGAGGCCGGACCGATCATCGCGGTCGGGCGCACCTATCTGGCGGAGAAACTGCGCGAACTCCGCAGCGGCGCGGATGACGATTTCGACTTCGAACTCGTCGCCGAGATCATGGCGCGGCTGGCCCTGTCGCTGGCATTGACGCCAGACGGGCTCATTCCGATCGATGATGTGGCGGCGGGTCGGGATTTCGCGCGACGCACGTTGCTGCCGATGGTCGGTGTCCGGGCCACCGCATAACTCAACGCATTTCGAACATCCGGGTGCCGAAGGCCGCCGCCACCCACTCATCGAGCAGGCGGAGCGAGTTCGCGTCGGGCTCCCTGCCGTCGTCGATGAATTCCCGCACCAGTTCGACGACGCCACCCGCCCGCATCGTGGTCGGATCCGGCAGCGGCAGCCGCGACACATACTGGGTGATCCACCGACGCCGACCCGAATACAGCCGATTCCCGCACACCGCATCGTAGAACCGCAGGCCCAGCGCCGAATTCGCGACGCCCATCAGCAAATACGCCAACCGCTCCGCGGCGCCGTCCACGCCGAGATCGGCCAGGGATATCCAATAGCAATCCCCGTTCACCACCGCCCCGGACCGATCCAGGGCGAATCGCGGTCGCTCGCTGATATCGGGAAAGACCACCTTCGGCACCCGCCACAGATGCGGCCGCTGCGGCACCCAGATCTCGAACCACTCCCTGCCGCTGTCGGTCAGATACTTCCGGCCTGCCAACGTCTCCCGATGTGACTCCAAATATGCCGAGGCCCGGGGAAATTCTCGCAGGTCGACCGGCATCCGCGCGGGTTGCGCCGGATCGTACGGATACAGCACCTGTACGTCGCGCTCACGCGAGATCCGCCACGGATCGACATCCTGATGGGTGATCAAATCGAATAGCAACTCCTCCTCCGGCCGCGGCCGCACCTGCGCCCACCGATCGGAAATGAACACCCGATCCGCAGTTGTCTTGATCCCCACCCGAATCCGCCCCACGGCGCCGAAGGTCCGCCAGGTCCCCGCCTCCACCTCGGCCAACCACCTGTCGACCTCCGGCCGGGACATTCGCCACGCGCCGCTGTGCCCGTCCGCGTCAGAAGCAACGGATTCCGGCGCGTCCACACCATGACCGGAAGCAGCGGCCCGCCAGGCAGCTACCGGGCCCGATACGACCGGATCGCTGCGGTTTGCTCGATCACCCGTTATCCGATCGCCGGATGCCCCACGGATCACCGCCTGATCGCCCGTCGCCAACGTACCGACCTCGACCGCGAAAGTGCGCCCGCAGTGCTCGACACAGTGACTGTGTTCGGCCGCCAGCGCCTCGAAAAGATCTGTTCCGCCGACGATTTCGGCGGCATCGACCTCGTAGGCCGAAACATAGCGGCAGACCGCGTGAGCTGCCGTCCGGGTGGCGATGGTGACCGCGGGCAGCACCGCCGCCTCGAACAACTTCGTATCGCCGAGGTCGTACAGCTCGACCGGAGCCAGCTCGGTGCGCAGCAGGCTCCGAATATTCGCACCGGCCTTGGTGGTGAGAAACCGATTGGCACACAGCAACCCGAGCACCCCACCCGACCGCAGCAGCCGCGGCGCGACCGCGACGAACGGGTGGGTGAGATCGATCCGCCCCTGCAACCCGAACTGCTTGCTGAGCAGCTGCGCGGTCGGCCCACCCAACTGCTGAGTCCGCACATACGGCGGATTGGTGATGATCGCATCGAACGACCCCGCCGCGATCCCCGCCGATTCGGTCAGGAAATCCCCGATATGCCACTCGATCGCAACCCCCGCGGCCGCCGCCCGTTCCCGGGCCACCGCCACCCCGGCCGCATCCAGGTCGTACCCCACCAATTCCACCCGCACCCCCGGCACCAACTCCGCCGCAACCTGATCCAGCGCGAGCAATAGCTCACCGTCCCCACATGCCGGATCGAGCACCCGTAGCACCCCTCCGCTCGGCGCACGAACCCCGGCACCGAGGGCTGTCGTGTCCCGCACCCCTCCATCGGACGTCCCGGCCTCGGATAACGCGGCCCGTCGCGGCTGCTGACCAGGTCCCGACACTGCAACCCGCACGTCCGGCGCCACAGCATCAGCGGCTCCCGGCGTCCCGACGTCAGCCGGCAGCGGCGCATATTCGAGCAGCCGCTGCGCGAGAAAGCGCGCCAGGGCGGGTGGCGTGTAGTGCCTACCGTGCCGTTTGCGGTCGCGCGCGGCGGGAGTCATGCCTGGGATTCTGCCTCGTCACGGCGCAACCGAGGCGGTAACGCGATCGACCGGCTCTCGCGTCATCGCGGACGGACGCACGGCGCGGCGGCCGGCGAAGCGACGCATCAGCGGTTCGTCCACCTCGCGGTAGATCGCGGCCGCCGCTATCGCGACGACCAGGCTCAGCCCGGCGAACCCGAGCCAGCCGAGTGGGCCGAACTGTCGTCCGCCGATGAACAGCCGGGTGATCAGCACCATGACCGGCAACTGGGTCGCCGAGCCCACCACGATCCCCTGCGGCGCGGGCCCCTTCGACCTGGCCGTCTCGGCCGTCACCACCAAGGGCGACGCCGCCTGCCCCACCGCCCTCGCGGTCACCAATGCCTATGCCGTGCAATCGGATCTGTGGGACGTCGGCTTCGTCATCCCCATCACGGTCGGCACCACCACCTGGGACTGCCAGGAACACATCGGCACCCCGGCCCCTTACCAAGAGTGCGTCAGCCGCGACGCCCCCTCCGAAAAGGCCCGCCTCGGTTCATAATTGGGCCGCCGCCGGTTAGCCGGCCTGACGTCCGTCTTCGGAGGTGAAGCCGGGACCGGGCTCGGCGGAGATGTCGCGTGCGGTGAGTTCGGTTCCGCACGAGTCACATTCGAGTTTGATGTGCCCCTCGCCGGTGCAGTCCGAATGGCGGTAGTGCACCGGCGGACCGTCCGGCGCCATGTAGGTATCGCCCCAATCCCGGATCGCCATCAGGATCGGGTAGATATCGTGTCCCTTCGGCGTCAGCCGGTACTCCTCGTGCGCGCCGACGGCAGCCTTCTGTTTGACCAGAATCCCGTGTTCGATCAGCCGATCGAGCCGATCCTGCAACCGGCTCCGGGAGATGCCGAGCGCGCTCTGGAATGCGTTGAACCGCCGGACGCCCGCGAACGAATATTTCAGGATCACCAGGGTCCAGCGGTCGCCCAGGATCACCAGCGGCCGTGTGATCGAACACGGCTCATCAGCAAGTTCCTCGTAGCGCACCTGTCGATGCTACCGAGCCCGCGGTGCCCGGCGGCGGCTTTACCCGCCGGGCACCGAGGTCAAGCTTCTTCAGCGGTGTAGGCGACCATCGGATCCTTGTCTTCCAACGGCGGCACCTCTTCCCCGTCCAGCACCTTGCGCATCCGCTCTGAATCCAACTGCCCCTCCCACTTCGCGACCACGAAGGTCGCGACGCAATTCCCGAGCAGATTCACCGTCACCCGCATCGAATCCATCAGCCGATCCGCCCCGAGCAGCAGCGCGACCGCCGCCACCGGAATCGATCCGTGCCCGATCGCGGTGATCGTCGCCGACAGCGCCAGGAATGACGAACCCGGCACGCCCGCCATACCTTTCGAGGTCAACATCAGCACACCGACGGCCGTGATCTGCTCGCCGAGACTCAGATCCACCCCGAGCGCCTGCGCCAAGAACAGCACGCAGATGGACAGATACAGCGTCGCACCGTCGAGATTGAACGAATACCCGGTCGGTATCACCAGCCCGGTGGTGGCTCGTGAGCAACCGGCTTCGGTCAGCTTGATCATGATCCGCGGCAGCACCACCTCCGTCGACGCCGTGCCGAGCGCTAGAAACAGCTCATCCTTGATGTATTTGAGGAGCTTCCACAGGCTCACCCCCGCAAAAACCCGCACGACCACCGCGAGCACCAGCAGGAACAACACCGCCGCCCCATAACAACAGGCGATCAGCTTGCCATAGCTGCTGAGCGCGGAAAGTCCGTACTGCCCAACGATGTAGGCCATCGCGCCGAACGCACCCAGCGGCGCCAATTTCATTATCCAGCCGATGATCGTGAAGAAGATCTTCCCGATGTGATCGACCGCCTCCAGAATGACCGGCGGGCCGTGCTCGCCGAACTTCGCCAACGCCAAGCCGAACAGCACCGCGAAGAACAACACCTGCAGCAGCGCATTCTCCGCGAATGCCGAAATCACCGATGCCGGAATGATATTCAGCAAGAAGTCGACGGTATGCGGCAGCTCGCCGTTCTTGGTGGTCTTGGCGATCTTCTCGGCACCGGTCGCCAGGGTCTGCGCGTCGACATGAAAGCCCGCACCCGGCCTCACCAGGTTGCCGACCAGCAAACCGAAGAGCAGCGCGAAGGTGGTGATCACCTCGAAGTAGATCAGCGCCTTGACACCGATCCGGCCCACCGACTTCATATCGCCGACATGGGCAATGCCCAGCACCACCGTGCAGAAGATGATCGGCGCGATCACCATTTTGATCAGCTTGATGAACCCGTCGGCCAGCGGTTTGAGATCCGCACCGAAGTCGGGCCACAGCTTGCCGACCAGAATTCCGGCCACGATCGCCACCAGCAGTTGCAGGAATAGCGACCGGTACCAGGGTCGTTTGCGCACCGGGTCGGTTGCTGCGATGGATTCGATCGTCACGCTCATGCGCGCAACGTACGAGCTACTCGTATCGCCAAAGTTTCAACTACATTGCCGCGCGGAAACCCGATCGATATATGCCCGTCACCCCAGGTCCGACACCGAGAACAATACGAACGAAAGCGGGCCCCGGGAAATCAATCCCGAAGCCCGCTTCTGCCATGGATTTACAGCGGAATGTTCTTGTGGTGACTCTTGCGCACCGGCGCCGCCGCCAATGCCGCGGCAATGGTGCTGCGGGTCTTGGCCGGGTCGATCACCTCGTCCACGACACCGATCGCGATGGCCCGCTCGACACCGCCGGCGATGCGCTCGTGCTCGACCGTCAGACGCTCGTGCAGCGCCTCACGCTCTTCCTCCGGCGCGGCCGCGAGGGCCTTCTTGTGCAGGATGCCGACCGCGGCCTTGGCGCCCATCACGGCGACCTCGGAACCGGGCCAGGCGTACACCGCGGTCGCACCGAGCGAACGGGCATTCATCGCGATGTAGGCGCCACCGTAGATCTTGCGGGTGACCAGCGTGACCCGGGGCACCCGGGCCTCGGCGAATGCGTGCAGCAGCTTCGCGCCGCGCCGCACCACACCTTCCCACTCCATGCTGACACCGGGCAGGTACCCGGGCACATCGGTGAGCACCACCAGCGGAATGCCGAACGCGTCGCACAACCGCACGAAACGCGCTGCCTTCTCGGCACTTTCGGAGTTCAGGCAGCCCCCGAGGCGGATCGGGTTATTGGCGAGCACACCCACGGTGCGCCCGCCGAGCCGTCCGAGACCGGTGACGATGCTGCGCGCGTAACCGCCCTGCAGCTCCTCGAACGAGGACTCGCCGTCGACGTTGTCGAGCAGTTCGTGGACGATCGGCTTCACGTCATAGGCGCGCTTGGCCGATTCCGGCATCATCGCCTTCAGATCGACATCACCGTGCGCGGCCGCGACCAGATCGAATTCGCCCTGTTCGGCGAACATCGACACCAGGCGCCTCCCCCGGTGCAGCGCGTCGGCCTCGTCATTGGCGACGATGTGCGTGACACCGGACTTCTTGCCGTGCGTCTCCGGACCGCCCAGGGTGGCCATATCGACCTGCTCACCGGTCACACTGCGCACCACATCGGGACCGGTCACGAAGACCCGGCCCTCCGGCGCCATGATCACGATGTCGGTAAGCGCCGGACCGTAGGCGGCGCCACCGGCCGCGAAGCCGAGCACCACCGAAATCTGCGGCACCAGGCCGGACGCGCGAACCATGGCCTCGAAGACCAGCCCGACCGCGTGCAGCGCCTCGACACCCTCGGCCAGGCGAGCGCCGCCGGAATGCCAGATGCCGACCACCGGAATCGCGGAATCGATGGCGGTGTCGATCGCGTCGACGATGTGCTTGCAGCCCTCCACACCCATCGCGCCGCCCATGACGGTGGCATCGGAGCAGTAGGCAACGGTGCGGACACCGTCCACTTCGCCGATCGCGGCGAGCACACCGGACTTGTCGCGCGGGTGCAGCGGTAGCACGGTTCCGGGGTCGAAGAAGCGCTGGAGCCGCCCGAGCGGATCACGCGGATCGGTGGCAGTGTCTGGTCGGAACGCGGGAGCCACAATCGTCATCGCGTCTTCTCCTCACCTCAAGGAAATGCGCCGCTACTGCGGCTGCGTATGTCGAATACCGGTGGGGTCGACCGACTTTGGCGTTGGTCGACCCCACCGGGATCGTTGTGCAGTCGATTAGGCGGCTATGCCCGACCGAAGGCGAGCGCGACGTTGTGCCCACCGAAACCGAACGAGTTGTTGATGGCGTACTCGATCTCCTGGCGGCGCGCCTCGCCGTGCACCACATCCAGATCGATCTCCGGATCCTGGTTCTCCAGGTTCAGCGTCGGCGGGACGAGGCCGTCGCGGATGCTGAGCACGGTCAGCACCGATTCGAGCGCACCGACGGCGCCGATCGAGTGACCGAGGGCCGACTTCGGCGCGTACACCGAAGCGTGGTTGCCCACAGCCTTGTTGATCGCGTTCGCCTCGGCGGTGTCACCGATGGGGGTCGCGGTCGCGTGCGCGTTGATGTGGGTGATGTCCTTGGGCGTCAGACCCGCGGTCTGCATCGCCCTGGTCATCGCCCGGGCGGCACCGTCACCCGTGGGATCGGGTGCGACCAGGTGGAAGCCATCGGAAGTGATACCAGCGCCGAGCAGGCGCGCGTGGATCGTCGCGCCACGAGCCTTGGCGTGCTCCTCGGTCTCGATGACCATCAGCGCTCCGGCCTCGCCGAAGACGAAACCGTCGCGATCCTTGTCGAAGGGACGCGAGGCGCCCTTCGGGTTGTCATTGCGGGTACTCATCGCGCGCATCATGGTGAATGCCGCGATCGGCACCGCGTCGATGAAACCCTCGACGCCACCGGTGACGACCATATCGGCGTCACCCATGACGATCATTCGCCACGCATTGGCGATGGCCTCGGAGCCCGATGAGCATGCCGAGACCGGAGTGACCACTCCTGCCCTGGCCTTCAATTCGAGACCGACGACGGCCGACGGACCATTCGGCATGACCATCTGAACAGCCAGCGGCGAAATCTTGCGATAGCCGCCGTTCTTCAGCTTGTCGACCGAGTCGATGAGCGCGTCACCGCCACCGAGCCCGGTACCGATCGCCACACCCAGACGCTCCGGGTCGACCTCGGGGCTGCCCGCGTTCTGCCACACCTCGCGACCGAGTACGGTCGCGAGCTGCTCGACGTAGGCCATGCGCCGACATTCGACACGGGTCAGCAGGGTCTCTGGCCGGACCTTCAGGTGACCGCCGATGCGGACCGGAAGGTCGTACTCCTCGACGAAGGGGTCCTCGAGAACGTCGATACCGCTCTCGCCGTTGAGGAGTCCCTTCCACGTCGCATCGACATCACCAGCGATCGACGTGGTCGCCGCCATACTCGTGACGACGACATTGGGGAAATTCCCGTTCAAGGTGGAAGGAGTGGTCACAGTGTCGGCCCTACTCGGCGTCGAACTTGGCCTTGAGCTCCGCGGCCGCCTCAGCGTTCTCGGCCTCGAGCTTCTGGATGTAGCCGACAGCGTCACCGACCGTCTTCAGGCTGGCCAGATCCTCGTCCGGGATCTTCACGCCGTACTTGTCCTCGGTCTGCACCGCGATCTCGACCATGGACAGCGAGTCGATGTCCAGGTCATCGACAAAGGACTTCTCGATCGTTACCTCGGAGGGCTCGATACCGGTCACCTCTTCGATGATCTTGCCGAGTTCCTCGACGATTTGTTCCTGGGTCAGAGCGGCCACTTCGTGGCTCCCTTCTTATCTACTTTGTAGGGCTTCACTGTTGTTTTTCGAATCGAGCGAGCCGATGGTTACCGTCCGCTCGGTCACGATCGCGTATTGGGTTACACGGTCGCGGGGGGAAAGCTAGCCGGAAGTGGTGAGCCCGGCCAACGCGGGGAGGTCTTCGGGGGTCTTCAGGGCAAGTGTTGGCGTGCCTTTCAGTTCCCGTTTTGCAATGCCGACGAGCGTGCCCGCCGGCGGCAGCTCCGCCACTGCCGAGACCGCCGCTTGCCGGACGGTCTCGGTGCACAGGTCCCACCGGACGGGCCGGGTGACCTGCGCCGCGAGCTTAGCGACAGCATCGGCCCCGGAGGTAACCGGCTTGCCGTCGAAGTTCGAAAGCAGGGTCCTGGTCGGCTCGTTCGGTGTGATCTTGGATATGGCGTCCGTCACAGCGTCCTGGGCCGGGGCCATGAACGCGGTGTGGAACGCACCCGCGACGGGCAGCGCACGCACCCGCGCCTTCTCGGGCGCATCGGCGGCGAGTTCCGCGAGGGCGGTCAAACGTCCGGCGGCCACGATCTGACCCGCGGCATTGCGGTTGGCCGGGACGAGTTGGAGCTCTTCGAGCCGGGCGAGCACGGCGGCCTCATCGCCACCGAGCACCGCGGACATACCGGTCGGCTCGAGAGCACACGCTTTGGCCATCTCCGCACCGCGGATGGCGGCCAGCCGCACCGCATCGTCGGCGGAGATGACTCCGGCGACCGCGGCGGCGGCGAGTTCACCGACCGAATGTCCGGCCACGATGGTATCGGCCGGAAGTGCATCCGGCTCGATTTCCGCGAAGGCCAGCAGTGCGGCGGCGACGACAAGCGGCTGAGTAACGGCAGTATCGGTGATCTCCTCCGCCGTTGCGGTGGTGCCGAGTCGAACCAGATCCAGGCCGGAGGCCTTGGACCAGATGGCGAGGCGATCAGTCGCGCCGGGAAGGTCGAGCCAAGGCGCGAGCATGCCGGGTGTCTGGGACCCCTGTCCAGGGGCGAACAACGCGATCACACCTCTAAGAAAACACTGTGAGGTACGCCGCAGGAGATGTCGACGCGAATGAACCTTGCGGAGCGCTTTTGTGGGGGTCCCACAAAAGCGCATGTGGGTTCCCCCGATCGACCGTTTCGCTGGATCCGTTACACGCCCTCGTGACTCACCGGGAACTGAGTGACTTCTGGGGTAGAAGTTGACGATTCGTTACGGGTTCGTGTCAAACGACCTACTGTGGCGGCGATCCGGAGCACGTACGCATCCCGCGGATTCATCGGATCACGGCCCGTTATCTCCGCTATCCGTTTGAGGCGATAGCGAACGGTATTTGGATGAACGTACAGCTGACGCGCGCACGTCTCGACCGCACCACCGCAATCCAGATAGGCCTCGAGGGTGTCGGCCAGCGCGGATCCGGCAGCGGCCAACGGTAGGACAAGATACTCGTTCAACGCGTCGATTGCAGCTCGGTCACCCAAAAGGGCCCGCTCGGGTAACAATTCCGCAGCATGGACCGGGCGCGGGGCCCCGCGCCAGCCGACAACGGCCTCCATTCCGGCCAGTGCTTCCACCGCGCTGGCATGCGCCGCGCCGAGGGTGCGCATGGTCGGGCCGATCACCACCGGACCGTCGGAGAACACCTCGGCCAGCAGATCCGCGAGAAAAGGGGAGGCATAAGAGGTATCGCCCAGATTCCCGCTGACCACCATCACCAGCCGTGAACCTTGGACCACGGCCAGCGCCGCGCGACCGTGCCGCGCGGCGATCGTGTGCACCGAGCCGACCATCGAGACGCCCTGATCCCCCGGTGGCGTGCCGACCAGCACCGTCGCCGGTGCGGTGGCGTCCCAGTTCAGGGTCGCGGCCCGCGACAGCATGTCCGGACCGGTATCGCCGCGGACGACGGCGTCCACGACCAGCGCCTCGAGGCGGGTATCCCATGCGCCACGGGATTCCGCGGCGCTCGCGTACACCGAGGCGGCGGCGAATCCGAGCTCACGCCCGTAGCGCAATACCGCCTCGGTGAGTGCGACCAGCTGCCGATCATTGCGCGCGAGCGCGGGCAGCCACTGTTCGAAGAACTCCATGGCCACACGAACCATGTCCACGGTCTGGCGCAGCGTCAGCCGCCGCGCCAGATCCTGCGGGATCACTTGGAAGGCATCCAGGCTGAACCGGATATCGCTATCGGGATCCTGTAGCCATTCCAGGAAGTTCACCACCGCGGTCTGCACCAGCATCTGGACGCCTGCGCGTTGTGCGGCGTCCAGATCGGCGAAGAACGGCAACCGATCCTGCATCGACCCGACCGCCTCGGTGGAGAGGCGTCCGGAGAACTGCTTCACGCGTTTGAGCAGCGTGTCCGGCAGCGGGTCGCGGGTTTGCCGGTTCGGGGAGAGCGCGCCCGTCGGCAGATACACCTCGTGCTCGGAGGAGCCTTCGGAGATCCGACGCGGCCGCGGCGGTTTACGTTCCACCATCCAATCGTCCGCTATGCGAGTTCATCTTCGGTGCCGGGAGCCGACTTCGGCGCGGCGGCGACATCATCGATGCGGTATTTGGCCGCAGCCTCGACAGCCTTGGCCGGATCGACCTTGCCGGTGCGGCCGAGTGCGGCCAGGGCCGCCACCACGATCGACTGCGCGTCCACGTTGTAGACGCGGCGCGCGGCGGGGCGGGTATCGGAGAAGCCGAAACCGTCCGTACCGAGCGTGGTGAAGTCGCCGGGCACCCACTTACGCACCTGATCCGGCACCGCGCGCATCCAGTCCGTCGCGGCCACATACGGACCCTCGACCCCGGCCAGCGCCTGGGTGACGTACGGGACGCCCGCATCGGTGCCCGGGTTGCGCAGCTGAGCGACCTCCTTGTCGAGTGCCTCCTTGCGAAGCTCACCCCACGAGGTCACCGACCAGACATCGGCCTGCACACCCCACTCCTCGGCGAGCAGCGCCTGGGCCCGCACGCCGTCGGGCACCGTGACACCCGAGACCAGGATCTGGGCGCGCACATTGCCCTCGCCGCCGCGCTTGTACAGATAGAGGCCCTTGAGCAGTCCGGCGATATCGAGATCGTCGGGCTCGGCGGGCTGTACATACGGCTCGTTGTAGAGGGTGATGTAGTAGAAGATGTCCTCGCCGCCGAAGCCGCCCGCGGATCCGTGCGGATGCGTGCCGGGCAGTGCGCCCGGACCGGGCTGCGGTGTGCCGCCGCCGTACATGCGACGCAGACCGTCCCGCACGATGTGCGCGATCTCGAAGGAGAACGCCGGATCGTAGGTGACCACGGCCGGGTTGGTGGAGGCCAGCAGCAACGAGTGACCGTCGTTGTGCTGCAGCCCCTCACCGGTCAGCGTGGTTCGCCCGGCGGTTGCCCCGAGCACGAAGCCGCGTGCCAATTGGTCCGCCGCCGCCCACAATCCGTCGCCGGTGCGCTGGAAACCGAACATCGAATAGAAGATGTACAGCGGGATCATCGGCTCGCCATGGGTGGCGTACGAGGTGCCTGCCGCGGTGAACGATGCGGTCGATCCGGCCTCGTTGATGCCCTCGTGCAGAATCTGCCCGACAGCACTCTCTTTGTAGGCAAGCATCAATTCCGCGTCGACGGAGGTGTACAACTGCCCGAGGCGGTTGTAGATCTTCAACGAAGGGAACCACGAGTCCATACCGAAGGTACGGGCCTCGTCCGGAATGATCGGCACGATCCGCTTGCCGATCTCCTTGTCCCGCAGCAGCTCCTTCATGAGCCGAACCAGCGCCATGGTGGTGGCCACGTTCTGCTTGCCGGAACCCTTGCGCACCGACTTGTACGCCTCGTCCCCGGGCAGTTGCAATGGCTTTGCTGCGGCGCGCCGTTCGGGCAGGAAACCGCCGAGCGCCTTGCGGCGATCGAGCATGTACTGGATTTCGCGCGCCTGCATGCCCGGGTGGTAGTACGGGGGCAGGTAGGGATCCTTCTCCAGTTCGGCATCGGAGATCGGAATCCGCTGCAGGTCACGGAAGTCCTTGAGGTCCTGCAGGGTCAGCTTCTTCATCTGGTGCGTGGCATTTCGGCCCTCGAAGTGCTTGCCGAGGGTGTAGCCCTTGATGGTCTTGGCCAGGATCACCGTCGGCTGGCCCTTGTGCGCCATCGCGGCCGCGTAGGCGGCATAGACCTTGCGGTAGTCGTGACCGCCGCGCTTGAGGTTCCAGATCTCCTGATCCGAAAGATCCTGAACCAAGGCCTTGGTGCGCGGGTCGCGACCGAAGAAGTGGTCGCGCACGTAGGCGCCGTCATTGGCCTTGTAGGTCTGGTAGTCACCGTCAGCGGTGGTGTTCATCAGGTTCACCAGCGCGCCGTCGCGATCGGCGCCGAGCAGCGCGTCCCACTCCCGGCCCCAGATGACCTTGATGACGTTCCAGCCCGCGCCACGGAAGAACGACTCCAGTTCCTGGATGATCTTGCCGTTACCGCGCACCGGGCCGTCTAGACGCTGCAGGTTGCAGTTGATCACGAAGGTCAGGTTGTCCAGCCCCTCGTTGGCGGCAACCTGGATCAGGCCGCGCGATTCCGGCTCGTCCATCTCGCCGTCGCCCAGGAACGCCCAGACGTGCTGATCGGAGGTGTCCTTGATACCGCGGTCGTGCAGGTAGTGGTTGAAACGCGCCTGGTAGATGGCGTTCATCGGGCCCAGGCCCATGGACACCGTCGGGAACTCCCAGAAGTCGTTCATCAACCGCGGATGCGGATACGACGGCAGGCCGTGGCCCGGGCCGCCGTGGCTGTACTCCTGCCGGAAACCGTCCATCCGGTCGGTGCTCAACCGGCCCTCGAGAAATGCGCGGGCGTAGATGCCTGGCGAGGCGTGACCCTGGATGAAGATCGAATCGCCGCCGCCGGAATGGTCCTTACCGCGGAAGAAGTGGTTGAACCCGACCTCGTAGAGCGCCGCCGAGGACGCGTAGGTCGAGATATGGCCGCCGACACCGATACCGGGACGCTGCGCCCGGTGCACCATGATCGCCGCGTTCCAGCGGATCCAGGCACGGAAGCGCCGCTCCACCTCTTCGTCGCCGGGGAACCACGGCTCGTTCTCGGTGGGGATGGTGTTGACGTAGTCGGTGGAGGTCAGGGATGGAATGGCGACCCTACGCTCACCGGCGCGTTCCAACAGCCGGAGCATGAGGTAACGCGCGCGGCCCGGACCTTCCCGGTCGAGCATGTCATCGAACGATTCGAGCCATTCGGAGGTTTCCTCCGGGTCGATGTCCGGTAGATAGGACGCCACCCCTTCGCGGATAACCCGCACCCGCCCGCCCGTAGGCGGCACCTGCGACCCGTTCGGATCACGCGGCGCGGAGTCGGTGCCGGCGGATTTCGCTGGCGCGGAAGAGTGGATCAGGTCGGTCAAATCTGCTCCTCGTACAGGGGTGGACAAGCTGATAGGCGTCTGTTTCCCCGGGCGGCACACTTGGTTGGCGGACCACCCGTTTTACGAAAGGTTCGGGCGCACCTCCATCCTTGCGGAAGTTGTGGCCCAGGTCATCATGTCAGGGGCAACTGCAGTACGGTTCCGCAGGGAACGTGAGTCGAGGACCGCCGGTGACACAGAGAGGCACGGAGGACGATGAAGGTGCTGGACCCACGCGGGTTCGGAGCGGTGTGCGCGGCAGCGGCGGTCGTGGTCGGGCTGACCATCGCGGGATGCGCAAAACACGTTGACGGCGTTGCCAATCCGAATGCCTCGGAGCTGGCCGCCTACAAGACCGAGGCGGCCGCTTCCTCCGCCGCGGCGACCTCCTCGCGCAAGGCCGCGGCCCAGGCGCAGGCGATCAGCGACAACTGCGGTCAATTCCCCACGACTACAGGTGTCGGCGTTTCGAAGTACAACGAATTCGTAGATGCGCACGACGCGAACGCCGCCGACTACAACGCCAAGCGCGATACCGCCGCCAAGACGCTCGAGGACGCCGCGACCAAAGTCGAGACCGGAGTGAACAACGCCAACGGCGCGCTGCCCACCGATCTGCAGGCCAAGTTCGCCGAATACGTCGCCGCCGCACGCCAGCTCGCCGCGGAGACCCGCAAGATGACCTACACCGCCCCGGTCGGCGCGCTCAACGAGGCGAGCAAGCGGGTCAACGACGCGCGCAATGCGGTCAAGGACGCCTGCCCGAAACGCTGAATTCGTCCCATGAACCGGGGTCGGGTGGCGAAAATCGGCCAAAGACACGAGGTTGCAACGCGACATTCCATGGGTATTTCGTCCGATCAGCTTGCGCTCGAGGCGATAACCATGTTCGCTTGCAACTACCTATTGTCTGGAGTTGAGGAGGACACCACCGTGGTCGCCGCGGCGGACGCGCAGAACTACGCTCAGAAGCTTGGCATTACACACGGCATGGTTGTCCAGGAGCTGGGCTGGGACGAGGACACCGACGACGACCTGCGGGCCGATGTCGAAGAGGCCAGCGGTGGGGAGATGGTCGACGAAGACTCCGACGAGGTTGTCGACGCTGTCCTACTGTGGTGGCGAGAAGGCGACGGCGATCTGGCGGACGAACTGATGGAAATCATCAGTCCGCTGGCCGACGAAGGCTTCATCTGGGTGCTCACTCCCAAGACCGGGCAACCTGGTCATGTCGATCCGAGTGATATCGCCGAAGCGGCACCCACCGCGGGTTTGACCCAAACCTCGGCGATCAGCCTCGGTGCCTGGTCCGGCAGCCGCCTCGTGCAGCCCAAGGCACCCTCGAAACAGCGCTGACCGCTTTCGCTATGGTTTCGCCGGGCGGTGTTTCACCGCCCGGTGTAGCCCGACACGATGGAGGATCAGTGATGCCAGTCGAGGTTGGCCCGCTGGAAGTCGGCACGCTCGCGCCGAATTTCACACTCAAGGATCAGAACAACCAGGACGTCACGCTCTCGGATTACCGCGGCAAGAAGAACGTGCTGATCGTGTTCTATCCGCTCGCCTTCACCGGCATCTGCCAGGGCGAGCTGTGCAAGGTCCGCGACGAGTTGCCCAAATTCCAGAACGACGCCGCGGAAATCCTCGCCATCTCGGTCGGCCCACCGCCCACCCACAAGATCTGGGCCGCCGAACAGGGCTACGTCTTCCCGCTGCTGTCCGACTTCTGGCCGCACGGCGCCGTCGCCCAGTCCTTCGGCGTCTTCAACCAGAAATCCGGCTACCCCAACCGCGGCACCTTCGTCGTAGACCGCGACGGCGTCATCCGCTTCGCCGAAATGAACGGCCCCGGAGAGCCCCGTGACCAGGCGGCTTGGGAGAAAGCGCTCGCCGCGCTAGAGTCCTAGACCGGCCCGTCGGTCACCCACCGACGGGTCCCGGGCGTATAGCTCAGTGGTAGAGCTCTGGTTTTACACACCAGCGGTCGGGGGTTCGAACCCCTCTGCGCCCACCGAAGAACTGCCAGCTAGACAACGGTTTTGCTGCCTCACAATCCGTGCTCCACGCGTCTTCCATGGAGCAAACGTGGAGCAGGAGCATCACACCCGCATACCGGACCGGAGCAACACTGCGTCGACCCATCATCAGCACTTAGCTTCGTTTGTCCTTGATTGACCGGCTGAATCCAAAGGTTGAGGCACGCGAAGGGCACGCCCGATCCAGTGACCTCGACATGATCGAGAGTTGTCTGAAGTGGCGATGAAGGCCTGGCTCGAAGGCGACCGCGTCAGTCTGCAGAGTCTGGCGGACTTCCTTCCCGATGGTGATATCCGGATCGCAGACGAGGACGGTCACTACTTCCTGTCGTCGGCGATGATCGATGAGCCGCCCGACGGGGAGGCCTTCCATGAGGTCGCACAGAGGCTTCTGCTGGTTGGGAATGGTCTGGGACGGGTTAGGGATTCCGGATTCATCCCCGTTGCGTTGACGGGCACGTACGGTGACGAAGGCAATGTCCACGTCGTGGTCGCCGCGCTTACGGCCAGAGCTTCACTTTCGGCGAGTGCAGTTGTCGTGAGCGTCGATGGGGTTGAAGTTCCGCAACCGCCGCCACCTGGGCCGCGGTACGCCGAGCTAGCAATTTTGAACCCCGAGGTTGCCGAGGTCCTCCGCATTCTGGCGTTGCCAGATGAGGCCCTGGGGTGGGGCGAGTTGTACAAGGCGCACGAGATTCTCAAGGGCAAGGTCCCGAAAGCCATTCGTGATGATGACGTCCGGATCTCACACAAGAAGGAAAGCCTGTTCACCTCATCTTCCAATCACCAAGGTGCCAACGGTGAGTACACCGATGTTCGCCACGCTCGCATGAAGGGCGATCCGCCAGCCAAGCGAATGTCAAAATCGGAAGGTCGACAGTTCATCAGTACGTGGGTCGGCATATGGCTGGATCACCTTCTGCCTGCCCCCAGCGCCGCACCAGATCAGCTGGAATCGACTTGATCTGAACTGAAGTCACTGGCACATACGCTGCAGACGATGCCGCCAAGTTTGTACACGCTCGGCGCTACTCGGATCCTGCGTGAGCAACGACAGGTGGCGGTGACTCCGTTGTTGCTGTTGCCGCGGCCGGTGCGTTCCAGCTCCGGCTGCCGATAGGCAATCAACGCCAGGTCCAGCTCGTTGAGCTGATCCCGGTAGACCTGCCGTGTGGCGATCGGCACAGATGTGGTTGACCATCCCTCGCTGTCGTCCCGGGCCAGTGTCAGCCCAAGTTCTTCTCCAAGTGCGCGGTATCGGTCGTTGTGCCAGCGCCCCTGTCGGCTGGTGTCCTTGATCCCGCGGGTGACCGCGACACCGTGGGCAGCCTCGTGCAGTAGGGTGCCGAGCACGTCGACCGGCCCACGCTCGAGTCCTTCGCCACCGACGAACAACTCGTGGACCTCGTAGGTACCGCGGACCCACCGATTCGGAGCGAAGTGCCCCAACGTCAGCCCGCCGGCGGCGGTCGATCCGGCGCCGATGGTCAACACCACCTCGGGAACGTCCGGGTGCCGGGCCCGGATCGCCGCCCACGTCGATTCGAGGACGGCGACCAGAAGCCCGGTCACCATGTTCGGTGCACCGTTCATGACTCGAGATACCGCCACTGGATCCGGGTCACCTCGGTCTGCGGAGTACAGCCCTTGTGAGTGGCGCAGAAGAACTCGACGAACTCCTGCGGCGTCATCTCCGGGAAGCCCTCGGCGACAACATCCTCCGCGCTGATCACGTTGAGCGGCTCCCGCCGTGTCGCGACCACCTCGATATCGACGAGCCGCACCAGCGGTTCACCGCGGCGGCGACCCATCACCTTCCGACACAACGTCACCCGGTCCCCGACCCGCAGCATCCGCCACCCGACACGACGGGTAACCGTCTTCGTCCGTGTTCGCACCTGCCCCTCGGTAAGCGACACCGACATCAACCGCGCCATGATCAGCCCACCTCCTGCCCGAGCGCTTCGGCCACCGCCGCGACAAGGTCGCGTGCCGTCGGTGGGGTGACCGCGTTCCCGGCCAACCGGACTTGCTCACGCCGGTTGCCGCGCATCACATAGCCGGCGTCGAACGCCATGGCCCGTTTGATCTCCGAGGGCTCCAGCATCCGGAACTCGCAATCCTCGATCCTCGGCGTCACGGCAGTCGCCAACCCATGATGGTTCCCGGACGCGGCCACAGTATCGAGCGGCTCGACCGTCGACTTGGCGGTGTTGTGGTTGCGCAGCGGAACCACCATCGCCCGCCGATCCCGTGTCGTGAGCGTGCCATGTGGATCCTCGGTCGTGCGGGCAGTCCCGTTGCCGTAGTAAGGCACCAGAACCCCGGTCTCCGAACGGGTGGTCATCGTCCGCATCGGCGCCGAGCTCGGTTGTGCCTGTTTGCCGTCCCGTCCTTCGACAGGCACCAACAGCGCGTCGGTTTCCCGCGTGGTTCGTGTCGGCATCGGCCGATCCACCGACACCGTCTCATCGCGCCACGTGCCGCCGGCGGGGACGAGCAACGCCTTCGACCGTGTGGTGTGCACGGTGCGCAGGACATCGCCAACCGACCATGTCCGTACCCCCGGGCGGCGTTCGAACGTGTTGCCCGCGACCTCGGCGGTGAACGGGTGCCCGAACTTCGCCAACCCGGCTTCGATCCTGGCGAGGGTCTTGGGCGCCAACGGCTTGTCCCGGTCCCCGATTCGCTGCCCCCGCAGACTCCAGTCGATGACCGTCGAAGCGGGCAACCAATCCGGCTCCACAATCGAGTTACGGCACGCCACACGCGGGCACCGCCAAACATACTGCGCGCGATAACGACCCCACCGACGCACCGGATCCTTCCACCCCTGCACCGCAGTCACCGCCTGCCCGCATTTGGGGCACCACGCTTGTGGGCGCGTCCACCGATCCACATCCGGTGCCCGATCACCACGCCGCCAGAACACTACATACAACCGATCCCGCGACTGCGGTACCGGAGCTCCGGCGGCTTGGGCGTGCATCGAATTGAGGTAAACCACATGGTGGTCGTAGCCCAGGGCATCCATTGCGTGCAGCCACGACGAGAACAACACCCATTTCCCGGCGTCGACGACGTTCTCCACGATGATCCCGCGATACCGGTGAAACTCGGTGAACCGCACCACATCCCACATCGTCGCCCGGCTGCGTTCGGCCGCCTCGTCCGGCAAGATCTCCCCGAACAGATCCGGCATCGAATCCATATTCCGTTTCCGGCCGCGCGCCTGAGAGTGGTTCGTGCACTCCGGCGAGGCCCACAACAGATCCGTACGCGGATACCGACGCGGATCCACCTGGGTGATATCGGCGCAATCATGATCGGTCTCAGGGTGATTCGCGTTGTGCGTTTCCACCGCCAACGCCCAATGATTCGCCGCCATCCGCACCCGCACCCCAGGCACCAACACCGCCCCCGAACTCGAACCCCCAGCCCCACAGAACAAGTCCGTCACCGTCAACGACATGATGTGCCTCCCGGTTCCCTGTTGACACGTACGTGTCAAACCTGGAAACCCGGAAGGGACGCGATGATCTCCTGAGCGCGCGCCGCGCCCCATCCGGGGCAGGCCCTCGGCCTGCCCGCACCGCCTGCCTTCGTGCCGCAGGATCCGCGAATGCGGGGGAACACGATCCGGTGATGGTGGAACGCGCCAGAGCGTGCACGGGCGAATTCCGTTCCACCCCAGCTGGACCGATTAGCACCACCCGACAAGGAATTCGTCCGTGCCGGGCGCGGGCCGCCTCCACCGGACCGTGGGCCATCGCATGAGTGGGGGCGGCACGATTACAATGCGGCGCGCGCTCAATCAGATCCACACCCACACCAACCAACCTGTTGATAAAGCAGGATGACTGTGTTGGTGCGCCTTCTTCCACAGTTGGACGTTGAAGTACAGCGTAACCACTAGCGCTGGTACTACCAACTGCGGCTTCAGCGGGACGCCCTACCGTACCCAGATTGCATGAGCACCGGTCTCTGCCGCGCCGATCAGCTTCTCCGAGACCACTGTTTGTTCGCAATATCGATTTCGATCATCAATCGCAGATCAGGAGCCAGTCGAATGACCCCGAGGTCGATGAATCCTGACCACTGTCCGGCGTGACTCCCTTTCCTGAACAGGATTGGCTGTTCGGATTTCGCTCGCCAACCAGCGCTCGAAGAAGACTGATTTACATCTAGTTTAGTATGGAAATCTTGCCTCAGTTCAAGCGAGATAGAATTTTGACGCTGCCGAGTTAGACAACTGAATTCGCACATCTTTTAGTATGGATTCCACAACATCTCGAGCTTCTATCCAATCTTCTAGAGTGATATGTTGATCTCGACCGTGGGCTATAGCGTGACGCCAGGTCACCAACCTCTTGTCGATATGCGCGCTTACCGCTTTGTGACGGTCAGAATCACACCCCAATGAATGCATAATCGCCTCGAATGTCTCGAAGTTTAGATTCGAACGCGTTCTTATAGTTGCAGACTCATACGGGAGATTGGCCGGTGTTACATCCTGTTCTCTGAGGAGTTCAACAATCTCTGTGTGACGTTGTGAAGACTTCTCGCTAGCAAGCACAATAATCTTCGATCGAAGTGCCACCGCCGCAAGTTCAGGTCGGAGTTGACCGATTTTTAGCCCTTGTCTTGAAATATATTCAAGATAATTTGTTCCCGCAGTCTTAACATACCCTTCCCAATGAGCATACAGCAGCGCGAGTCCTCCTCTAAGCAAACCGCTACGCTCCAAAGCTCGACTTTTGGAAACAGTTTTCTCCCACAGAAACATTTCTTCAACCCGCCACTTAAGATCGACAGTTAGAGCAGCTTCAAAATGCTCAAGCGTCCGAATGGCCACGAGACGGCCTCAATTCAGGTCAAAGATCCGTGCGCCGACTTCAGGCATTTTAGGGGCGCGCGTGCTGGCCCGAACACCGCCCCTACTGTATTTTCGAAATTCTTGATCATGCCAAAGCTGTCGTACCCGCTCAGTCAGTCGCGCTTCCTTCTCAGAGCTGTCCAGTTTAAGCCACGAATCAAGATTATGAGTGATACCTGCAGTGACGGCCTCGAAAGCAGATACGCTAAACGCTCCGATCGATCTCCCCTTAGCCTCGTCATAGCGCCGAAAGGTATTAGGACCAAGAGTCCAAACAATATCGAACATGTTGGAGATCTGACGCGCGATCTTCTCTCGGTCAAAGTTCGGATCGTCTGCCGTACCCAGTATTTTTTCGGTCAAGAAAGAGTCAATATCCGCAAAACCTGCGAGTTCTTCGGCAGTGGAATTACCAAATGCGATGTATCGAACGATCAGTTCAGTATCATACTGTTCATCTCGCTGACGGTCTGTTAGCGCGAGAGAACTTTCGACCGTACCAAGAGAGACAAGCGACCTCAGCCACTGATGCAGCGTTGGATCCTTCATAATAACCAATGCCGTTCGAACCTCCTGAGGACTCGTTTCCATGCCGCCACTATTCAGCCTGTCGAATAGCTCGTATTTGACAGCATCGTCCGACTCGCGAAGAAGAATCCGAAAATCTAGCCTAGCGCGCTTAAGTTGGAGCTTGACACTTTGCGGAAGATTTGCATATGAAACACCTTCGAGGGATGGCAGATATTTTGTCTTCAGCAGCGTGCTGGGTTCTTTTATCTCATTCGTGGCTTCATCGCGAAGCTCGCCCACGAATTTCAATATCGTAGATAGGCGCTGAAGCCCATCGACCACTTCCCATATTCCAGAATCGGATTGCGCAACGAATATCGGCGGAAGGGGTATGTCAAGTAGGATGGACTCGAGGAGTCGCGATTGCTTATCTGAAGGCCACCGAAACAGTCTCTGAAACTCTGGCCGGATAACTATTTCTTTATCACGGTAGAGATTAAGCATCTCGCCAATTGACATAGTATAACCATCTGATCGGATACTCTGCCGATTCGACGAAATCTCGTCCTCAAGAGACACCGTTCCTCCTAACCTCGCGGATTTGTCCACACCCTACGGGCATTGACAAAACCGACCGAAACGCGCCGCTGCCCCCAAGGCCGCCGACGGCTGTGTGAATGCATCGATTCCGGTCGCCTGATCGCGCACGTTGCGCTCGAGGCCGGGCATCTCGCGGCGGTGCCTGGCCAAGTGGTACAACCGCTCGCGCGAACATCGCGACGCCGGCGACCGGTCCTCGATACCGCGCCTGCGTGCCAACGGCGCTCACTCCTCCGAGCATCGCTCAATTCTGCTCGAAACCATGGCATTGCACACAGCATCCGCGGTTCTGCAGCTGTGACTGGTGCTGAAGAGTCCAATCGTGAGTTTGTGTCCAAGCCATCTCGGCCTGGCTCACGACACCGACGACCTATCCAGGGGCCGGGCAGTGGGAACTTCGCGAGACAGCCCATCATAGCAATATGGCATGAACCATTTACACAAACGAACCGACCTCGCCACCCGACGACCACTTGCTGCAGCCAACTTTCGCAACCCGACGGCTACTCCCCACCCGACCCATCTCTCCACAGACACCAACTCCCGCAACCCATCCCAACCCGACCCATCTCCCAACCCGGACCAACTCTCCCAACTTCACCCTCCCCCAACCCATTTCCTTGATCTTGATTACTTCTTCTTCCTCCTGACCTGACCTCTTCACATCACTGTCCCCGATCCCGAGGACACCAAATACACAACGAAGTGGGTGTTTGGTGTCCTCGGGATCGGGGACACCAAATCTCCCAAACCAGCAGGTCGGGAGGCAGAAACCGGGCGAGATTCTCCTTACTTGAACCAAACAGCCGGTAAGAGGTTTGTAAGGGCAAAATCCTGGGCGTATGCGTTCGGCTGTAAGGCTCGGGACATGCATCCGCCGATTCTGAAAGCCTGTACAGGCGTACCAATTTTATGGAGTCAGCGGACAGTGCGTGGACAACCACTCCGCCGCTGGGACCGGCTTCAGCGCGGTGCAGTCGAACAATGCATGAACGATGACGATGAGCAGAGTGATCTCGGTGCCGTGTGTTCCACTGTCGGATATCGCTGGAACGCGGCAAGACTGCGCATTCTCCTGGCAATCACCTATGGCCACCCCAGCATTCGGCGACGAGCTCAGCGATTTCTCAAAGGCGTGACCGAAGCAGATCCCGCCGAATGACGCTGTTGCACTCGAGAAGTTGATGCGCCTCCGGCGGGCACCGCTGCGGGGAAGACAGGCGCCGGCCTGCGAGATATTCGAGGTGAGAGATGCGGTGCGGGTGCTGTCTTCCCCTCACGACGCCGCCGGGTCTACCACCCCGGCCCGCGCGGCCAGCAGATTCCCGTCGTGCTGCAGGAGTCGGCTGCGGAGCCGCGGACCGGGGTGGTGTGACGACCCTGCGCCGCAAGGGGAAGACACCACCAGGGCACCGCCCAGAGAAAGATCGTGAGGAGCCAGCTACTCGTTTCAGCGTTGTTCGGGTCCGCAGTTCACGGGCCAGAAGTAGATCCTGAAGAAGTGCTGCCACGCCTTTCCATCCACTCCAAATGGCCTCCGCCCCAGGCAGCGAACAAGGCCAGTAGGCAGCCGACTAGCACGACCACTCTTACCCACGCGGCGGACGTCAGCCAATTCTTATCCACGAGTAGCACGACCAGGGCGATGACTTCGCAGATCATCGATCCACCTATCGAGAACATGACAACCTTACCCATGCGGCGCTGCCACTGACCTTTGCCGTATTTTTCAGCGGTCCACGTCAGTAGGCGCGACTGCATAACTACAACGATTAGCAGGGTCGGAATTACCTGTGCTGCAATGCTATAGAACTGCACGGCCATTACCTCTCTGTCGTCAATGACGGTCAATAACTGGGCCAGAATTGACGGTTGAAATTTAGACTCGAAGAGAGAACAGTGTGGCAGCCTGAGCGGTTTCAGATAGCGTAGTGCAAGACTTAGGTATGAGCCCGGAACTCAGCTGCTTGTGCCGCAGACATGGCCGATGGACTGTCAGGCTCGTGGAGACTATGTGCCACCAATGCCCTTTCTCGACCGATGGCCAGGTCGGTTTTGAACCGCCATTCGAGACCACCACCATGCAACCGACGTCCTGAAACACCACACCTAGAACGGGCGTGACAGCGCTCGTTCGGTGCACCATTGCCGAACCTCGAGGCGGCCGCGCCGGTTGCCGGTCTGGATGGTGAACGACACCAATCCCAACCACACCCCGTCACTGGCTCGCGCCCACGCATGCAGCAGACCGGGCACCGTCCCGGTCAGATCCAAACCACCTGCCCGCACACGCATCGGCACTTTGTTAGCGCCGAACCACTCCGGCTGGGTCGGGATCGCCTGCCCCAGGTCGACCAGGACACGCACCGGCGGCGTCACCACGCGACGCAGCGGCGGATCGAACACCTCGGGCCATTCTTCGAACATTTGTTCCCATCATGACACGTCTCGGAACTATCCGCGGTGGCGGGCTGCGATACCGGAGCCGGGCTCGGCCGTGGTGGGTGACACAATGCGAGAGGCGGCGTTCGTGCCCACCTCCAATGGGCACGAACGCCGCCCCGTGTCAGGACCGACGTGGGTCGGGTTACTGCTGCATCTGTTCGGTTTCTGCTACCACCTCCCGCTCCTGCGCAGTGTTGAGGTCGTGCACCAGCTGGGTCGCATTCAACTGCCCCTCATAGACGCCATGGCTGTGCCATGCGTAGTCCTCGTAATAGCCAACCGAGAACAACAACTCACCACTGTCGGGCGTCGGAAACGGCTTGTAGACATAGCAGTTGCGCGGAGGTGTTTCGCCGCCGTTGAGCCACGCCAGTCGACGCTGTGCCTCCTCACGGGAGTCGAATGCGACTTCACCCATCCAACTCCGACGTTCACGGTCGAAGAACGCCACTGCATGCCCTTGCGGGTCGTCATCGTAGTCAGTGAACAGTCCCTGCACGTATTGCCAGCTCATGCGGTGGCCTGCATCTGCTGCTTACGCGCCGACGCCGTCTTGTCACCGTTTGGCGCCTGCCCTTGCTGTTGGTTGGCGCGCTGGCGGGTGACTTCGACCCGCGCGAACTTCATCGACGCGGCCACGTCGTCGGCCTGCAACTCCCACGCGGTGTGTTTCTGCTGCTGATCGTCGACCCACGACCGCTGTCCCAGCGTGCCGGTCACGACCACTCGATCGCCCTTGTGCAGGGATTCGGCGACGTTCTCGGCTTGGTCGCGCCACACCTGGCAGCGTGTGTAGGTGGTTTCCCCGTCCTGCCACTGGTTGGTCTTCTGGTTTAACGTCCGCGGTGTCGAGGCCACCGTGAAGTGGGTGACCTGGTTACCGTTGGGCGTGAACCTGGTCTCCGGGTTCGCCGTGAGGTTCCCCGCGATCGTGACCTGGATCTTGTCACTCATCAGTTGTCTCCTTCGATGTTGTTTCCGGTATCGGATCCCCCGGCCACAAGCCGGAAGCTGTTGGACCGCACCGCTGTTGTCGCGGTAGGTCGGCGTTGCGGGTGACCGGCCGCTGCGGCGCGGGCAGGTGCTGCGGCCCGTGCGGATTCGGCGGCATGCTCGGCGAGGATGCGCCCGACTGTGCGCGTGCTGACTCCGACGTGGGCGCTGATCTGTTTCCTCGACACGTTCTGCTGCTCGAGTTCGATCACTGTGGAGACCAGGGCAGGATCACGGCGCACCTGCCCCGCAGGTCGGCGGGGATGCCGCGCCGCTGCCGCCTCGTCTGCCCGGTCGGTGGGCCGCTGCCGGGGCCAGCGCTGCACTGGCTGCCCAACCCGGCGTGTTCCGGTACCCGAGCGGCGCCGTTGACCTCCTGCACTGGCGATTGATCGAGCGACGTTCGTCTCGCCTTGACGGTCAACCGATCCCAGCGCTTCGCTTTCGCCCGCAGGTGCGGGTTGCGGCCCGGCCTGTGGGCGGGGGTGTGCGGGTGGGGGTGTGGTGATGGTGGCGGTGTCGATCAGGGTGGCGTAGCGAGCGGCTATCCAGGCGTGCAGCCAGATCACCGCGCCGACCATGACAGGCGCGACCGCGTACTCAGCGGCACGTCCCCACTCCCGCGCGGCGAGGTGGGGCCCGGTGTTCAACGCCACCGTGGTGCCCAGCAGCATCGCCTCGAACACCACCACCGTGCCGCGCTCAATGTCACGGCCCCACCGGGCCGCGGTGGTCGCCACCAGCATGACCGTGATCAACGGAATCGAGATCATGGCCTCGACGCCATAGCTCAACCAATACAACGGGTTCGCCATGTTCCCGTCGGGGACGAGGTTGTGCTGCACGTTCACCCCCGCCCACACCATGCCTAACACGACCACCCCGATCAGCGCCCGCGAGGACCACTCCGCACGCCGATACAGCTGCGCCAACCGCGCATCCGCACTCGCGGCACGTCGCCGTGCCGCCAACGCCCGCCGATGCCACCGCGCATCCGCGGCCTCCTCCCTTGCGATCGCTTCCACGGTGCGGCGCTCACGCTTCTCGACATCGAGTTCGGACTCCACCGCGCGTCGGCGCTGTCCGCGTCGTTGCGCGCGGATCCATTCGGCTAGTTCACGTTCGGCGGCCAACTCGGTTTCCGATAGCACCTCGGTCAACGCCGCGTCATGCTGCAACGGCAACTTCCCGCGGGCGGTCGCGACCCGCTGCGCGAGCTGGGCCACCGCATCGACCTCGACGTGTTCATCGATAGTGGTCATTGCTGCATCACCACCTGCTGTCGTGCGCGCGATGGCACGCTGATCGGCGTCATCGGCACCGCGAGGCGTTCGTTGTCCGCGTCGAGCACATGCGGTGCCGCGATATCGAGGGCGTCGTCGACCTCGATCTCCAACTCGTGCACCTGGTGCCGCAACCGATCTCGCTCATCGAGAGCGTGGCGCAATTGGCCCGCGAGCTCGGCGCGGTCCTCGATCAGGGTGTTGTTCTCAGCACGCAACCGATCCCGCTCGGCGGTGAGCACGTCGAGTTCGTTCGCCAACCGATCCCGCTCCGCCAACACCCGGACATCGAAACCCTGTGGCACCTGGGTGTTTTCGGTGTCGTGCTCCCACAGCGCTCGCCACTGCCGTGCGTATCGGCCTGTCTCCCACGCCTCGGCGACCAGGGCGGATTCGTCGCTGAGTCGCTGCTGCTCGGTTTCGCTGGTTGTGGCGTCCATGCGCTGGTGCAGGGTCTTGATGTGAGTGAATGCCTCCAACATCCACTCACTGACCCCACGCGAGGCTTCCGCCGCGGTCACGACGATTCCTCCATCCGCGGCACCGGCCGATCCTCAACCTCCACCACCGGCGACGACTCGATCGTGGACTGCTCGTCCTCAGCCCAATCGCAGATCGGTTGGTCTACCCAAGCGCTGTCGTCGAATTCCTCGATGCCTTCCCATGGGTTGTCACGGCCAAGCGGGAACGCTGGCCGTTCTTCTTCTTGGACTTCCGCGATTTCGCGGCGCCTGATCTCCTCGTCGCTGTCGTATTCGAATGCCGGAACGTACTGGGCTTCCTCGAATTCGACGATCTCGTCGTATTCGCGTTGCCACCCGCTGCGGGTTTCGTCGTGAGTGAGTCCGTCGATCTCGGCTCGCGCACCCTCCAATTCGTGCGCGAGCTGATCTCGCTCTCCGGTCACCTCCGCCACCTCGATCAACAGTTGGTCACGGTGCGCGGTCACCGCCCGCAACTGCCGGGCTTGGGTCATCACCAGGTTGTGCAACTGGGCTCCCCGAACCTCGTTGCTGGCGAACTGATGACGCAACTGCCACCACGCCCCCGTCACGCGATCGACGAATCGTCGTGTGTCCTGGCTGATTTCATCGACTTCAGACATGTTCGGTTGTGCTCCTTTCTATTTCGAAACGATTGAGGACGCTCAGAACGGCGGAGGCGTCTCGGCCGCGAGTTGCGGTTTCTGTGGCATCCGAGTGGCGTCGCCCACCTGGTAGGCGCGGTGGTTGATCCACCGCCACGCCAGCACCCCACCACGACGCACCACCCGACTGGTTGCGACGGCGACGACGCGCGGGCTGGGATATCCCGCCGAAATCCACGCTCCGTAACCGATCCACCCGAAACCCCACGCGCTGACCGGCACTACCGCCGCAGCGGGTGCTCCCGATATCACCGTGACGACGATCAGCGGGCCAGCGATCCCGCCGGCAGCGACCGCTGCCCGCGCGGTTTTGATCCGTCGTTTCATCAGCACCCGCGGATCCGGTCGGTGCGCGGTATCGGGGTCGATATCGCAGGAAGTGAGCAGTTCCTGCAGGGGCTGCCACAACTGGGCGTCCCAATCGATCTCGATGTCGTTGTCTTCCTGGCTCATTCGCCGTTCTCCTTGTCGTCGTTGTTGTTGCGGTTCGGTCGCCGTGGTGGCGGCTTGCCGATATCGGCGCGGCGCGCAATCGGCCGCTTCTTGGTTACGGGCTTGCTCTCCTCGCTGTTCGTGGTCTCGAGTCGTGGCCCGACCGGTTCGAGTCGCGCCCAGTGCGGGTATTCCAGTTCCGGGAGTTCGTCGATATCGATCGACGCGACCTGTCCCCACACCGCCCGCAACCCGCGCACATAGACGGCTTGTCCGGGTTCGAATTTCCGGAGCCGGTTCGGGTGCACCAGCATCTCTTCGGAGCTGTTGAGGGTTCCCTCGTCACCGACACGAGCGCCGGTGACATGGCGGGTGGATTCGAAAGTGGTTCGGGTGCCGAACTTCTCGCACAACACCCCGTTGCCCTCACCGCGCATCCCGATCCATCCGCCCGAGGTCGAATCCACGATGCGGTGGCATTCGTCCTCTGTGCGACCCAGACCGAGAAACGACTGCGCGGCATACACCAGCGAGCAGCGCAGCTTGCGGGCACGTTCGACCACGTTGACCGCGCCTATATCGCCCTTCTCATCCGCCACCGCCGAGGCTTCATCGATCACCAACCGGATCCGCCGATCATGTTGTGTCGCAGCGAATTGCAACACCATCGTGATCAGCGCCGACACCTGAGAACGCGCGGTCTCCTTGCGGGTGGTTCCCGGCGCGCACACATACAAGGCGTCGAAATCATCGATCGGGCGCCCACCATCGAACGACTCCCCGAGTGTTTCGAACAGATCCCGCAGCTTGCCCGAAACATCGGCTACCGCAGGAGGTTTCGACTCGTTCAACGCGTCGATCTCCTCACAGATCGCCGGATCGTTCGCGTACAGCTTCTTCAACTTGTTCGTCGAGAGCCGTTCGAACATCTCCGCCCGCGACCGCGGCGGCCCGATAAGCACCCCAGCATCAGAAATCGCGGTACCCACGACCAGCGACACCACCCGGCGGCGGTTGTTCTCGAAATGCACCTGGCTGGCATCAGTCGCCGGTGCCGGGCACAACATCGACTGCAACGTCGCGGTCATGTCTTCCCCCGACATCGACCACAAATCCAGCTTCGTCGTGATCGGCCACAACCCGATCCGGCGCGGATCCACACCGAGGCGGGTCATCATCTGCACGAACCGGCGACCAGTGTGCAGATCTCCACCGCAGTCGATGAACACCGTCAACGGCCGATCATGTTTGGTCCGCAGATACCGGCCCCAGTCATGGGCATACAGGCTGGCGACCAGCCGCAAAATCATCGTGGTCTTGCCCGAACCGGAGTTCCCGGTCACCACTAGGTGCTCATCGACCGCCCGGATCGGGATCGTCAACCACCGCTGGCCGCGGTGCAGCAACGAACCCACCACACCACGCTGGGTGCTCGTCCCGACACGGGAGCATTGCCCCAACACCACCTGGTTGCGGCGGGTCAACGGCACCGGATACCGGACCGCGGACTTCGTGGCCGCGTCCTGAGTGTCGTTGAACCGGTTGATGATCCGATGCGTCTTCGCCGGCGACTTATCACCGACCGTGGCCAGGCGGTGGCAGTAGCGTGCCCACCACCACGCCGCACCAGTCCACGCCACCGGTACCCCCAGCACGGCCATCCCGACCACACCACCAGGTGCCCACGCCTGCCACGCCACATCCGCGCCCTCGGTGAACATCCGCACCGGCGCAGACCACGACCAATCGGTCAGCATCGAGGTCGCGGGCATCACCAACGACCCCACCGCGAAATTCCCCACCCGGTTCGGTGTCCACTTACGTTGATTCGCTGCCAACAACAACCCAGCCGCCGATACCGCCACCACACCACCACCAGCGGACAACACATGCACCGCATCCAGCAGCATCTGTGAGTCCGGGCCGTGGCCTGACCAATGCGTTGTCCAGCCCGACGGAACATCCGGAACCACCTCCGGAACACCCGGCGGACGTTCCACCACACCTGGCGGGATGGGCGTCGGCGTGACCGTCACCTCCGGCACCGGCACCGGCGTCGGAGAGGGAACCGCGGGGCCGCTGCAATCAGCCTGGAACGGATAGCACGTCACCTCAGCTCACCTCCTGCGAATCGGTTCCGGCGGTGAGGAATTCGTCCAGATCCCGGATATCGAGCAACCCGAGCAGATCCTGGGCACCGGCCTCGGCCAGACCCCGCACCGCCGCGTCCAGGCCGTCACGGACGGCGGTGCCGCGGATGAAGTACACGACCCCGGCCAACTCGCGGATGCGTGCCGCCTCCAATGCGGCACGCACCACGCTCTGCAACCGGCCCGCGCCCTTCTTCCGGGTCAGCTCGACCTCGACCGCCCACCGCGTACCCGACGCGTCCTGAAACTCGGCGTCATGCACATGCAGATACCGGCGCCCGGTCTCCCGCAGACCCGGATCCCGGTGCCGCAGCAACCGTTCGCTGGTCCACACCCCCGGATCCAACTCCGCGCCGGTCAACCGCAGCCGCAACTCGGCCAACGCCCGCACATGTGCCACCGTCGTCAACGCCGGAAACCACGGACCCGGATCGAAACCCAGAAACGCCCAAGCGGTTTCCCGTGTGGGCCACACCCACAACGCGTTCGACCACGAACCATGCGGACCCGCCGACGGCATCCGCGCCGTCTGCACGAACCCGTCCCGTTTCCACCGACGGCACAGCTCATATGCGCGAGGACGACTCACGCCACACAGTTCGGCCACCGTCTCGATCGGCGCGCCCTTCTGCTGCGACAACCATTCCCACGCCATCGCATTACGCTCAGTCGTCATTGCTGCGCCTCCAACCGCATCAATTGCTGATCTATCCGGGTCACTTCGATCGCCCGCTCCGAGGCCGAGATCACAACATCGGGCGCCCACCCGGCCACGAAACCGATGGCGTAATCACGCTGTTCGCCCGTCAACGACCGCCACGACTCCAACGCGTGCCTAACGAACGGATCCAAACCCTCGAACGGATCAGCCGATGCCGTACTCATCGCTTCACCCCCGTCGACGACGCGGGCGCCACGTGCACGCAATCGGTGCGCGAAACCTCATCAGCACGACAGATGTTCGGCGACGGCGCATACCGCGGACCCGCGATCATCGCCGCCGTGCACCCGGCTATCGCGACCAACACCGCGATCACCAGCACCGCGCGCAAAATGTGCGGTGGCAACACCGCCAACGACCGGAACATCCACCCCGGATGAAACTCCGGGCCATGCATCGCATGCATCGGATTCATCGCCACGTCACCCCCTTACGACGCAGACCCCACACCGCCAGCCCACCCACGATCGCGACGGTCACCAGCAACCCCGGAACCGTCACCCACGCCCAAACCAGCGACACTGCCAGCACGATCCCCACAACCGCGCGGATCATTGCTCACACCGCCAATCCGCCCGCACCGCTTCCTCTTCCGCGTCGGCGGCCTCAGCGGCTTCCCACGCCTCACGCGCGGCGCGGATCTCGGACTCGTGCCGAACACATGAATCCTTGTGTCCTTCTTCGGTATTGATCGGCGTTGCTTCGATGGGGCCGTAGTCGGTGACCAGCTCACGGCAGGACTCGCAACGCCAGACCAACTCACGCGAATCGAACGTCCGCCGCGGCGCTGGGGAAAACCTTTCGAACGCCTCCATCGCGATGTCGTCGTAGGAGCGTTCGTCCAAACCAATCGCCTCAGCGACCTCCAGCCACGACCGCCCCTCAGCACGAGCACGACGGATATACCCAACAGCCAGCCCACGTGCCTCACGCGCAGCCCGATCAGCAACCGCAGCGCCCCGCAACGCATCCGCCGGCGCCGGAAGCTCAGACGACAAGCCCCCTCCAATAGGGCGCATCACCACCGCATCCTGGCCATGCTCGTCCCGCAACTGATCGTGAACCACACGCTCAACCGCCCACCGCGAACGATCCGCAGCCGACGTGTTCATGCAGCACCACCCGCAACCGCGATCGGCTGTACAAGCTCGGCCAAATCGTCCGGATCAACGCGAACCGACCGTGCGCCGACTTTGTAGGCCCGCAAGTCGCCAGCTGCGATGAGGCGTTCGAGCGTTCGGACGCTGAGCTTGAGCTGGCCAGCCGCCTCACGCAGCGTGATCAACTTTTCAGGCACCGCACCGCTTGTGTGACGTTTTGTCATGTGAAGTCCTTCCCTGGGCCGTCAATTACGAAAATTGCCTCTCACAGAGGTTCTCGCTGTTTAATGGCCGAAAGAAGGTCACTTGTGAGGACACAGATAGGACATTTCTTGCCGTCCGCATGCGACAGGGTCCACATCGAGGACTAGACTGGTCACATGTCAGCATCCGGAAACGCTGCACTTCGCGCGGCACGGCAGGCACTCGGCTACCGCTCACAAGCTGCGCTTGCCGATGCAGTGACTGAGACCGCACGTCAGATCGGACTGAGAATCGAGGTCGCCAGTCGGACCGTACGCAGATGGGAGTCTGCGGATCCTCCGTGGCCGCATCCCGACCATGCTGCGGCGCTGGAAGCCTTGTTTAAGCGCCCAATCACGGAGCTCGGGTTCACGCCTCCGTGGTCCGAGGAATCCGCTGCGCACGCAGGAGCAGCTGAGTATGCGGCATCTGGAGCGGGGTTATCTGTAGGTCAGCGCCTGTTCAGCGCGTCAACGCCGCAACTGCCCACATCCGTTGCGACGGACTATATGACCGTTACGGTGTCGTATCGTCACCTGTACTGGTCTGTCCCGGCCATCCGCCTTCACAGGTCGGTCGCAGAACATGCGCAGCTCGGAATCGAGCTTCTTCCACAGGTGCCGGGCCCAGCGAAAGCGGTTCTTGCAAAAGCAGTTTCGGAGTCGAGTCTCCTCGCTGGGCGCTTGGAGTTCTTCGATCTACAACATCCTGACCTTTCGCAGCCGAGCTTTGTTCTTGCACTACAAGCAGCGCACGAAGCCGGGGACTCTCTTCTCGGCGCCGCAACGCTGGCTCACATGGCGTTCGCGCCAGCGTTTTCCGGCGACGCTTCGCGCGCAGAGGAAGCTCGCGAACGGATCCGAGCGGCGCGAGCGTTTGCTCGCCGAGGTGGCGCCAACGCAGAAATGGTTGCTTGGCTTGACGCGGTCGAGGCTGAAGTCGAGACCAGGTTCGGCGACACACGCCGCGCTTTGACCTTGATCCATCACGCTGAAGAGATTTACAGCGAGTTCGACAGCGAAACACAGCCGTCACCAGTGTGGCTGGACTGGTTCTCGCCTGTCCGCCTCGCTGGGTTCAAGGGAAATACCTTGATGGTCGCAGGGCGAGCACGCGAGGCGCGCGAAACGCTGGAACAGGTCTTGACCGACCTTCCAGCAGATTCCATCAAACAGCGGTCAATCTACCTGGCCGACCTTGCTGCGGCAGCCGTGTTGGAGAAGAACCCCGAGCAGGCATGCCACTACCTGGAACAGGCTCTCGATCTGCTTGGACGGAACTGGTATGCCACCGCCATGGATCGGATCAAAGTAGTCCGCCAGACCCTGCGGCAATGGGACTCAGTGCCGCAGGTCCGTAGCCTGGACGAACGACTCTATGACTGGCACACGACAGTCAACTCACTCATTGGCTAGCTGCCAACGTTGGCTTCGGCGCCAACTATTCCCGGAAGTTCGTTGAGGTCGCGAATCTGCCAGTCGGACAGGTTCGCGACCTCCGGCTTTTCACGGTGTATCCAGCCCCAGGGACCACGTCGAAGGTACGCCGTCCGCATACCGACCTTCTTCGCAGGAGCAACGTCGTTGTCGATTCGATCGCCCACGTAAATGATCTCTTCAGCTGGGCATCCCGCCGCCTCAATAACCCTCTCAAAGAACTCGGGCGCAGGCTTCTGGACACCCCAATCATCAGACGTGGCAATGAAATCAGTGGGAAGATCAAGCCCACGCAGCAGGGTGCCTGCACGCACAGTCTGATTGCCAACGATCCCGACCCAGACCCCCATTCCGCGAAGCTTGGTGAGCGCTGGCCTCACATCCGGGTACAGATCGTCTTCACCGAACCACTCCGGCTGTCCGGCATCCGCTCGTGCTTGGCGCTCCGAGTCCAGATCGAATCCGGGCTGGAACACCTGGAATGTCTCGCGGTAGTCGAGCCCCGATGCGATCACAGCGCCGAATACGGCCGCGAAAGTGTGCCTCGGCACACCAAGCCAGTCAGCCCAGGTGCCGTACTCACGAGTCTCATCGACCAGTGTTTCCCCAACGTCGAAGACGACAGCAGTAATCACGCTCCAACCGTACCTTCTTGCCTTTCGCTTACCCCTGATGGAATGTACCCAGCGGCATCAGATTGTCAGCAACATCTGGGTCGGAGGAGGCATGCGACAGATGACCAGGACAGATCATTTCAACGACCCGAACGCACCGAGGGCCAACAGCCTCAAAGTCGCCGTCAGCGCCCTCGTACGGGACGAGCACGGCCAGATCCTGATGATCCACCGCACCGATAACAACAAATATTCGATCCCGGGTGGTGGCCAAGAGGTCGGCGAAACGGTCGCGGCCGCGGTCATCCGTGAGGTGCAGGAGGAAACCGGAATCGACGTTGAAGTAACCGGAATCGTCGGTGTCTTCTCTAACCCTAACCATGTGGTCTCCTACGACGACGGCGAAGTCCGCCAGGAGTTCTCGATCTGCTTCTACGCCAAGCCCATCCGTGGCAAGTTGCGACCGAGCGCCGAGTCGAAGGAAGTTAAATGGGTCGCACCCGAAGACCTTTCGTCGCTCGATATCCATCCTTCGATCAAGCTGCGAATCAAGGAAGGCACGCGCGGTCGAACCGAGCCCTACTTCACCTAGTCGCGCTATCCGAGCACACCACGTACGCTCTCCCACTGGCTGTCAGCCAGGCTCGCGTACCGCTGCGTCGTCCGCAGTGATGCATGCCCAAGGAGCTTTTGAACTTGCTGGATCGGCACCCCGGCGCGGACGAGACGGCCCGCGTAGGTGTGCCGTAGATCGTGCGGCCGGACCTTTCCCAGTCGCCTCTTCTCATCCCCATCGCCGACCCAGGCCACTCGTGAGGCGGCCTGGAACCGCTTGCCGAAGTTGTCAGCGTCGAATGGCCGGCGGCCAACGTGCGCGAGAAGTAGCCCGCTTCGGACCGAGCGGCCGACCACGTACGGTACCGGCGCCGGTTCACCGAGCCCGTCTCGCTTGATGACGGTCGTGAGGGTCTTCGTCAGCGTGTCGCCGATCGGGATAACCCGCTTCTCGTGGTCTTTCGGCGGCTTCATGCGTTGGGCGGCCTTGTCCCAAGCCCACTCGATCGAGATCGTCTTCCGCTTGAGATCGATGTGTTCCTTATGCAGGCCCTGCGCCTCACCCATTCGCATTCCGGTTCCGATCAGCACGCCGATGATCAGCTGGTCGAATTCTTCGAGCGGTTCGCGCAAGGCGGCGTATTCCTCGTCCTCGAGGAACCGCTCGGGGGATGGTCCGGCCTTTGGCAGATCGATGTCGTGGCACGGGTTGTCAGTGATCAGCTTCGCTTTCCGCGCGGCCTTCATCGACCCACTCAGCAGGTGGTAGCACTTCTCGACGCTCGTCGGTGCCATGACCTTGCGTAGCTCGGCAACCCACTCCTGCACGTCTTGCTGCTCGATATCTTTCAGGAGTTCGCCACCCCACTTCGGGGTCAGATGTTTACCGATACGTTGATCATCGATCTTCTGGGTTCCCTCTTCGACGGTGCGCAGAGCCTTCCATTTAGGAAGCCACTCGCCCCACGTCATCGCCGGAACCGGGCGCGCGGGGTTCTCGCGCTGCTCGTCCTCCTTCGCCGTGGCCTTGCGCCTCGCAACATCTTTGTTCGTGAAGACGCCCGCGCTTCGGATTCGGCCGTTGGCGTCGCGATAGCTGCCTCGATAGCGACCGCTCGGAAGTTTCTCGGCCCAACCCATGCTCGCCCTCCTGCCTGGTGTTCCTGGGTACATTTCACCATGACGGACATGGAGCAGGCCAGCAGCTGCGTGGAGCAAAACGTGGAGCAGGCGCATGTTTCAGCGTGGCGTTTCGTGTCGTTGCATGTCGGCTACCCAATTCACCGAAATATGCTGGCCTGCACAGATTTGTGAACGCATCCGCAGTGGTCACGCGCTCGCACAAGGGTTCTCCGCTGTGCTGGTTTTACACACCAGCGGTCGGGGGTTCGAACCCCTCTGCGCCCACACTTGCAGTTCCAGCTGGACGAGGGCATTTCTGAGCCCCCTTGCTCCACGCTCGTTACGTGGAGCACGCGGCCTCCCCAGGCAAGCGGGACACCATCTCGGATGGCTGTCAGTTCTCGCGGTCGCCTGCGTCGAGGGCCGTGGCTCGGTCCGGTGTCGTGGTGTGGTGTCGCAGGCGGTCGTTGTCGGCGCGGAGGTCGGCGTTTACGTCTTCGAGATCGAGGATGCGCGCTATGCCGGCCAGGTTGATCCCGGAGGCGGCCAGGGCGGTGATGCGGTACAGGCGGGCGAGGTCGTCGCTGCTGTAGCGGCGGGTGCCGCCCTCGCTGCGGGCGGGAATGAGCAGCCCGTGGCGTTCGTACAGGCGCAGGGTCTGGATCCCGATACCGGCCAGCTCCGCGGTGACCGATATCCCGTAGACGGCCTGCGCGGGATCGGGCAGATGCGACCCGGGATGCGAGCGTGGCGGCATACCTCTTCCTTACCTCCGATGTCCTATCAGATTTTCTATTTTAGGTTCTTGCGCTCTTCGGCATCGAGTGCTAAAACAAATCTATGCCAGATGACATAGGTTATCTGCCTTGACAATGAAGATTGGAGTGAGTTGGAGGTGGCGACCATGCTGATGCGCACCGATCCCTTCCGTGATCTGGATCGTTTGACCCAGCAGGTGTTCGGCACACCGGCACGGCCGGCTGCGATGCCGATGGACGCCTGGCGTGAGGGGGACGAGTTCTTCGTGGAACTCGATCTGCCCGGCATCGACCCGGACTCGTTGGATCTGGATATCGAACGCAACGTGCTGACAGTGCGGGCTTCGCGACAAGAGCTGGACTCGCAGCGGTCGATGATCGCCGCCGAACGCACCCGCGGAGTGTTCGCCCGCCAACTGTTTCTGGGCGAGAACCTCGACACCGACGCGATCCGCGCCGACTACCGCGACGGGGTACTGCGCTTGGTGATCCCGGTGGCGGAGAAGGCCAAACCCCGCAAGATCGAGATCGCCCGCCACGATCACGAGCGCCAAGCCATCAACGCCTGAGCACCCGGCCCGGCGCTTCCTTATAGGAGGCAGCGTCATGACCTACACCAACTCGAGCCTGTCCGGCACTGAACCGCTCGACGCCGTGTTGCTCGATCTCGATCCCGACCTCGAGCAGCTTTTCGCCGAGGTCGAGCAGGTCCTGCGCGACGCCCTCGCGCGAGCACCGGGCACCCCGCCGGTCCCGGTGCCCAAGCCGGGGCCCCGGTTGCGGCCAGTGGACTGCGAATACTTCGCCCGGTTACGTGGCCGCTGGCCCACGACCAGGCGGGCCACCCAGCGAAGCCCTCCGGCGATCGCGGGCCCGTTGTCCCGGCAGCATGATTACCAGCGATGAGAGCGAGGTGATGCCCGTCCTACAGCAAGAAAATCGTTCTCACCGGGTGGAACGCGTGGCCCGAAGCCTGCCCACCAGCACAGACCCGCAGCCCGAGGACTCCCGGTTCGACCGGGGTGGCCCTGGCCGGGCGTGCACAACCACCTGGTGTGGCAAGCAGGCAGAAACCGCGTCGCGCCCGTCCGCGAGCACGTCACAGATCCTTCCATCTACGGGTGGGCCCGGTCAGCACTATTGTTCCGGGCCCGCCCGGCCCGTTCGCCGGATGATCGACCCCGCGACTACGTCGGAGGAGGCCAAGTGTCATGACCACATTCGCAGCCGGCGGCGACCTCGACCGCGCCGACCAGAACATCCCTGTCGACGACACCGATCGCGATATCGGCTTGGACACCAGCGCGCTGCACCCGCTGGCCGAACGCATCCGTGCCGCCTTCGACATGGCCGATATCACCGACCGCATCGACCAAGCCTGGATCACCCCACCCGCCGATGACCACGACATCCTCACCTACTGAGCCCATCCACCCCCACATCCACACCGGCGCGGACTTCCGCTGGCAACACGGCCACGTCGCCTGGTTCAACGCCGAGAAAGGCTTCGGGTTCCTCACCCCCGACATCGGTGACGCGGTGTTCGTCGACTACCGCGTGATCGCTACCCCCGGCTACAAAACCCTCACCGCCGGGCAACCGGTCGTCTTCACCGCCACCGACACCGCCCGCGGCCCCGAAGCCACCCAGGTCCTCACCTACCCCGGCCCCCGCACCAAACCACGCGGCCCACATATCGACGCCACGCGCCTCGACATCACGCACCGAGCCGGCCGCAGTACACCGTGCCGCGACCGCGCCGCATGATCGGAGACATCCCTCGTGACAGCAACACTCCCAACCCCCGGCCGGGTTTCGGCAGACCTTCCCGAGCGTCGAACACGCACGGACACAACTGATCTCGATGGCACACCGGTGGTGCACTGGCCCGAACCCAGCCCCCTCGAATCATGGTGGAACACCGTCATGAACGCCCCATCGACCCGACCCGCTCGGTCTCGCCGTTAGCGGCAATGCGCTGACAGCCACACCGCTGATGCGCCGCGGTACTGCTCGACTCAGCCGACCGGGAGTTTCACCACTGGATCGGGGCCCAGGTCGGTGACGTATACGGCTCCCGCCGTGTCGACCGCCACACCCTGGGGATTCTTCAGGCCGGTGAACGGCAGCGGGGTCGGCGTCGACGCGCCCGCCCCCAACATCACCACCCATTTGTTGCCCCAGTCGACGACGTATACGTCTCCCGCTGTGTCGACCGCCAAAGCCTGGGGATCTTTGAGCCCGGTGAACGGCAACATGGTCGGCGCCGACGCGCCCACCGCCAACCTCGTCACCTGCTCGGTACCCAATTCGGTGACGTATACGTTGCCCGCCGTGTCGACCGCCACACCATCGGGACCTTGGAGCCCTGTCAACGGCAGCGCCGTCGGCGCCGCCGCGCCCACCGCCAATTTCAACACCCGATCATTACCCCGGTCAGCGACGTATACATCTCCCGCACTGTCGATCGCCACACCATGGGGATCCTTCAGGCCGGTGAACGGCAGCGGGGTCGGCGCCGACGCGCCCGCCGCCAATTTCATCACCCGATCGTTACTCGTGTCGCTGACGTATACGTTGCCCGCACTGTCGACCGCCACATCCTGGGGATTCTTCAGGCCGGTGAACGGCAGCGGGGTCGGCGCCGACGCGCCCGCCGCCAATTTCATCACCCGATCGTTACCCATGTCGGTGATGTAGACGTTGCCTTTCGTGTCGACCGCCACACCAGTGGGGAGGGTTACGTCGGTGAACGGCAGAGAAGTCTGTGGCGAATAGGCCCCGGCGATAGGTGGGGGCGCGTTGCCACCGCCGCCGGATTCCCGTTGGACACCAATGACGACAGCTACGGCGGCCACCACCGTAACCGCGACCGCGGCGGCGAGCAGCCCGGCGGTCTTGGGCGACAATCTGATTCGCGGCGCATGGTGCGCAGCCACGCCCCCGGTGGTGCTGACCGCGGAATCGTCTACCACGGCACAGGCCGCCGCGGCCAGCTCGCGCACGGTCTGGTAACGCTTGTCGGGGTTTTTGGCCATTCCCTTGGCGATGACCGCATCGAACGCAGGCGGTACATCGGGTGTGGTGGTGCTGGGACGCGGCGGCGGGGTGTGCAGGTGATGGGCGATCACACCCTGCACCCCCGCTGCGCTCGCAAACGGCGGCCGGCCGGTCAGGCACTCATACAGCACGCACGTCAACGCGTATACGTCCACTCGGGCATCGGCCTTGATCTCCGAGCCGATTTCCTCCGGCGCCATGTAGGCGATGGTGCCGATGGTCTCGCCGATCGTGGTCAGCGTACGGTCGTCGGCGGCGTGGGCGATCCCGAAGTCGATCAGGGAGGCGAACTCATTGGCCCCTAGCAGGATGTTGGTGGGTTTGACATCGCGGTGGACCAGCCCGGCGTCGTGGGCCGCCTGCAGCGCGCCGGCCACCTGCGCGATGATCGCCACTGCTCGCCGCGGCGGCAAGGCCCCTTCTTGCGTGATCACCTTGCGCAGGTCGGTGCCCTCGATCAAGCGCATATTCAGATAGAGCCGACCGTCGATGTCGCCGAAGTCGTGGATGGGGATTACATGCGGCTCGGTCAACTGCGCTACCGCCCGGCATTCCCGTCGGAACCGCTCGCGCAACTGCTCGTCATCGGCGAAGCGCTCGGGCAACACCTTGAGCGCCACCACCCGGTTGGTCAGCGAATCATGCGCCCGCCACACCTGGCCCATGCCGCCCTGACCCAGCAGCGACAGAAGCCGATAGCGTCCGAACGTCTCCGCTGACCCCCGCGTGGCGTCCCCGCCGCTCACTGCCGTGTCATCCATTGTGCCGTCCCGTGACCACCCGACTGGCAAACGGTGTACTTGCTTGCATTCCAACCCTCGCCCGCGAGCGGGTGGCCCACTAGTTGATTCAGCCAAGCCGGCAGTCGAGAACCGGCGCTATCGTCGGCGCGCGATTTCCCAGCCACGCTCGAGCCGGCAAGTACGCGGCCGGGCACTGCCCCGCCACCGGTGCGAGTGCGCGGATCGTGTCCAGAAATCCGCCAACAAACCTCTAGCAACTTCAGCGTACCTCTGAGCCATACGATCAACTTCGTGAATCCGGCCGTCCAACACCACTCGGAGGCCTGGGCCATATCGCACGAAAGGCCCGTCCGACAGCGAACCGATTACGATGCTCGATGCTCGAACCGCTGCGCTTCCATCCCCACGCCGAGGTCTACGATCGCGCCGCCAACCGGCCGCGCTATAGCAACGACTCCACGCCGCGCGCTGCGTCGCGGCACCCCAGGTCGTCGAACTCGGTGCCGGCACCGGGCTAGCAACCGGGCCGATGCTTCAGACCGGCGCCATCGTCACCGCGGGTCGAGCCCGGCCCAGCCCTTGCCGCCCGCCTGCGTCGCCGCTGGCGCGAAGGTACACGGACGCCGACCTCACAACTGGGTATCGGGGCCTTGTGATGGCGCGGCCCTGGATAGCATCGATTCTCGTACAGATCGAGGAACGCCGAGGGGCTTGTGTTGACGAACGACCATCTTGACCGCTGGAACGCTCACGAGGCTTCGGCGGAGGCGATGATTCCGATCATTGGCAGGCTGTATCGCGAGAAGGGGGTGACCATCCTCCTGCACAGCCGGTCGCTGGTGAACAAATCGGTGATCAGCATTCTGCGGACACACCGGTTCGCGCGGCAGATCGAGGGTGAGGAACTGTCGATCGAGGAGACGCTGCCGTTCCTCGAAGTGCTCAGCGCGTTGGATCTGGGGCCGTGCAAGATCGACCTCGGCCGGTTGGTGATGGCCTATCGCACCGACGATCGCGGGCTGTCGATTCCCGAGTTCACCGCCGCAGTGTTGGCCGATGTCACCGACGGCAACAAGGCCGAGCCGCAGGGACCGCGGGACGTGGTGCTGTACGGCTTCGGCCGGATCGGTCGTCTGGTCACTCGCCTGCTCATCGAGAAGGTCGGGTCCGGCAACGGGCTGAACCTGCGGGCCGTGGTGGTGCGTAAGGGCGGCGAGGAGGATCTGGCCAAGCGGGCGTCGCTGCTGCGGCGGGATTCGGTGCACGGCCAGTTCAATGGCACGATCAAGGTCGACACCGAGAACGACACGATCATCGCCAACGGCAACGTCATCAAGTTCATCTACAGCGATGATCCGACGACGATCGACTACACCGAGTTCGGGATCAACGAGGCGATCCTGATCGACAACACCGGTAAATGGCGTGACCGTCAGGGCCTGTCGCAGCACCTGCGGCCCGGCATCGCGAAGGTCGTGCTCACCGCCCCGGGCAAGGGCGACGTTCCGAATATCGTGCACGGCGTCAACCACCGCGACCTCGATCTGTCCGAGCAGATCTACTCGTGCGCTTCGTGCACGACCAACGCGATCGTGCCGCCGCTCAAGGCGATGGATGACGAGTACGGCATCGTCCGCGGTCACGTGGAGACGGTGCATTCGTTCACCAACGACCAGAATCTGCTGGACAACTTCCACAAGGCCGACCGTCGTGGTCGCTCCGCGCCGTTCAATCTCGTGCTCACCGAAACCGGCGCCGCATCCGCGGTCGCGAAGGCGATGCCGGACTTCAAGGCCAAAATCACCGGCAACTCGATTCGCGTTCCCACCCCGGACGTCTCGGTCGCGATCCTGAACCTGCAGCTCGAGCGGGCGGTCACGAAGAGCGAAGTGCTCGAGTACCTGCGCCAGGTATCGCTGTCCGGACCATTGAGCCGCAACCTCGACTACACCGCGGCCACCGATGTGGTTTCCAGCGATTTCATCGGATCCCGCGCGGCATCCATCGTCGATGCCAATGCCACCATCATCGACGGCGACACCGCGATCCTGTACCTCTGGTACGACAACGAATTCGGCTATTCGTGCCAGGTAGTGCGGACGGTGCAATACATCTCGGGCATCGAGTACCCGACCTACCCGCAGCTGCGCGCGCAGGATCGCGCCGCCGTTCCCGCGGCCGCCGCGCGGTAGTCCGCACCACGCCTTCGGCCGAAATCTGTTCGGCCATAGCGGTTTTCCGCGAGTAGCGGCGTGGCTCACGCCGCTACTCACCGTCGCCCACGCCGCGACCGGCGACCGCAAGCGGCCGGAGAGCAGCACAGACTCGATAGCTAAGAACCGCAGGCGGCGTCGAGGAGGGTTGCGGCGGCAGCGCGGGCGTGGGCGGCGGCGTCAGGTTGCCCTGCGATGGCGGCGGTGGTCTGGGCCCCTTCGACGAGGATCGCGATCTGCGCAGCGACGGCCTCGGGGGCGCCCGCGTCGTGGACCAGTTGAGCGAGGTATCGCTGGAAGCCGTCTTTGTGTTCGTGCACGGCGCGAGTGACGTTCGGCGAGCCGGCGCTCAGTTCGCCGAAAATATTGATGAAGGCGCAGCCGTGAAAGTCCGGCTGGCGAAACCACGTGTCGAGGAAGTCGAAGACGGACAGGACCTTCTCGCGTGCGGTGACCGCGTTCTCGGCGCTGGCGGCGATGCCGACGTTCCATTGAGCCCTGCGGCGGTGCAGGACACCGACGATCAGGTCGTCCTTGGAGGGGAACAGGGAGTAGATCCGTTTCAGGGATATCCCCGCGTCGCTTCGGACCGCGTCCATGCCCACGGACTGGACTCCGCGCGCATAGAAGAGTCGGTCGGCTGCTTCCAGCACGCGTTCCCGAGCTGCTGTGTCGTCGATCATGGTCATTCCCCTTGCGCTGAGAACGTGCGTTCTCTAGCGTAGTGCACAGTCCGGAGAACGACCGTTCTCCAGCTGATTTCAGGAGGATGGCAATGGCCACCATCACCGTCGGAACCGAGAACAGCACACCGATCGAGCTCTACTACGAAGACCACGGGACCGGCCAGCCGATCGTGCTCATCCACGGCTACCCACTCGACGGCCACAGCTGGGAGCGGCAGTCCCGCGAGCTGATTGCCGCCGGCTACCGCGTCATCACCTACGATCGCCGCGGCTTCGGACAGTCGAGCAAGGTCGGCACCGGGTACGACTACGACACCTTCGCCGCCGACCTCAACACGCTGCTCGAGACCCTCGACCTGCGCGAGGTGATCCTCGTCGGCTTCTCCATGGGCACCGGCGAACTCGCCCGCTACGTCAACAGGTACGGCCACGAGCGTGTCGCCAAGCTCGCCTTCCTCGCCTCACTGGAACCGTTCCTGGTGCGTCGCGACGACAACCCGACCGGTGTACCGCAGGAGGTCTTCGACGGTATCGCCGAGGCCGCCCGCGCCGACCGGTTCGCCTGGTTCACCAAGTTCTACGAGGATTTCTACAACCTCGGCGAGACGCTCGGCAGCAGGATCAGCCAGCAGGCCGTCACCGCCAGCTGGAACACCGCGACCGTCTCGGCGCCGGTAGCCGCCTACGCGGTCGTCTCCTCCTGGATCGAGGACTTCCGCGACGACGTCGCCGCGGTCCGCGCCTCGGGCAAGCCCGCGCTGATCCTGCACGGCACCAAGGACAACATCCTGCCGATCGACGCGACCGGACGCCCCTTCCACGAGGCCTTCCCGGAGGCCGATTACGTCGAGGTCGAGGGAGCCCCGCACGGGCTCCTGTGGACCCACGCCGCGGAGGTCAACGAGGCACTGCTGCGCTTCGTCCGCTCCTGAACACCACCTCCGGCGGGTCATGGTGGGCCGCACCGTGACCCGCCGGAGGACTCATGGGGCGCACAGCCGCACTTCTGCCGAAATCTCGAGACGGACCGGCTTGCTGGGGCTTACACACCAGCGACCGGGGTTCGAATTCCGCTGCACCCAAACAACAACGGACCTGCCCCGGCCTGCAAGATCGGCACCGTCCGCTAGCACGCTGTCGAAAACAAACGGGTGGTTCGTCGGCATGCGAGTGGCAGTCAGCACCCGGGCCGGCGAGCACTGCCAGCAACGAACCGTCGCCGCATCCGAGATCGAGCACTCGCCGTGCATCCGCGATCCGTCCCGCCACCAGCTGGTACGTCGTTCGGCCATCGGGCAAAGGATTCTCGCGCACGAACCGCGCCGCCGCCCCCGGTGTCCGGTCGTGACATGCACGCAGGAATGCCTCGCTCGCGAGAACCACGCCCCCGATCGTCATGTCGCCAACCTGACCGGTCCGCCACATCGGCGAGTGCTTCATCGCCAAAGAGCGGATGCCGTGGACTCGGCTCGACGTGAGCGATCACAACGCACTAAACCGGTGAGTCCTTGACACGGGGCAAATGTTCGCGCTAACAATGTTTGCGTTAACATTGTTAGGAGCGTCACAGTGGCGGACGAGTATGTGGTCGGTGTCGACTTCGGGACGTTGTCCGGACGGGCACTTGTTGTCAGAGTGCGGGATGGGGTCGAGTTCGGTAGTGCGGTAAGCGAATACCGGCATGGGGTCATCGATCGCGTCCTGCCTGTGACGGGCGTTGAGCTTCCGCCGGATTGGGCGTTGCAGGATCCCGAGGACTACCTCGATGTTTTGCGAACGGCGGTGCCGGAGGCGCTGGCCGACTCGGGGGTCGACCCGGCTGATGTCATCGGGATCGCAACGGATTTCACCGCATGCACGGTGCTGCCCGCGCTTACCGACGGGACGCCGTTGTGTCGGGTGCCGGAGTTCGCTGGTCGGCCGCATGCGTATCCGAAGTTGTGGAAACACCATGCGGCGCAAGCGCAGGCGGATCGGATCAATACCCTCGCCCACGAACGGGCCGAGCCGTGGATCAATCGGTATGGCGGCAAGATTTCGGCGGAATGGGAGTTCGCCAAGGCGCTGCAGATGCTGGAAGAGGATCCGGAGACCTATGCCCGGGCCGAGCGTTTCATCGAAGCGGCGGACTGGATCGTTTGGCAGCTGTGCGGCACGGAGACGCGCAACGTCTGTACGGCCGGTTACAAGGGAATTCACCAGGACGGTGGTTGGCCCAGCCGCGACTACCTCGCTGCGCTGAATCCGGACTTCGCCGACTTCGCCGTCGGCAAGCTGGTCCACCCGCTGTCCCCGCTCGGAGGCCGTGCCGGTGGCCTGACCGAGCGGGCAGCGGGATGGACGGGGCTGCGGCCCGGGATCGCGGTCGCGGTGGGCAATGTCGACGCGCATGTCACCGCGCCCGCCGCGCAGGCTGTCGAGAATGGGCAGTTGCTCGCGGTGATGGGCACCTCCACCTGTCATGTCATGAACAGTGATCACCTCGCCGAGGTGCCTGGGATGTGCGGGGTGGTGGATGGCGGAATCATCAGTGGCAGTTGGGGATACGAGGCGGGGCAGAGTGGGGTCGGCGATATCTTCGCGTGGTTCGTCGACTCGTCGCTGCCGGGGCGCTATCACGCCGAGGCCGCCGCGCTCGGCATGGACGCCCACGCATATTTGAGTGAGTTGGCGCAGCGGCAGCGGGTCGGTGAGCACGGCCTGGTCGCGCTGGACTGGCACAGCGGAAACCGCTCGGTGCTCGTCGACCACGACCTGTCCGGGATCCTGGTCGGCCTCACCCTTGCGACGAAACCCGAGGACATCTATCGCGCATTGCTGGAGGCCACCGCCTTCGGCACCCGCACCATCATCGAAACCTTCAATGCCGCAGGCGTTCCCGTTCGCGAGCTCGTGATCGCCGGTGGCCTGCTGAAGAACTCGTTGCTGATGCAGATCTATGCCGATGTGACGCGGCTATCGCTGTCGATCATCGGCTCGGATCAGGGCCCGGCGCTCGGCTCGGCCATCCATGCCGCTGTCGCCGCCGGGGCCTACCCCGATGTCCGTGCCGCCGCCAAGGCGATGGGCCGAGTCCACCGGAATGCCTACCTCCCCGATCCCGACCGCGCCGCCGCCTACGACGCCATCTACGCCGAATACCAGGCCCTGCACGACCATTTCGGCCGCGGCGGCACCGAGGTGTTGCACCGGCTGCGGCGCATCCGTAACGACGCACGAAGGGAAGTCGCCACCGCATGAGTGAGCGAACCGCCATTACCGGCCTGCGTGAGCAACTGGTCGATCTGCATCGAGAACTACTGCGCTGGGGGCTGGTGGTGTGGACCGCGGGCAATGTCTCCGCCCGGGTACCCGGGGAGGAATTGCTGGTCATCAAGCCGAGCGGGGTGTCCTACGACGAACTCACCCCGAATTCGATGGTGGTCTGCGATTTCGACGGCAAGCTGGTCGAGGGCGATCTGTCACCGTCCAGCGATACCGCCGCGCACGCCTACATCTACCGGGCGATGCCCGAGGTGGGCGGTGTGGTGCATACCCATTCGACCTACGCGAGCGCGTGGGCCGCACGCGCGGAACCGATTCCGTGCACGCTGACCGCGATGGCCGATGAGTTCGGCGGCGAAATTCCGGTCGGCCCCTTCGCGCTCATCGGCAACGACGATATCGGCCGGGGTGTGGTCGCGACGCTGTCGGGCCACCGCTCCCCCGCCGTCCTGATGCGCAATCACGGCGTCTTCGCGGTCGGGCGCGACGCCCGCGCCGCGGTCAAGGCGGCCGTCATGTGCGAGGACGTGGCTCGCACCGTGCATATCGCGCGCCAACTCGGTGAACCGGTCCCCCTCGCGCAGGCCGATGTGGACAGCCTGCACGACCGCTACCAGAACGTATACGGCCAGCACTGATTTCCGGCCGCCGACAAAGGAGTACGTCCTCGATGAACCCGAAACCACGCATCGGCCTACTCGGCATCATGCAGGCCCTCTACGACGACATGATCCCGGGCATCGCCGAGCGCCAGGACCGCTACGCCCACGAGATCGCCGAACAACTCGCCGATCTCGCCGACTGGACCGTCGGACGCCCCGTCAAGGACCGGCGTGACGCCGAGGCGGTCATGCGCGAATTCGTCAATGCCGATCTCGACGGCGTCATGGTCGTGATGCTCACCTACGGCCCGGCGATGCGGGTGGCGCGGTTGTTCAACGAGAACCGGCTTCCGGTGCTACTGGCCAATATTCAGCCCGAGCCAGCTGTCACCCCCGCCTGGGATATGGCGGATATGACCTACAACCAGGGCATCCATGGTGCTCAGGACACCGCGAATGCGATGGTCCGCGCCGACCGCCCGTTCACCGTAGTGACCGACGATTGGCGCACACCGGAATTCGCTGTGCGCGTTGATCGCTGGGCACGCGCCGCGCGCGCGGTCACCGCATGGCGGTCGTTGAAGGTCGGCGTATTCGGCTATGCCATGAACGATATGGGCGACATCCGCGTCGACGAGAACGCGCTGTTGCGGGCGCTCGGCCCGGAGATCAGCTTCGTCGCACCCGGTGACCTCTACCGCGGCAGCCAGGCGGTGACCGATGAGGACGTGGCGGCGCTGATGGCTTGGGAGGACCGGGAATTCGCGATCGATCCGGCACTGACCGGTGCGGAACGCGAAGACCACGCCCGGATGCAGATCGCCATCGAACGCATTCTCACCGATCGCGGCTACGGTGCGTACTCGACGCATTTCGACGCGATCGGCGAGGACGGCCGGTTCCAGCGGCTGCCACTGGCCGCGGCATCGAGTCTGATGGCCAAGGGGTACGGCTATGGCGCCGAAGGCGATGCGATGGCAGCCGCCATGGTCTACGCGGGCCATCAGCTGATCGGCGACGGCCATTTCACCGAGATGTATGCGATGGACTTCCCCTCCGACTCGATCCTGATGAGCCATATGGGCGAGGGGAATTGGCGGATCGCGCGCACCGATGAGCCGGTTCGACTGATCCGGCGCGAGCTCGGCATCGGCAAGCTCGACGAGCCGCCCACCTTCCTGTTCCGCTACCGGCCGGGGCCCGCGACGCTGGCCTGTCTGGTTTCGCTCGGCGGCGAAAAGTTCCGGCTGGTGGTGGCGGAGGGCACTGTGCTCGACAGCCAGGAACTACCCGCGCTGGAGATGCCCTACGGCCAGTTCCGCCCCGCGAGCGGCGTTCGGGCCTGCATGGACGGCTGGCTCACCGCGGGCGGGCCGCATCACCAGGTCATGAATATCGGCCACCACGCCGCCGACTGGCAGGTCTTCTGTCAGCTCGCCGGTATCGAGTTCGTCCAGGTCTAGTCAAGGAGTTGTGCCCATGCCCACTATCAACCGACGCGGACTCTTCGCCGGCGCTGCCGGTGTCGCCGCGCTGTTGGCCGCCGCCGCGTGTTCCGTTGAGGACAGCGGGAATTCGTCCGCGGCCGGCGGCATGATCGGCATCGCCATGCCGACGAAATCCTCCGAACGCTGGGTCGCCGACGGCAACAATATCGTCAAGCAGTTCAAGGACCTCGGCTACGACACCGATCTGCAGTACGCCGAAGACGTCATCGAAACGCAGGTTTCGCAGATCGAGAACATGATCACCCGGGGCGTCAAGGCACTGGTGATCGCGGCGATCGACAACAAATCGCTCACCGGCGTATTGCAGCAGGCAAAGACGAACAAGATCGCGGTGATCGCCTACGACCGGCTCATCCGCGACACCGCGAATGTCGACTATTACGCTACCTTCGACAACTTCAAAGTCGGTGTGCTGGAAGCGAATTACATTGTGGACCGGCTCGGGCTGCGGGATGGCAAGGGCCCGTTCTCGATCGAACTGTTCGCCGGTTCCCCTGACGACAACAACACCTACTACTTCTTCAACGGCGCCATGTCGGTGATCCGGCCCTATCTCGACTCCGGCAAGCTGGTGGTCCGCTCCGGGCAGACCGCCATCGATCAGGTGACCACGCTGCGCTGGGACGGCGCCACCGCCCAGTCCCGGATGGAGAACCTGCTCAGCGCCAACTACTCCACCACGAATATCGATGCCGTGCTGTCCCCCTACGACGGCCTCAGTATCGGCATCGTCTCGGCCCTCAAGGCGGTCGGGTACGGCAGGGGCGATAAGAAGATGCCGGTCGTCACCGGTCAGGATGCCGAGAAGGCGTCGGTGAAGTCGATCATCGCGGGCGAGCAGACCATGACCGTCTTCAAAGACACCCGTGACCTCGCCAAACGCGCCGTGCAGATGGTCAATGCGATCTTGACCAGCGGCACCCCGGAAACCAACGACACCACCTCCTACGACAACGGCGCCAAGAAGGTGCCGTCGTATCTGCTGCAGCCGGTCTCGGTCGATAAGGACAACTACCGGAAGGTGCTCATCGACTCCGGCTATTACTCCGAGCGCGACTTCGCCTGACGACCGGGAATGCCCGCATGGCCGAGTCAGGGCCCGGAGGAGGCAGCCTGCGTAACCACGGAGGGCCCCTCGGGCATGCAGAAAAGGACACAGCCCATGACCAAACACATTCTCGAAATGCGCGGAATCACCATGGAATTCCCGGGTGTAAAAGCGCTCGACGCGGTGGATTTCGCGGTGGCCGACGGCGAAATCCACGCGCTGGTCGGCGAGAACGGCGCGGGCAAATCGACGCTCATGAAGGTGGTCAGCGGCGTCTACCCGCACGGCTCCTACAGCGGACAGATCCGCATGGACGGTACCGATGTGGCGTTCAAGGATATTCGCGGTAGCGAGGCGGCCGGGATCGCGATCATCCACCAGGAATTGGCGCTGGTGCCGCAGCTTTCGATCGCGGAGAATATCTTCCTCGGCAATGAACGGCTGCGCAGCTGGACCGTCGACTGGCACGAGACCAATCGGCAGGCGATGCTGCTGATGCGGCAGGTCGGTCTCGTCGAGGATCCCGAAACCCTGGTCGCCGCTTTGGGTGTCGGTAAACAGCAGCTCGTCGAAATCGCGAAGGCGCTGTCCAAACAGGTGCGATTGCTCATCCTCGACGAACCGACCGCGGCGCTCAACGAGACCGACAGCGCGAGCCTGCTCGCGCTGCTGCGGCAACTGCGCGAACAGGGCATCACCTCGATCCTTATCTCGCACAAGCTCAATGAGGTGCTAGAGGTCGCGGATTCGATCACCGTGCTGCGCGACGGCCGCACCATCGAGACCCTGGATGCGGCGACCGCGGAGGTCACCGAGGATCGCATTATCAAGGGGATGGTCGGGCGCGATCTCGACCACCGGTTCCCGCCGCGGACGGATCCGCAGATCGGCGAGGTGTTCTTCGAGATCGCCGATTGGAATGTCGATCACCCGACCGTTGCCGATCGCCGGATCGTACGGGACGCCGCACTGAACGTACGGCGCGGTGAAATCGTCGGTATCGCCGGATTGATGGGTGCCGGGCGCACGGAATTGGCGATGAGTGTTTTCGGCCGGTCCTACGGCCGCAATATTCGCGGCACGATCCGCAAAGATGGTGCGGTACTGCGAGTTTCGTCGGTGCGCGATGCGATCGGCGCGGGGATCGCCTATGTCTCGGAGGACCGCAAGCAATACGGATTGATCCTCGATGAAGACATCCGGCGCAATATCACCCTGGCCAATCTTCCCGCGGTCTCCCGGCACACCGTCATCGACACCCACCGCGAGATCGTCGAAGCCGAGCGCCTGCGCACCCGGCTGACGGTGAAGACGCCGACGGTATTCCAGAAGGTGGGCAACCTCTCCGGCGGAAACCAGCAGAAGGTCGTACTCGGCAAATGGATCTTCACCGAACCCGATCTGCTGATCCTCGACGAGCCGACCCGCGGTATCGACGTCGGCGCAAAATACGAGATCTATCTGATCGTCCACCAGCTCGCCGCCGCCGGGAAGGGCGTGCTGATCATCTCCTCGGAACTGCCGGAACTACTGGGCCTGTGTGACCGCGTCTACGCGATGAGCCAGGGTCGCATCACCGGGGAGCTTCCGAAACACGAAGCCACACAGGAGGCTGTCATGAAACTGATGACGCGCGGCACCGCCACAGCCGAGGCGGTACCCGAATGACGTTGCTGGACAAACTGGAAGACGACGACTCCGCGGAGGTCATCGCGAAGGCCGTCGAGCAGAAACAGGTCGGCGCGCTCGCAGCGCTGCGTCGCACCCTGCGCGGCAATGTGCGCCAGTACGGCATGATCGTTGCGCTCGTGGTGATCACGCTGCTGTTCCAAATCCTCACCACGGCAAAGCTTTCCGACGGCGTCAGCCTGTTGACGCCGCTCAATGTCACGAATGTCATCCTGCAGAACGGCTACATCCTGGTGCTGGCCATCGGGATGATGCTGGTGATCATCAACGGGCACATCGACCTATCGGTCGGATCACTGTGCGCGCTGGTCGGCGCGGTGACCGGTATCGCCATCGTGCAGTGGCACTGGCCGTGGCCGCTGGTCGTGCTGGCGGCCGTCGCGATGGGCGCGGCCATCGGTGCATGGCAAGGATATTGGATCGCCTACGTCAAGATTCCGGCATTCATCGTCACTCTCGGCGGCATGCTGCTGTTCCGTGGTCTGGCGCAGTTGGTGCTCAAAGGTCAGTCGATCGGGCCGTTCCCGCAGGGCTTCGTGAATATCGCGGCCGGATATCTTCCGAATTGGGTACCGCTGCATGCCGTTCAGTTCGCCGGGTTCAACGGAATCGCGATACGGCTGCGCGTCGGCGAGCTGAACGGTTTGACCTTGCTCATAGGCGTGCTCGCGGTAGCGGCCCTGGTGTGGTCGCAGTGGCGGGTGCGCCAACGCCGACACTCCTACGGTCTGCCTGCCGGACCCCGCTCGCTGTTCATCGCGAAGTTGGTGGCGCTCGGTGCGGTCATCCTGGCATTCAGCTTCGTATTGGCGTCCTACAACGGGATTCCGATTATCGGCGTCATCCTGATCGTGCTGATCGTGCTGTATTCGTTCGTCATGAACCGCTCGGTGATCGGGCGGCGGATCTACGCCGTCGGCGGCAATGAGAAGGCCGCGCAGCTGTCCGGGGTGAATACCAAGGCCAATACGTTCTGGGTTTTCGTGAATATGGGCATGCTCGCGGCGCTGGCGGGTGTCATCTTCGCGGCCCGGCTCGGTGCGGCAACTCCGAAGGCGGGACAGAACTTCGAGCTCGACGCCATTGCCGCGGCATTCGTCGGTGGCGCGTCGGCAAGCGGCGGCATCGGCACGGTCGTGGGTGCGATCGTCGGAGCGCTGGTAATGGGCGTGATGAACAACGGCATGTCGATGCTCGGCGTCGGCAGCGACTGGCAGCTGGTCATCAAGGGCCTGGTGCTGCTGGCCGCGGTGGCGTTCGACGTCTACAACAAGAAGCGCGCGGCCGCCTGAACCTTCACCGCTGGGCCGGTGCCGCCGTGCTGTCGCGCGTGACCAGCGTCGGCACCACCGACGGCGATGCCGGTTCGGCGGTGGTGCCGTCGAATTCCAAGAGCCGCAACAATATCCGCATACTGCGACGGCCTACTTCGTCGAAGTCCTGCCGGACGGTCGTGAGCGGCGGCGAAAGGTAGGCGGCCTCCGGAATGTCGTCGAAACCGACCACCGAGATGTCGGCGGGCACCCGGATACCGCGTTCGGTGAAGGCGCGCAGCATGCCGAGCGCCATCTGGTCATTGGCCGCGAATACCGCGGTCACATCGGGCTGCGCGGCGAGCAGCAGGCCCGCTTCGTATCCGGAGCGGGCACTCCAATCCCCGCCGATCACCGGGGGGATCGGCGCGCCCGCGGCCTCCAGCGTGCGTCGCCAGCCCTCGATGCGGTCGCGTGCCTCCAGCCAGTCACTGGGTCCGGCGACCTGCCATACCGTGCGATGCCCCAGATCGAGCAGATGTTGCACCGCCAGCCGGGCACCCTCGACCTGATCGACAGAAACCGACGGCAACCCACTGTCCTGTCCGGCCTCGACCGCGACGGCCAGCAGGCGTTCGGGCAGGTTGTGCAGCGCCGCGGCGGCGGCCATCTGCGGGGCGATGACGATGATTCCGTCCACTCCCTGATCGGCCAGACTGTTCGCGGCCGCCAGCACGCTGGAGCGGTCCACCGTCTCCAGCGCGAAGATGCTGACACCGTAACCCGCTGTGCGAGCGGCACGTTCGATGCCGAGCAGGGTGCACGCCGGGCCGTACAGGATGGTGTCGAAACTGACCACGCCGAGCATATTCGAGCGCCTGCTGACCAGCCCCCTGGCCATGGCGTTGGGGCGGTAGCCGAGCTGTTCGACGGCGCGCAATACCCGCTCGCGGGTCTCCGGGCGTACGTTCGCGCTGCCGTTGAGCACCCGCGACACGGTCTGATGGGAGACTCCGGCGAGTTTGGCGACATCGGTCATGACCGCCGGGCGCGCGCCCGTCGGCCGAACCGCCGTTGAGGTGTCCCCGGCGGCAAATCCGTCCCTGTCCCTCACATCCCACCTTCCAAAGCGTCGTCCCAGTTCCCCCAGGTTAACGCTCACACGGCCGATGACCACACTGCGACCCTGAGCCACCGCGCTGACCTCGGCAACCGATATCCAGTCGTCGCCACCAGATTACGGCCGCGAGAGCTCTTGACTAGAAGAATGTGAGCGCTAACACTAACAGGGCAACCGCACCTCGGTGCAACACGTTTCACAATTCAAGGGAGAGCCTGATCGTGTTGAAGAGGCTTCTGATCACCGCCAGCGCACTTGTCCTCACCGCAGCAACGGCCATCGGCTGCGGCAGTTCGGGAAGCGACCAGACCGTACTCGGGTTCTCCCAGGTAGGCGCCGAAAGCGGTTGGCGAACCGCGAATACGAAATCCATCCAGGACGCCGCGGCCGCCGCCGGAATACAGCTGAAATTCGCTGACGCCCAACAGAAACAGGAAAACCAGATCAAGGCGATCCGCACCTTCATTCAGCAGCGCGTCGACGTCATCGCCTTCTCCCCCGTCGTCGCATCCGGATGGGACACCGTCCTGAAGGAGGCCAAGGACGCCAAGATTCCGGTGATCCTCACCGATCGCTCGGTCGACTCGGCCGACACCTCGCTCTACGTGACCTTCCTCGGCTCGGATTTCGTCGAAGAGGGCCGCAGGGCGGCGAATTGGCTCGTCGACGCGACCAAGAACTCGAACGACACCGTGAATATCGCCGAGTTGCAGGGCACCACCGGATCCGCCCCCGCGACGGATCGGAAGAAGGGTTTCCAGGAGGTCATCGGCGCCGACCCGAAGTTCAAGATCATCGCATCGCAGACCGCGGAGTTCACCCGCGCCAAGGGCAAAGAGGTGATGCAGGCATTCCTGGCCGCGCACCGAGACATCAACGTGTTGTACGCGCACAACGACGATATGGCGCTCGGCGCGATCCAGGCGATCGAGGAGGCCGGGCTGAAGCCGGGTAAGGACATCAAGATCATCTCGATCGACGGGACCCGAGATGCCTTCCAGGCCATGGCCGACGGCAAGATCAACGTCGTGGTCGAATGCAATCCGCTGCTCGGCCCGAAGCTGATGGAGATCACCAAGGAGGTCGTGGCGGGTCACCCGACGCCCAAGCGGATCGTCACCGACGAAGGCGTCTACACCCAGGACCAGGCCGCCGCCGCGCTGCCCACCCGGACGTACTGAGCCGGAGCAGTGCATGTCGGAACCGACTGTCACACCCGCACTTCGGATGTCGGGCATCGTCAAGCGTTTCGCCGGGGTCACCGCGCTGTCCGAGGTGGACCTGCGGCTGTTCCCCGGTGAGATACACGCACTGGTCGGTGAGAACGGTGCGGGCAAATCCACCCTCATCAAGGTGCTCACCGGAATCCACGACGCCGATGCCGGAATCATCGAACTCGACGGTCGCCCGGTGCGCTTCACCGGCCCGCAGCAGGCGCTGCGGGCCGGGGTGAGCACCGTCTATCAGGAGGTGAATCTGTGCCCGAATCTGTCGGTCGCGGAGAACATCTACATCGGACGGGAACCGCGGCGGGCCGGTCTGATCCGATTCGCCGCGATGCGTCGCGAGGCCGCCCGGTTGCTGGCCAGACTGCATCTGAACATCGATGTGGCGGCCCCACTCGGCTCGTATTCGCTTGCGGTGCAACAGCTCATCGCCATCGCCCGAGCCGTCGACCTGGATGCGAAGGTCCTCATCCTGGACGAGCCGACCTCATCGCTGGACACCGGTGAGGTCGAGCAACTGTTCGCGATGATGCGCAGGCTCGCCGCCGATGGCGTGGCGATCGGATTCGTCACCCACTTCCTCGATCAGATCTTCGAGATCTGCGACCGGGCAACCGTGCTGCGCAACGGAACTCTCGTCGGCGAGTATCCGGTGGCACAACTGGACCAGAAGGATCTCATCGCGCACATGCTCGGCACGGCGCTGCGCACGCTCGACGAGATCGAGCACGAGAAGCCGGATCCGGCGGTGGTGGCGCGCCACGATCCGCTGTTGCAGGCCACCGGGATCGGCGGGCGCCGCAATTCTGTCGCGCCATTCGATCTCACCGTCCGGGACGGCGAAGTCGTCGGGTTGGCCGGGCTGCTCGGCTCCGGCCGCACCGAGGTGGCGCGCCTGCTCTTCGGCGCCGACCGCGCGTCCACCGGGAATCTCCGCGTGGCTGGCGCACCGACGGCACTGCGCTCGCCGCGCGCCGCGATCGACCACCGGATCGCCTTCTGTCCCGAAGATCGCAAATCCCAGGGCCTGATCCTCGACCTGTCGGTGCGCGACAATATCGTGCTCGCGGTCCAGGCCGCGCGCGGCTGGGCCCGGCCGCTGTCGGCGCGCAAGCGCGACGAACTCGTCGCCGGGTACATCACCTCGCTGCGGATCGTCCCGGCCGATCCGGATACGCCGGTGAAATTCCTCAGCGGCGGCAACCAGCAGAAGGTGCTGCTGGCCCGCTGGCTGGCCACCCGGCCGAAACTGCTGATCCTCGACGAACCGACCCGCGGCATCGATATCGGGGCCAAGGCGGAAATTCAGCGGCTGGTCATCTCACTGTCCGAGGAGGGCATGTCGGTGCTGTTCATCTCCGCCGAACTCGAGGAGATACTGCGCCTCAGTCACAAGGTGGCGATCCTGCGCGATCGGCGGCTGGTCGCCGAACTCGTCAACGATGCCACCCTGACCATGGACCGCCTCACCGAAACCATTGCGAGCGGGGCGATTTCATGACGATTATCCGGAACCACCTGTTCTGGCCCGCGGCCGCGCTCATCGCATTGCTGATCGTCAACGTCGCGTTCACGCCCGGGTTCCTCTCGATCCGCATCCAGGACGGACACCTCTACGGCAGCCTGATCGATATCCTGCGCTACGGCGCACCACTGGTGCTGATCTCGCTCGGCATGACGCTGGTCATCGCGACGCGCGGCATCGACCTGTCGGTCGGCACGGTCGTGGCCATCGCGGGTGCGCTGGCCTGTCTGCACATCAGCAATATGCCGGATCAGGCCGATGCCGGTGGCGTCGCCGTCGCGGTGCTGATCGCGCTCGGCGTGGCGGTCGCGCTCGGACTGTGGAACGGAGTGTTGGTGGCGCGCTTCGGGATTCAGCCGATCGTGGCGACATTGATTCTGATGGTGGCCGGGCGCGGTGTCGCACAGCTGATTACGTCCGGTCAGATCATCACGATCAACAGTCCGCCGTACAAGGTCATCGGTGGTGGCTATCTGCTCGGGCTGCCGGTGCCCGTCTTGGTCGCCGCCGCAGTGTTCGCTGGGCTCGCGTTGTTGTTGCGGCGCAGTGCGCTCGGGCTGCTGCTGGAATCGGTGGGCGGTAATGCCGAGGCGGCGCGTCTGGTCGGCATCCGGGCCGGTGGTCTGATCGTCGCCGTCTACGCGGTCTGCGCGTGCTGCGCCGCAATCGCGGGACTGATGATCAGCTCGAATGTCTCTGCGGCGGACGGCAACAACGCCGGACTGTGGATCGAACTCGATGCGATTCTCGCGGTCGTCATCGGCGGTACCGCGTTGACCGGTGGGCGATTTCAGCTCGGCGGCACCGTCCTCGGGGCGCTGGTGATCCAGACGCTCACCACCACGATCTACACCGTCGGGGTGCCACCGGAGACGACGCTGGTCTCCAAGGCGGTCGTGGTGATCGCGGTCTGCCTGATCCAGTCACCGGCCTTCCGCGCCAAGGTCTTTCGCCGACGACCCCGACGGAGCATTCCATCGACAGCGACGGAGGCGACTACATGAACGTGCTGACCCAGGCCCGCGCCGTCCGACCTGCTCTGCGCCGCCCCACGATGCGCGGGCACCGCAGCCGATATATCCCGGTGCTGGCGACCGCGGCACTGTTCGCCATCATCTATGGCGTCGGAGTGATGCGCTATCCGGCGTTCGGCTATCCGCAGGTTTTCGTGAACCTGTTCATAGACAACGCCTTTCTGCTCGTCCTCGCCGTCGGGACAACCTTCGTGATCCTCACCGGCGGCATCGACCTGTCCGTAGGCGCGGTGCTGGCCCTGTCCACGGTGGTCTCGGCGTGGCTGGTGACCGTGCACGGGTGGCCGCCGCTGCTGGTCATGCCGCTCATGCTGGTAGGCGGCACGCTCTTCGGGGCCGCGATGGGCGCGGTTATCCACTACTTCGAGATCCAGCCGTTCATCGTGACGCTGGCCGGTATGTTCCTCGCACGCGGGCTGGCGTATGTGATCAGCACGGATTCGATCACGATCACCGACCCCGTGTATACGGATCTGGCGCAGCGTCGATTCCGGCTCGGCGGGGACGTATTCCTGACGGTGGGCATGATCGTCGCGCTGGTAGTCGTCGCCGTGGCCTTCGTCGTTCTGCACTACACCCGACTGGGTCGCACCGCCTACGCGATCGGCGGCAACGAACAGTCGGCGCTCATGATGGGGCTACCGGTGGCCAGGACCAAGGTCGCCGTGTACGCGATCAGCGGCTTCTGCTCGGCACTCGCGGGCATCCTGTTCACGCTTTACACCCTGTCCGGCTGGAGCCTGCACGCCGTCGGCATGGAACTCGACGCCATCGCCGCGGTCGTCATCGGCGGCACCCTGCTCACCGGCGGCTCCGGATTCGTCCTCGGCTCGGTACTCGGTGTACTGACCCTCGGCGTAATCCAGACGATCATCAGCTTCGAAGGCACCCTGAGTTCCTGGTGGACCAAGATCTTCATCGGCGTCCTGCTACTCGCCTTCATCCTGCTCCAGCGCACCATCGCAACCCGCGACGGATAGGTACATCGGCAGGCAGCGCGCCGGTGAGGCAGCAGGGCACCTCGGTGCAACACGTTTCACAATTGAAGGGAGAGTCCGTCCGGACGACAGGTCATCGCGGATGTTACCGACCGCTTCTATTCTGCTTCGGCATAGAGTGATCAAGCGAGCGAGGGAGCACACGTGGTGGACCTGCCAGAAGTGAATCGCTGCGACACCCCGCGCGCGATGATGTTGACGGACTCGGTGTGTGCGCTGTTCGATCGAGCATTCACCCTTCCTCCGCACCGGTGGTCCGCAGCGGAGTCAGCGCGACACCACGATGTGCTCACATCGCTACTCGCCCGGCCAGGTTTCGTCCTGGTGACAGCCGAGATGGACGACGTCGTGATCGGCGCGGCCTATGGATATCCGCTCGAGTCGGCAGACGGCTGGTGGGACAAGGTAGAGCCGTTGCCGCCCGAGTTCACGGCGGAGTCGGGCGACCGAACCTTCCTGATAAGTGGTCTGGCAGTCGATCCGGACTGGCAGCGGAAAGGCATCGGGCGGAAGGTGATTCAATGTCTGCTCGCCGATCGACCTGAGCAGCGAGTTGCATATTCGGTGCTGCCCGGGGCGACCGGTGTTCACTCGCTGATCGGGCGACCGGAAACAGAACCCGTCGGATATCGATACTTCCCGCCCAACGCGCCTATCGAATTGCTTGCGTTCTATACGCTGGGGCTACCGATCAGAGGAAACCGTGAGCTGCGAGTTCCTGGTCCAGCTCCCGAACCGTGACCGAATCCTGCCACGGAGTCAAGTCGGATCGGGCATTGCGCAGCGCTTCGACCAGACGGCCGCTCTGGTTCTTCTTGGCCAGATTGGCGGCGTCTGCGATCGCAGCCGACGCTGCTTCGATTTCCCGCTGGACGATGTAGGCATTGCCGAGCTCTAGCACCGAGAACGCGCGGTCGCGAACAAACGTCGGATCGATCAGTTTCAGCGACTCCTGAGCTGCTGCTTCGGCTTTCGTGGAATCGCCCAGCCGACGCATGCAGTGACTTCGGGCTGCCGCGCTGAGACCGGGACCGTAGAAATAGGCGAGCGAAGACACCGGTTGATGCGGCCCGACCGAATCGGCGACCGCCGCCGAGTTCTCGTCCAAGATCGCAAGGCAGGCGGTTTTCTCGCCGATTTCGGCATAGGCACGAGCGGCCATCTCCGTCGCATCTGCTACTAGCAGTCGATCATCGGTCCGTCGTGCCCAGTCCAATGCGGCCGTGGCGTGATCGACCGCAAGCCGCGGGTGGCCCCGCCAGAGGGCGAGATGACTTAGGTGCGAGAGCGTGAATGCCGCTAACTTCACGTCCCGGGCTTCGTGGGCAGCGGTGCGCGCCTCCTCGTAAAACGAGCAGGCGGAAGCCAAGTCCCCCATGTCGAAATAAAGCCAGCCAGCGAACCGCGTCAGGTTTGCGAACACTGACAGCAGTTTCGGACGCAACTGCGACGGACAATCGTGCAGCAGCGACGCAACGAGGCTCCGCTGAGTCAACACCGAGCGAAGCACAAGCCAGGGGCCGAACTGATCGTCAGTGTCCATAGCCTTCGCCAGCATCGCCTCGATGCTGCCTATGACATCTTCATCAACCTGAAGGTCCGCTCGACCCAAGATCGGCCTGTCCATGACCATGCTCTCGGTCGCGGCGGGTGCGGATATCTGAGCGGCGACGATACCCATCAGCCGAACAAATTCTCGTCGCTCCACAATGTTCAACGGTAGACCTTCCACAAAGGCCGCGCGAGTAGCCGATCCGACCTCCTTCCCGTCGAACTCGCACCTGATTGATGCACCTTGATCGGCAGAAAGTGCCGCATCGAATCGCTCCCGCTGATCCGTGTCGAGCTCGGAAAGTGCCCCATAGAGCAGCCGTCGGCTGGCCGCTCGGAGAGATGTTGTCCGTTCGGTCTCCCAAGAGACCAGCGTTCGACGAGTGACCCCCAGCTTGCGGGCGAATTCGATCCGACTCAGTCGCAACGCCTCTCGCAACGCAACGACCTCCCCGGCTGTCCACACGATCTCCGGCATCGGGCTCCCCACTTCCACCGCAGCTAGTGACTCCAAGGGCAAAAGTACCGCTTTCTGCCCACCTGCTGCACTTTTACGACCTACCCAACGACCGACACGCTAGAACCGGCACCCGGTGCTGGGTGTGTTCCGGCCCCGGCACCGAGTGCACTCCAAAACAAAACTACGTAACCGGGGGTGTCACTCAATGCCCGCTGAACTCATCACAGCCATGGTTGTCGCCGCCGCAGTGATGTCCTTCCTGTGGCTCATCTTCTACGGCCTGCCCTACCTGCTCGGCTCTGATGCCGTCCCCGACGACGCGATCCCGGCAACCGACATCCTCGAGCGCGTCACTTGCAAAACCGCGCGTATCCACCCCGCACCGCCCGACGGGTACACCGTCGAAGAAGCTGGCTACGTCCTGCAAGAACACCTCGAGTGCAGCCGCGAGACCTGCGACGCCAAGAACACCGCCTACTGGATCCGCGCTGAGGCGGGGAAGCTCCAGCCCACACGGGAAGCCACCCGATGAGCGGCCTGATCGAATTCAGCGACGGCACATACGGTCTCGTCGGTGACGATGGATGGGTTGAAGAATTCGACGCCATCGAGATGCCCGCGCCGGAGCTGGAAACAACTTCCGCGTTGAGGGTGACGTGCATCGACGTCGAAGCCGCCTCTGTCATCGACACCGAACTGCCGCAGCGGATCCCGCTTGTTGGTCCGCCAGTTCGGGTGGATCTGCCGGTCGAACTGGTCGAACGCATCGCAGAGGCAGTGCGCGAGTGGGCCGATCAGTGAGGATCCCCGCCAACCGGATGCCCGCCGCCGCCGCTTACCGGCCGGATTCACGCGACGCTGGAATCCGTCGCTACTTCGGTCTAGTCCAGTTCGCATTGATCGTTCGCGTGCCCGCGTCGAGGCTGTCCTGTTGGCGACACAGCACCCACACCTGGGTGCCCTCACCAGACATCCACGTCGGCGACCATCCCGGTTGGTCGATGGCGTGCATCGACGCATGGAGCCCCGACGGTGACCCGTTCCCGCGGCCGCCGGTCGTGCAATTCGCCGACACCGCCGCCATCAGGGCCCGCTACCACGGGATGCCCATGTCCACTTTGTGGGCGTGCATCGGTGACGGCACCATCCCCCTGCCCGTCGTGTGGGTCGACAACCGACCGGGCTGGCTGTTGTGACGCGCGCCCGTCACAACTCCCGTCCCCGGTCGTGCGCGGCCGGGGACCGTTTTGACTTAGATTGATAGCAAGCCGTAGTCCGGTTGCCGAGACAACAGCACGGTGGGCGTGATGCAACAATTGAATCCGACGTCAACTTCAACTAACCTCTGAGCCATCCGGCAACCGGCGCTCCATCGCGAACGCCCCGGTCAGCGCGCATGAACATGGAGGTTTCTGGTCGTGAAGAGCCGAGAGGTACATCTGGTGGCCCGGCCCACCGGCGAACCCGCACCATCCGATTTCCGGATGGTGACCACGGATGTCCCGGACCCGGGCAGTGGGCAGTTGCTGGTCCGCAACGACTGGATGTCGGTCGATCCGTACATGCGCAACCGCATGAACGACGTGAAGTCCTACATTCCGCCGTTCCGACTCGATGCCCCCATGGACGGCGGCGCGGTCGGCACCGTCGTCGCCTCGGGTGTACCGGGAATCGAAGTCGGCGCGACAGTGCTGCACGATCTCGGCTGGCGGGAGCACGCGCTATTGAAGGCGGGGCAGGCGCGCGTGGTCGATACCACGCTGGCACCGGCCGAGACCTACCTCGGCCCGCTCGGCATCCCCGGACTCACGGCGTATGTGGGTCTGAAGGAAATCGCGCCGGTCCGTCCGGGTGACGTCGTATTCATCTCGGGCGCGGCAGGTGCCGTCGGTCTCGCCGCCTGCCGGGTGGCCAGGCACTTCGGCGCGGCCAAGATCATCGGGTCGGCGGGGGGTCCGGAGAAGGCACGGCGGCTGGTCGAGGAGTTCGGCTACGACGCCGGGATCGACTACCGGGCGGGCAGTCTGGGGAAACGGTTGCACGAGGCGGCCCCGGACGGCATCGACGTCTACTTCGACAATGTCGGCGGCGACCATTTGCAGGCGGCGATCGGCTCGATGCGCGACTTCGGCCGAATCGCTCTGTGCGGAGCCGTCGCCGGGTACAACGCCGAAACCCCGCCGCCCGGCCCGAAGAATCTGGCGCTGGCGGTGGTTCGCCGACTGTCGTTGCGCGGCTTCATCGTCACCGATCATCCGGAACTGGCAGCGGAGTATGCGGCGCTCGCAGCGGACTGGGTGCGTGATGGCAGCCTTCGCGTGCCCACCACGGTGCTGACTGGCATCGACACCGCTGTCGACGCCTTCCTCGGCCTGCTGCGCGGTGCCAATACCGGCAAGATGCTGGTCCGGCTGAATGGCGAGGCGAACTGATGCGCGTGCAGAACGCGGTCGCGATCGTCACCGGCGCCGCCGGCGGCATCGGCGCGGCAATCGCGCAACGCCTGCTCGAGCACGGAGCTCGCGTCCTGATCACCGACCGTGACGCGGACCGGCTCGCGGCGACGGCACGTCAACTCGCCGAGGCATTTCCGGGCGCGGTGTCCGGACAGGCCGGTGACGCCGCATCCGAATCCGATCTCCGCAAGCTCATCGATACGGCCACAACCGAATTCGGCCCCGTCGACATGTTCTTCGCGAACGCCGGTGTCGGCGGCGGCCCCGGACTGGACGCCACCGAGGCGCAGTGGGAGCAAGCACTCGAGGTCAACACCTTGGCGCACGTGCGGGCGGCGCGGTTGCTCGTCCCGGACTGGCTCGAACGCGGCGGCGGCTACTTCGTGAGCACCGCCTCGGCGGCGGGACTGCTCACCCAGATCGGTTCGGCCACCTACGCGGTCTCCAAGCACGCGGCCGTCGGATTCGCCGAATGGCTGGCGGTGACCTACGGGGATCTCGGTGTGCGGGTCAGCTGCCTGTGTCCGATGGGTGTCGATACCGCCCTGCTCACCGGACTCGGTACAGACGGCGGATCCGCCGGCGACCTGGCCACCCGCGCCGTCACCGGAGCCGGGGCGGTGCTGGCTCCCCTCGATGTGGCCGATCGCGTGCTCGAGGCGATCGAGGCCGAACGTTTCCTCGTGCTGCCACACGAGGAGGTCCGAGACTTCCTGCACCGCAAGGCTGCCGATCACGACCGCTGGATCGCGGGCATGCAGCGCTATCGGAGGTCACTGTCTTGAGCGGGCGCAGCGCTGTGCTGTTCGATTTCGGCGGCGTCCTCACCACCGCCGTACTCGCCGCCTTCGCCGAATTCGGCGCGGAGCTGGGCGACCCGCGGCTACCGCTGCGTTTGCTCACCCGCGATCCGGAAAGCAGTGCGCTGCTGGTGGATCACGAGGAGGGGCGCATCGGTGAGCGTGAGTTCGAGGTCGGGTTCGCGCGGCGGCTGCGCGCGCACGGCGTCGAAATCGACGATGCGGGCCTTGTCGATCGCATCCAGTCCCGGCTGCATCCCGACCCGGAAATGATCGAGCTGGTCGCAGGTGTCCGCGCGGCGGGCTACCGCGTCGGTCTGCTGTCGAATTCGCTCGGCGACGACTGCTACGCGGGCTTCGACCTGCCAGCCATGTTCGACGCGGTGACCATCTCCGCGGAGATCGGCGCCCGCAAACCGTCCCGCCGGGCCTATCTCGTCGGCTGCGAACGGCTCGGTGTCGCGCCCGAGCAGACCATCATGGTCGACGACCTCGAGCAGAACATCAGCGCGGCCGAACTGCTCGGACTCGGCGGCATCGTGCACCGCGACGCCGCGTCGACGGCGGCCCTGCTGTGGCCCGCGCTACGAACCCCCAGCTGATCCACCCACCTTGCGGCGCAGTCCCTTTCGACCGCCCGCACCAACGATCGGAGCCTCGATGGACCTGTTCAGCACGTCCGAGCGCACCCAGCGGTATCAACGCGATCTGCGCGCCTTCATGGACGAATGCGTATACCCGGCCGAGTCGGAATACGAGAAGCAGATGGCGGCAGCCGGCGATCCGCACCACCATCCGCAGATCGTCGAGGACCTCAAGACCGAGGCTCGCGCCCGCGGCCTGTGGAATCTGTTCCATCCGCATCCCGAATGGGGTCCGGGCCTGACCAATCTGGAATACGCCCCGCTGGCCGAGATCATGGGCCACAGCCCGCATCTCGCGCCGGAGGCGTGCAACTGTTCGGCGCCCGACACCGGCAATATGGAGGTGTTCACCCTCTTCGGCACCCAGGAGCACAAGGAGCGCTGGCTGGAGCCGCTGCTGAACGGCACCATCCGCTCCGCCTTCGCGATGACCGAGCCCGCCGTCGCCAGCTCCGACGCCACCAATATCCAGTTGCGCATGACGCGCGACGGTGACCACTACGTGCTCAACGGCCGGAAGTGGTTCGCCTCCAACGCATTACACAAGAACTGCAAGGTGCTCATCGTCATGGGCAAGACCGACCCGGACGCACCCAAGCACCGCCAGCAGTCGATGATGGTCGTGCCGATCGACGCACCCGGTGTGACGGTCATGCGCAATCTGCCGGTGTTCGGTTACGCCGACCGCGAGGGCCACGCCGAGATCGATTTCTCCGATGTGCGGGTCCCCGTCACGGATGTATTGAAGGGCGAGGGCGAGGGTTTCGCCATCAGCCAGGCCCGGCTCGGTCCGGGTCGCATCCACCACTGCATGCGCGCCATCGGTATGGCCGAACGCGCGCTGGAACTGATGTGCGCACGCGCCGAATCGCGAATCACATTCGGGCAGAGGCTGAGTGAGCGCGCCAATATCCAGGACTGGATCGCCGAGGCCCGCATCGATATCGAACAGGCCCGGCTGCTGACCCTCAAGGCCGCCTGGATGATGGACACCGTCGGCAATAAGGCGGCCCAGGTCGAGATCGCGGCGATCAAGATCGCCGCACCGGAGATGGCGCTGCGGATCGTGGATCGGGCGATCCAGGTGCACGGCGGGGCCGGTGTCACCGACGATTTCCCGCTCGCCAGCATGTACGCGCACCTGCGCACATTGCGTCTGGCCGATGGACCCGACGAAGTGCACAAACGCGCCATCGCGCGCGCCGAACTCGGTAAGTTCAGGACCGGGGCGTAGGACGGACAGGAACGAATGCAGACAAGTAACGGGCTTATTCAGCCCACCGCGGACGCGACCGGCTTCGATATCGATGCGGCCGCGTTCGCGGACTGGGTGTCCTCGCTCGGTTCGGCGTGCACCGCGCCGGTGCGGGCCGAACGGGTGGGGATCGGCCAGTCCAATCTGACCTTCCTGATCACCGATGCGCAGGGGCGGCGTTGGGTGCTGCGGCGTCCGCCGCTCGGCCACCTGCTGGCGTCCGCGCACGATGTGGCGCGGGAGGCGCGCGTGATGTCGGCCCTGGCGCCCACCGATGTCCCGGTGCCGCGCGTCCACGATATCCGGCACGAGGGCGAGATCGCGCTCGTGCTCATGGAATTCGTCGACGGACTGGTCATCGACGGGGTCGAGACCGCCGAGCGAATCACCCCCGAGCTGCGCCGCAGCGCCGGGCTGTCACTGGTGCGTACGCTGGCCCGCATCCACGCCGTCGATCTGGAAGCCACCGCGCTGATCGACCTGGCCAGTCACAAACCGTACGCCGAGCGACAGCTCAAACGGTGGTCGGCACAGTGGGAGAAGTCGAAAACACGGGACCTGCCGCTGGTGGACCGTCTCACCGAACGGCTCCGGGCCGCCGTTCCCGAACAGCGCGAACTCGCGCTCGTGCACGGCGATTACAACCTCCGCAATGTGATCACCACACCGGAGACGGGTGCGGTCGCCGCCGTACTCGACTGGGAGCTGTGCACCCTCGGTGATCCGCTTGCCGATGTCGGCAGTCTGCTGGCCTACTGGCCGATGCCGGGCGAAGCGGCCATTCCGGGTACGGAAATGGTCATGCTCCCGGGTTTTCCGTCTCGTGCCGAACTGGTCGAGGAGTATCTCGCGATCACCGGACGTGACCGGCGGGCACTCGGGTTCTGGCATGCGCTCGGGCTGTGGAAGCTCGCTGTCATTGCCGAGGGTGTGTACCGCCGCACCCTCGACGACCCTCGCAACCGTGCGGCGGCGGGCATTCCGACTACCGATCTGGTCGACGGGCTCGCCGAAACCGCCGACCGGATCGCCACCGAAGCCGGTTTCTGAGACGAAAACGGCCTGTCTCCCGATATCACCAGGGAGACAGGCCGTTTCGCATTGTCCGGCGGTCACTTCTATCAGGGCACGAGTACCGACAGCGCTTCCGCGATACAGGCGGGCTTGTTGCTGCCCTCGCGCTCGATGGTCACCAGAGCCGTCACCTGGACCCCCGCTTTGGTCGGCTCGAGCTTCACCAGTTCCACACCCGCCCGCACGCGACTACCCGACGGCACCGGCGACGGGAAGCGAACCTTGTTGCTGCCGTAGTTGATTCCCATCTGCACCCCGTCGACGCGATACACCTGCCAGACCAGCTGCGGCAATAGCGACAGGGTCAGATAGCCGTGGGCGATCGTCGTGCCGAACGGTCCCTGGGCGGCCCGCTCGGGGTCGACGTGAATCCACTGCCGGTCACCGGTCGCCTCGGCGAACAGGTCGATCTGCTCCTGGGTGACGGTGTGCCATTCGCTGTAGCCGAGATGGGTGCCGACGGCCTGCTCGAGTTCGCCGATTCCATTGAATACCTTCATTATTCGCGCCTCAGACCGTCGGCGCGCCGGCGACGTAGAGCACCTGGCCGGTGACATACGACGCGCCCTCGCTGACGAAGAACGACACCGTGTGCGCGATATCCTCGGGCTTGCCGACGCGTCCTACCGGAATCCGCGCCACCAGGGTCTTGCTGAACTCCTCGAACGAAACACCCATGCGCTCGGCGGTGGCGACGGTCATCTCGGTCTCGATGAATCCCGGCGCGACGGAGTTCACGGTCACGCCGAATTTGCCGAGTTCGATCGCGAGAGTCTTGGTGAATCCCTGCAATCCGGCCTTCGCCGCGGCGTAGTTGGCCTGACCGCGATTGCCGAGCGCCGAAGTGCTGGAGAGATTGACGATGCGGCCCCAGCCCGCGTCGGTCATGTACTTCTGCGTCGCGCGGCTCATCAGGAAGGATCCGCGCAGGTGCACGCCCATGACCGCATCCCAGTCGTCGACGGTCATTTTGTACAGCATGTTGTCGCGGATGATGCCCGCATTGTTCACCAGGACGGTGGGCGCGCCCAGTTCGGCGGCGACCCGCTCGACCGCCGCGGCGACGGCCTGTTCATCGGCGACGTTCGCGCCCACCGCGAGCGCCCGGCCGCCGGCCGATTCGATTTCGGCGACAACGGTTTTGCAGGCCGCCTCGTCGAGATCCAGGACGGCGATCGCGAATCCATCCGCCGCCAGCCGCTTGGCGACAGCCGCGCCGATGCCGCGTGCCGCGCCGGTCACGATGGCGGTACGGGTTGTCTCACTGCTCATTACGGTTCTCCTTGTCGAATTCGGTTGGCACCGTTCACGGTTCGAAGACCACACGGCCGACGGTCTTGCCGTCGGCGAGGCGCTGCAGTCCGGCAGCCACGTTATCCAGTGGCAGCCGCTCGCCGATCAAGGGTTTCACCACACCCCGCTCGGCCAGCCCGGTCAGTTCCAGATGGCAGTCGCGCACCGCTTGCGGATCCTTGTCGCGGTACAGGCCCCAGTGCAGGCCGAGGATCGAATAGTTCTTCACCAGTGCGTGATTCAGTGCGGTGGACTGGATCTGCCCGCCGGCGAAACCGACGACCAGGATGCGTCCCTCGAAGGCGATGCACTTGGTGGACCGCTGATACACCTCGCCGCCGACCGGGTCGTACACCACATCCGCACCGCGACCGTCGGTCGCTTCCCGCACGACCGAGACGAAATCCTGTGCGCTGCGATCCACCACGATATCCGCGCCGAGCGCCCGCGCGACCTCGGACTTGGCCGCGCTGCCGACCACCCCGATCACCGTGGCTCCGGCCGCCTTACCCAATTGCACGGCCGCACTGCCGACGCCACCGGCCGCCGCATGCACCAGCAGCGTCTCCCCTGCCCGCAGGCCGGCGCGCCGATGCAGTCCGAACCACCCAGTCTGATAGCCGATGAAGAGGGCGGCGGCCTCGGCATCGTCGAGCGCGGCCGGGGCGGGAAAGATATCCGCGGCGCGCATGACCGCCAGTTCCGCGAACCCTCCCCAGGGCAGCGCCGGACTGCCGAGCACTCGGTCGCCGATCGCGATGCCGTCGACGTCGGCACCGACCGCGACCACCTCACCGCACAGTTCCACCCCCGGGGTGAACGGGAGTTCGGGCTTGATCTGGTACTCGCCCCGGCACATCAGCACGTCCGGAAAGTTCGCGGCCGCGGCGCGGGTTCGCACCACCACTTGGCCTGGACCGGGCTCGGGCTCCGCCAATTCGACCAGGCGCAGTACCTGCGCCGGTTCGCCCAATTCCGTTACCTGCCAAGCCTTCACGCCACGCCTCCGGTGAGGGTGACGCCGCCGTCGACGACGATCAGCTGGCCGGTCAACCAGGCCGCGTCGTCGGAGAGCAGGAAGGCGGCGACACTGCCGATGTCCTCGGGTACGCCGAGGCGCTTGAGCGGATAGGCCGAGGCGACCTGCTCCTCGCGGCCGTCGTAGAGCGCGGTGGCGAATTGGGTCTTGACCACGGCGGGCGCGATGGCGTTCACCCGGATCGACGGGCCGAGTTCGACCGCCAACTCCTGGGTGATGTGCACCAGCATCGCCTTGGTTGCCCCGTAGAACCCGATGCCGGGCGCGGGCTTGATCCCGGCAACCGACGCGACATTGACCACCGAGCCACCGTGCTCACCCAGCCATGCCTTGTGCGCCTGCTGCACCCAGGAGATCGCCGCCAGGCAGTTCACCTCGAAGACTTTACGGGCCGCGGCCAGGTCGAGTTCGACCATCGGCCCATACACCGGGTTGATACCGGCATTGTTGACCAGGAAGTCGACCGAACCGAAGGTCTCCAGCGTGCGCTCGATGGCCTCGGTCTGATGTTCGACGTCGTCGGCTCGACCCGCGACGGCGATGGCGTGCTCGGGTCCGCCGAGTTCGGCGATCACCGCGTCCAGCGCGTCCTTTTTGCGGGCGGTCACACAGACCCGCGCACCGTCGGCCACCAGCCGCTGCGCGATGGCCAGCCCGATACCGCGGCTGGCTCCGGTGACAATCGCCGTCTTTCCGTCGAAACGACCCATTACGTAAGCCTCTCCTGATGCTCGAACTGCGTGACCCAGACTCACCGAACTTGATTCCGACGTCAAGTTCAAGTGAGGCCACACGTCAAGTGATACGGGTCACACGAATGATCGGCGCACATCGGCCGGCCACCTGGCCGACGCTCGGTCAGTGAGCTTCTTTCAGCTGAAGAGCGTTGAACCACAACTGATTCAACGTTTTCACCAACTTCTCGAAGGACACCTTCCGTCCCTCGACGAATACGAAGTACGCCATGCGGCTCACCATGCTCGACAGCGCCAGCGAGGTGACCTCGGCATCCAACTCGGCGTCCACCAGGCCACGATCCTGCAGATTCCGGATCATCTCGGCATTGCGCTCGACGAAGGCCAGGGCGCGCTCGAAGCGCAGCACCCGGAACTTCTCATCGATCTTCGACACCTGTTCGAGCACGGCCATCAGCCGCGCATTACGCCGATACGACAGCAGATACTCACGATTGGCGGCGGCGATCAGCTCGCGCGGGTCGTCGATGCCGACCCGCTCCCGGATGTGCGGGTGCAGCATTTCCTCGCGCACCTGCTCGACGACCGCGGCGAAGATCTCTTCCTTGCTGTCGAAGTAGGTGTAGAACGACCCGGAGGCGACCCCGGCCGCCTTGGAGATATCACTGATCCTGGCGTCGAGGAAACCGTCGCGTTCGAACACCTCGCGCGCCGCGGTCACCAGTGCGGACCTGGTGCGCATGCCACGCTTACTCCGTGGGGGCACCCGACCGGGCTGGTCCTCGGTGGCTTCCTGGGCGTTCACTGCCTCACTCGCTGTCGTCCGGCTCGCTGACGTGGTGGATCGTAACAGCGCCCGCCGCTCCCGCGACCCCACGACGCCGCTGGGCAACCTGCATCGGCACAACATCTATTGAACATGACGCCAAATTCAAGTAGCGTCCGACCCACTGACGTGGCCTGGGTCACATCAGTTCTCGCCCACTCATGAAACTGGAGCAAGCCATGCCTGCGAATCCGGCTTCCCCGATGGCATCCGATCAGCCGACCAATGTCGCCGACCGATGCTGGCAGCACGCCGCCGAACGCCCCGAAGCCATCGCGCTGCTGGCCACGGACACACAGCTCACCTACGGCGAATTGGCCAGGCGCAGTGCGGCTTACGGCGGCCTGCTACGCGAATCCGGTATCGCCACGGGCGACCGGGTGCTGCTGGTGGCGCCCACCGTTGCTGAATTCGTCGTCGCATATCTGGGCGCGCAGCTCATCGGCGCCATCGCCATCACCATGAACACCATGGCTACCGCGCCCGAAATCGGGTACGTGCTCGACGACTCCGGCGCGCGGATCGTCATCGCATGGCACGGCGCTCAGGAGGCCGCACGGGAGACGGCCACCGAACGAAATCTGCCATTGCTCGCGCTCGCGCCGGGTGCGCATGCCGAACCGGCCGAGCCCGTGGACGAACCGGTACGCCGCCGCGCCGACGACACCGCGGTGCTGCTCTACACCTCCGGAACCACCGGCAAACCGAAGGGCGTCGAACTCACCGTCGCCAACCTGACCGAGACCGCTCGAATCTTCACCGATCAGCTGCAACTCGGCCTGGACGATCGCTTCGGCACCGGACTGCCGCTGTTCCATGTCTACGGGCAGGCGGTGTGTCTGCTCACCGCGCTGCATGCGGGCGCGTCCTTCGCCATGGTGACGCCCTTCGAACCGCGGGCCATGATCGCGATGATCCGCGATCAGCAGCTCACCCACGTCGCCGGTGTGCCGACCATGTGGAATGCCATGCTGCACGCGGCCGGTGACTACGGTGCGGCAGATTTCGCGAGCCTGCGGCTGGCGGCATCCGGTGGGGCGTCACTGCCCGGCGAGGTGATCCGCGCCTTCTCGGATCGCTTCGGCTGCACCATCCTCGAGGGCTACGGACTCACCGAATCCACCGGCGCGGCGACCTACAACCCGCTGGATCGCGAACAGCGCGTGGGCTCGGTCGGCGCCGCGCTGCCCGGGACGTCGATCGAGGTTCGCGATCCCGACGGCAAGGTGCTGCCCGCAGACACCATCGGCGAGATCTTCCTGCGCGGCCCCAGCATCATGAAGGGTTACTGGAACCGGCCCGACTCCACCGCCGCCGACCTGTCCGACGGCTGGTTGAAGAGCGGCGACCTGGGCCGCGTCGACGCCGACGGCTATGTCTATATCGTCGACCGCGCAAAGGATCTCATCATTCGCGGCGGATACAACGTCTATCCGCGCGAGGTCGAGGAAGTGCTGTACGAGCATCCCGACATCGTCGAAGTCGCGGTGATCGGCATTCCGGACGACCACTACGGCGAGGAGGTCGGCGCGGTCGTCGCCGCCACACCCGGGGTCGAACTCGATCCGGCGGATCTGCGGTCCTGGGCCAAGGAGCGGCTGTCGGCGTACAAGGTGCCGCACCGCTTCGCCTTCACCGACCAGCTACCCAAAGGCGCCACCGGCAAGATCCTCAAACGCGCTCTCGACCCGAATCTCTTCACGGACAGGGCAGCCCGATGACCGAAATCCCCACCGCCACCGGAACCGTGGACTCCGCCGAACTCGGTCGCGTCCTGGTGCACGAGCACGTCTTCGTACTCGGCGAGGAATTCCGGCAGAACTACGCCGACTGGGACGAGGACGCCCGCGTCGACGATGCCGTAAGACAACTCGACGAGTTGAAATCCCTCGGCATCGACACCATCCTCGATCCGACCGTGCTCGGGCTCGGCCGCTATCTGCCGCGCATCCAGAAGCTCGCCGCCAGAACGGATTTGCGGATCATCGTCGCCACCGGCATCTATACCTACAACGATGCGCCCTTCCAATTCCATTACACCGGTCCGGGTTTGCTGTTCGACCGGCCGGAGCCGATGGTGGAGATGTTCGTCAAGGACCTCACCGAGGGCATCGCCGATACCGGTGTGCGCGCCGGATTCCTGAAGTGCGCCATCGAGGAACCCGGACTGACGCCCGGCGTCGAACGGGTCATGCGCGCGGTAGGGCAGGCATCGGCGCAAACGGGTGCGCCGATCACCGTGCACACCAACCCGCACACCCGATCCGGACTGGTGGCGCAGCGGGTGCTCGCCGAGGAAGGCGCGGATCTGGGCCGCGTGGTGATCGGCCACTCCGGTGACACCACCGATATCGATTACCTCACCGAACTCGCCGACGCGGGATCGCTGCTCGGCATGGATCGATTCGGGCTCGACGTCCTGCTGCCGTTCGAGGATCGGATCGACACCATCGTCGAACTGGTGCGACGCGGCTACCTGGACAAGGTCGTTATCGCGCATGACGCGGCGTGCCACATCGACTGGTTCGATCCGGAGGCCAAAGCGCAGGTGGCACCGCGGTGGAACTATCGGCACATCAGTGAAGATGTGATTCCGGCACTGACCGCGCGGGGACTCACCGACGACGATATCGACGCGATTCTGGTGCGCAATCCGCGCCGGTACTTCGAGAAGTGATCCGAATAGATACCGGAGCAACGCCATTGACTACCGTCTCTCCGCGTAGTGCCCATCTGACGTTCCGCGCGCTCGAGCCGATACACGGGTTGATCTACTTCACCCCGCACGGCCCGGATGCTTACCGTGAGTTGGGCATTACGGATCCGCGCATGATGTACTTCGCGTCCCGGTCCGCGGCATTCGGGCCGGTGCAGGCCGAGGTCACCATCGCTACGTTCTTCAATTTCAATCCGGATGCGGTGCGGGCCGTCATTCCTGCCGCATGGGAAATCGCCTCTCCCGCAGACATTTTCCGAGCTCGTATGCGTGCCGTTGATCGGTCGCTTCGGCAGGCATGGGGCGATGACGTCTATGGCCCCGAGGTGAGTGAAGCCGCCGAGCTCGCCCGGCAAGCCGCCGAACGTGCCTGCGAACGCCCGCAGGGCCGTCCGTTGTTCGCGGCGCATGCGGCGCTGCCGTGGCCCGATGAACCACATCTGATGCTGTGGCATGCGCAGACACTGCTGCGGGAGTACCGCGGCGACGGACACGTTGCCCTGCTGCTGACGGAGGGGCTGAACGGTATCGAGGCATTGATCACGCACAGTGCGACCGGCGAGATATCACCGGAAGTGTTGCGCGCCAGCCGATCCTGGAGCGAGCTGGACTGGGCCGCGGGTGTGCGGCGGCTTCGTGAGCGGGGTTGGATGGCCGACGATGCTGTCGTGCTGAGCGAGCACGGCTCCGAGCGGCGTGGCGCGATCGAGAGCCGGACCGACGAACTCTCGGTCTATCCGTACGAAGCGATCGGCGAAACCGGATGTGCGCGCCTGCGTGCGCTCGCCGCGCCGTTGGCGATCCGGGTGATCGAAGGTGACCTCGGATTCCCGCAGCTGCTGTCCGCGCGCTATCGGCAGGTGGTCGGGTAGGTCTTCAGCTGACGCTGCGGGCGAAGTCGATGAGTGCGGCGCTGACTTCGTCCGCGCGTTCCTGTTGAATCCAGTGTCCGGCCCCGTCCAGAACAACGGACACCCGCAGGTCGGACAGTATGTGAGCCATCTTGGTGGTCGGGGTGAACCGGATGACGGCATCCTCCGACCCGGCGATGAACAGCGCGGGCTGATGGATCTTCGCATCGGCCAGGTGCGCGCTATGTTCCCAGTTACGGTCGAGGTTGCGATAGTAGTTGAGTCCGCCGGTGAACCCGGTCGCCGTGAAAGTCTCTATGTAGTAACCGAGTTCGTCCTCACTCAGCCAGGCCGGAGCCGCCATCTCGGAACCGTTGCCGCTCAACAGATCCCGGACACCGACGACATCGTCCTGCAGCAGAGTGCGACGCACATCCGACGCGAGCTCCGCGTCAGCGCGGCCCGGTTCCTGAAACCAACACATATAGAACTCGTCGCCGAGCCGGGACCGCAGAATCGGCAACGGCGCCGCGACCGACCGCGGTGTGGCCGGAACACTCAGCCCCGCAACGGCCCGCACCCGATCCGGATGCCGCAGGGCCAACTGCCACACCACCGACGCACCCCAGTCATGACCGACGAAGATCGCATCCTCGACACCGGCCGCATCGAGCAAACCGACGAGATCACCACACAGCGCGGCCATGTCGTAGTCCTCGATCCGACTCGGCCGAGAACTGCCTCCGTATCCGCGCATATCCGGTGTCAACGTCCGGAAACCCGCCTCGGCGAGCGCGAAAACCTGATGCCGCCACGAGAATCCGAGCTCGGGAAAACCATGACAGAACACCACAACGGGACCGTCACCATGCTCGACAACCCGCAACTCGATCCCATTGGTCGCGACCTGGCGACTCCCCAGCCCCAGCCACTCGTCCAGCAGATTGCGTGCGTCCAATGGGTCACCTCGTCTACCACGGCAATATAGATCGACACCGTATTCGACTCTGACGTCAAGTTCAACTTTCGGCTACGCCCGCCCACCCGTCGTTTCGACTGCTCCTCCAGGACGAATGAATCGACAGCTGACGACGGCCGGGCGAGAAATGTGACGTGAACTGCACTGTTCAGTGATGAAGTAGCCGCAGGGCGCGGGCAGCGGCGTTGGCTCCGCACATGCCATGAGCGCCGGGGCCGGGTGGGGTGGCGGCAGAGCACAGGTAGTGGCCGGGGAGGCCGATATCGTAGGGCTGCAAGGTTTTTCGCGGGCCGAAGACGAGTTGGGGAATGTCTTTGGCACCGGTCATGATGTCGCCGCCGACGTAGTTGGGGTTGTATTCGGCGAAACCGGGTGCGGTGCGGACGATGGTGCCGACGATGCGGTCGCGGAAGCCGGGGGCGAAGCCTTCGATCCGGTCGCTGATCGCTTCGGTGGCATCGCCGGTGAAGCCATGCGGAACATGGGCATAGGTCCACACCGGGTGCACGGCGCCGACCGAACGCTGGGGGTCGGCGAGGTACTGCTGTCCGACCAGGACGAACGGTCGCCCGGGCATGCGCCCGGCATGGATTTCTTGTTCGGCGGCGGCGATTTCGGCGAAACCACCGCCGAGGTGGACGGTTCCGGCCCGGCGGGCGGGTTCGGCGGTCCAGGGAACCCCGCCCTCGACCGCGAAGTCGACCTTGAAGGCCGCTGGCCCGTAGCGGAATCGCCGATATGCCTTGGCAATTCGCGAAGGAAGCCGGTCACCGAGGATTTCGGCGACCGCGGTCGGCGCCACATCCCACATGGTGATGTCGGTGGGCGGCAACTGCCATGGCGACCGCACGTGCACACCGGTTTCGATCTTCCCGCCGAGGTCGAGCAGCAGTGCGGCCATCGCGTCGGTGATGCGCTGTGAGCCGCCGACGGCAACTGCCCAGCCGTGCCGATGCCCCGCGGTGAGGATGCCGAGCCCGACGCTGGCGCTCAGCGGTCGGTGCAGCGGGTGGAACGCGTGCGCGGCGACGCCACCGAACAATGCCCGCGCCTGCTCGGTGCGGAAGATCTCCGCCAGCAGTGATGCCGGTGCCAGCGCGGGAATTCCGAAGCGGGCCAGGCTGATCGGATGCCGGGGCAGCCGCAGCAGCGGGCGCATGATGTCCGCACCGAACCGGTCGTAGGCGGCGACCGGCCGGTCGAACAGCAGGCGCCAGGCCCGGCCATCGATACCGAGACCGGCGGCGGTCTCGGCGACCGAGCGATACAGCACCCCGGCGGTTCCGTCGTCGAGCGGGTGGGCGCAGTCGATCTCCGGCCACGCCCACCGCAGCCCGTAACGCTCCAGATCCAGGCTGCCCAGAAACGGCGATCCGACCGCCATCGGATGGATGGCCGAGCAGTGATCGTGCACGAGGCCGGGCACGATCGCCTCGCTCGAACGGGTCCCGCCGCCGATCTCGTCGGCCGCCTCCAGCACGGTCACTTCGACACCGGCTCGTGCGAGGGTGATCGCGGCGGCCAGGCCATTCGGTCCGCTGCCGACGACGATGGCGGTCTTCATCGGATGTCCTTCCTGAAAACTATTGGGGCACAGGCACTACGACACCATTTCCGACTCCGGCTCGGCCCTGCCGGACAAGGCGCGGAACGCCTCCTCCCGCCGCCAGGTGACCTGCAACGGAATCGGGCCGTCCGGCAGCCACGGCTGGGCGTTCACCGCGTCGCGGACCCGCCAGGTGCCGCGTTCGATGACGCCGAGCGCCGCATCGATCACCTGATACTCCTGGGTTCCCCGATGGATCGGCTGTGATTCGACCCAGACGATGATCCATTCGCCGGGTTCGAATCCGATCCTCGCTTGGACGGCGTTGATCAGATCCAGATTGTGCAGATGCCCGTCGCCGAAGTTGAAGCCGATCAGCGAATTGCAGCCGAACTCGGCCTCGCGCACCGTCCAGCGGTCGATCTCGTGGATGTTCTTCAGCAGCAGGGAGAATAGTCCGCGCCCCTGGCTGTGCATGGACCGCCACGCGATGGTCTGCTGCATGGTGATCTCGGCGACCGCGGGCGGATAGCCCATGGCCCGCAGTTGGTCGATCTGGTTCTTGGTCGGCCGGTGCGGCAGCGCGTTCAGCTTATCCTCCGCACCGGGGGCGAAGGCCCACAGTGCCGAGGCCCAGTTTCCGGCGTACTGCCGCATCGACGGCAGGAACGACACCAGATCCGGACGCAGGTTGCCCAGAATCGGGAAGCAGACCAGAACCGCGACGATCGCGACGGTCAACCATGGCGAGGACATGTCGGTGACGGCATAACCGTCCCCGGCGGGGAAGCCCAGGAACAGGAACACCGTCAGGTAAGCGAAGATGACATTCCATTCCTGCGGCACCGCCAGCGCGAACATCGAAATGATCGTCAGGTGGAACACCACCATGAGCACGACTGCCGCCAGGATGATCCACCGATTGGTGGCGAACAGCAGCACGAGCGGAGTGGCGATCTCCACGGCCGAACCGCCGACATGCGCGGTGAGCGAGGCCAGCTTCGAGGGCCGGATATCGCGTGGGAAGTCGCGGTAGTACCGCCGCTTGACGCTCTTGAACGGCACACAGGGACCATTCGAGGTCATCGCCGACACGACATTGCTGAAGTGGTGGCCGTACTTCGAGATCCCCGCCCCGATCCACACCACGCAGATCAGCAGTTTCGCGGCGATGATCATGTCGACGAACGGCAATACCGCGAAGGACACCAGCGCGGGCAGGTACTGCTCACCACGGGCGGTGAGGAAGATCGTCTTGTCCCGCAACCCGCACAGTATGTACAGCGCAATCGGCGTGATCAGCAGCGTCGGCTGCACCAGACCAGTGGTGTTGTCGGGCACCGCGTCGCTCAGCGAGGAACTCGGCACTCCCGGCAGCAGGATCGGCACCAGCAGACTGGCCAGGAATGCCAGATACAGCAGCACATCCACACCGGTGCGGCGATCGCCATCGGTGAACGGCACCCGCCGCCACGGCCGCAGCCGGATCGCCCCGCGCCGGGCATAGAACAGGACGCCGCCGATCATCGGCTTGAATTTGCCCGCGATCGGTCCCCACGATCCGGCGATGCCGATCGCCTCCAACAGCACCGTCCACAGGATCAGCTTCTGATAAACGATCGGCTGGTTCCACCAATGCGCCACATCCCAGAACGGGCCGACGCCGGATGTCCAGGTGACCAGCGCGGTACCGCAGAGAACGTAGAGGATCAGCACCTTGACCATATAGATGGTGTGGATCATTTTCGGCGTGCCGAATCCGTATTCCACCCAGTGCAGGGCCAGTGCTTTCATGCGCTCCATGAGCGGTTTGTCGAGAAATGTCTCCGGATCGACGGGCGGGAAGTCCGCCTCTTTGAATCCCATTGTTCGAACCTTTCAATGGCAGGGATTTCGGGCAGGCACCGGCCGCGTCCGAAATACCGGTGATTACGGATTGTGTGGCCGGGCGGATAATCCGCTATGCACTCGCCGCGAGTGCACGGAGTTTTCGTTTATCGATCTTTCCGACGGGATTTCTGGGCAGTCCGTCGGTGAGGAAGATCGATACCGGCGCCTTGATGCGGGCCAGCGAGCGCAGACAGTGCTCGATCAGCTCGGTCTCGGTGACCAGCGAACCGGGCAGCGGCACGATATGGGCGACCGGAACCTCGCCGAGGACCGGATCGGGCGCACCGACCACGGCCGCTTCCAACACGCCCGGGTGGGCATGCAGGACATTCTCGATCTCCTTGGGATAGATGTTCTCGCCACCGCGGATGATCATGTCCTTGATCCGGTCCACCAGCACCAGGTAGCCGTCGGCATCGAACCGGCCCACGTCCCCGGTGTGCAGCCAGCCGTCGACGATGGTGCGCGCGGTCGCATCCGGCCGGCCGAGATAGCCGCGCATGACATTCGGCCCGCGCACCACCACCTCGCCGGGCGATCCATCCGCGAGCAGGCTGCCGCCGGGATCCATGATCGCGACGGTCTGCCCGGGCAGCGGAAGCCCGACCGTACCCGGCTTCCTTTGCCCCGCAGGCGGATTCAGCGTCGATGCGCAGGTGCCCTCGGACAGTCCGTAGCCCTCGACGATCGGTACACCGAACCGGGTTTCGAAGCGTGTGATCAATTCGGCGGGCATCGGCGCCGCACCGCAGATCACCCGGCGCAGCGACGAGGTGTCCGGGCGCAACTGTTCCGGCTGGGACACCAGCATCGCGTAGATCGCGGGCACGGCGGAGAAATAGGTCGGCCGGACCCGCGCGACGACATCGAAAAATGTCGATGCGGAGAACCTCCCGGCGATACTCGCGCGACCGCCCGCCAGCAGCGGCGACAGCACGCTCACCACGATCCCGTTGACGTGGAACAGCGGCAGGATCAGCAGACTGTGATCGGACTCGTCCAGGCTCAGCGCGTCGATGATCATGCCGCACATCGCGGCGATATTGCCGTGATCGAGCATGACGCCCTTCGGCCGTCCGGTCGTACCGCTCGTATAGATGAGCAGCGCCAGACCATCTCCGACAGCTGAATCCACCATGGCGTCCGTGTTTGCCGGCCGCCCGGCCACGTCGGCCACATCCAGCGTCCCGATGCCGCGCCCGCTCTCGGTGATCACCACCTTCGCCGCGGCATCCTCGATTTGATAACGCGCTTCGTCGAACGTCAGGTCCGGATTCACCGGTGTGACCGCGGCACCGAGACGCCATGCGGCGAATAGAATTATCACCAATTCCATTCGATTCGACAGCGCCACCGCCACGACATCCCCGGGACGAATTCCATGCCCGTACAAAACGTCGGCGGCCGCGCGAACACGATCCGCGAAGGCCTGATTATCCAACTGCTCACGATCATCCGCGATACAGGGACCGGCCGGATTCCGCTCGGCCCTGATATCCGGTAATTCGGCGATGTGGTGCACGATTTCCTCACCATCGGGTGTGATCGGTATTACATTCAACGGTAGGCACCCGGCCGACCCTCGACTACGGGCCGGTATCCCAGAATTCACCGACGGCTTTGTACTGCGGGCACAAAGGGTTTCCGAATACGGCCGAACCCGACCATGCCGTCGGTTACTGTCCGGCTATGAGTGCCGGCGTGGACCCGATCGTGCGCGAGGTCGCGGGAAGTATCAAGGCCGATCTCGAGCGGCTGACCGTCGAGATGACCTCGATGTTCGTCGAGGTCATCCCGGAATTCCGGCACGACAGCGAGGTGCGGCGGCTGATGGTCGCCAGCACCTCGTCCAATCTCGTCGCCATTATCGACATGCTGGCCCTGAGCATCTCGATCGACGACATCACCGTGCCACCGGCGGCCGCCGAATACGCTCGCCGATTCGCCCAGCACGATCTGTCCCTGGAAGGGCTCCTGCGCGCCTATCGCCTCGGCGAACACATGTTCCTACAGCAGGCCATGACGATCCTGCGCGAATTGGATCGGTCCGCCGACGAGGCACTGGCGACCATGAGCCGGATCGCCCTGCTGGTCAACAGCTACATCGACCAGGTCATCGAGGGCATCATCGACATCTACGAAACCGAACGCCGCCGCTGGGATACCCGCTCCGACGCCACCCGCGCCGCACAGATCCGCGCCGTACTCGACACCGACGAACTCGATCTGGCATCGGCCGAACAGATGCTGGCGACCTCACTGCGCGGCTGGCACCTGGCCGCCGTCATCTGGATACCACCGGGCTCCCCCGACCCTGCCGGTCTGCTGCGCGCGGGCGTGGCGATGCTATCCGCGGCCACCGGAAAGACCGCACTGACGATCACCGTCGACGAACAGAACTGCTGGGCCTGGATCTCCTCCACCGGCAAACCCGCCCTCGATGCCGACCGGCTCGACAACGAGCTGCGCACACGACCGACCCTGCATTTGGCAGTCGGGGAACCCGGCACCGGACTCGACGGATTCCGTCGCACCTTTCGCGACGCACAGCGCGCCCGCGGTGTCGCCATCGCGACCACCCACCTCGACCGTCAGCTCACCCTGCATTCCCGAATTGCCTTGGCCAGCTTGTTGATCGACCATCTCGCCGATGTCCGGGCCTTCGCCGACCGCGTGCTCGGCGACCTCATGCGCGACGATGAAGCGACCGTCCGGCTGCGGGAAACGGTGCAGATCTTCCTCGATGCCCGCGGCAGCTTCACCGATGCCGCCACCCGCATGCACGTGCACAAGAACACCGTCCACTACCGAGTCCGCAAAGCCGAGGAAATCCTCGGTCACCCGGTCACCGAGAACCGGCTCGAAATCGAGGTCGCCCTGCTCGCCTGCGCACAGCTCGGACTGGATCGACCGGAGCGCCGAGGCAGCTGATCCTCAGCCTTGCGCCAACTCCTGGGCGGCTTCTTGGCCCGCCACGCCGGTTCGCTGCAGGAAGTCGGCGATCACCTCGAGTTCGGCTTCGGAGTAGCGGGAACAGAGTTCGTCCATACGGTTGTTCATGCCGGAGAACAGCTCGAACAGTTCGGAATTCCGTTCGCGCACCGAATGCAAGGTGACCGCGCGACGATCCGTCGAGTCCGGGTCACGTTCGCGAACGATCCATCCGCCCTTCTGCAGGCGATCAAGGATTCCGGTCATGGTCGCGGGGTGTAATCCGGCGCGGCGCGCCAACGCCGTCGGGGATATGGGGCCGTGGCGGTTGATCAGGTCGAGGCAGGTCCAGTCGACGTCCTTGAGTTCGACCCGGCCGCCGAACCGTCTATTCAGCAGCGAAAGCTGAATATTCAAGTCACGCAATGCTTCCCGCACATCAGCCGTCAATCGCCGACGGCTGCGCGTCGATGTACGACCTGCCGCTGAACTCATTGTCCGCCACCTCGCCTACGTTTATACGGTTTTCGTATCATACGTAGGCGAGGGGCAGATCCGGCTCGCCGACGTGCGCGATTCGCTCCGTCAGGCCGGAACGACGCGGAAGACCGCGATTCGATGCGCCGACGCCGCCACGCCATCCGGGGTGGCGGCATCGGCCAGTCCGGTGGTGACGAAACGCTGGCCGACGCTCTTCGGACTCGACGCCACCAATTCGTGCAGCAGCGACGGACGCTCCTCGGCGGGCACCTCCACCAGGCGCGCCGTCGACGACTTTCGGCCGCGCGTCAGCGTAACGATGTCTGCCGCACGGGCATTCGCGACCCACGCCGCCTTCGGGAATGCCTGGAAGATGAAGCGTCCGCTGTCGAGCTGGTTCACCGCGATCGGGAAGGTACGCAACTGTCCGCTGCGTCGCCCCGCGACCGTGAGCAGTTGCATCGGGCCGAAGGCGATGCCTATCCGCTGTAGCCCGACGATGACCTTGTTGATGGTGTTGGTTGTCCGACGGTAACTATCTGCACTCATGCACACAATCCTAGTTGAAGATTATACGAGTTTCATATCGTATATTTCACATACCAGCGCCCGGCCCCTCCTCGGCGAAGCGCTCGGCGACCTGGCGCAGGCGCTCGGCGGTGGCGAACCGCGACGATATCGGCGGCGTCCCACGAATCCCACAGGGCGCGAACGGCATACAGTGTCTCCGCGCCCCGTACGCAGCGGTCGGCCGGATCGAGGAAGCCGCCGCGGCGACCAGATCTGTCCATTGGCATCCTCGCCTCCGGGAGAGGAGGCGATTGCACATCGAGCAAAGCTGCGATTGAGATCAGCTCGAGCGCGGGGAAATACGCTGCGAGTCGACTACCACCGGATAGAAATTCCGCTGAGCACAACCAGTGCCGACACTCGTGCGCCTCGCTAACGTTCTCCGGTCGGACCCTGTTGCGGAGGAGTGCGCGATGACCACCGAGTCGACCATCGATATCAATACCCCACTGCACCCGCTCGACGATCCGGTGCGGGCATCGCTGCGCGGCGAGCACCGCCGCTTCGCCAGCTGGGTTGGCCGCATCGGCCGCTACGACCCGGACGTCGCCAGGTTCATCGGTCATCCACCGGTACTGGACGAGCAGGACTGGGCCGATCTGGCCACCCTGCTCGGACCGGGCGGCAGCACCGCACTGCGCGGCTACGGCCATGTGCCGCCGGATGGGTGGACTGTGCTGAACGAATTCGGTTCGGTACAAATGGACGGCAGGGCACTACGCGTCGCCCATGATCCGGAACTCGAGGTACTCACCGCCACCGATGTGCCGGAGATCCTGGAGCTGATCGCCCGCACCGAACCCGGCCCGTATGCGCCCCGGACCATCGAAATGGGCACCTACCTAGGAATTCGGGTGGAGGGCAGGCTGGTGGCAATGGCGGGTGAGCGCCTGCACCCGCCGGGCTGGACCGAGATCAGCGCCGTGTGCACCGATGCCGAATTCCGCGGCCGCGGCTTCGCCTCTCGGCTGACCCGTGCGGTCGGCGCCAGGATCCGTGCGCGCGGCGAGACCCCGTTCCTGCACGCCGTCGCCCACAATGCGACGGCCATCAGTTTGTACGAGACGTTGGGATTCACCCTGCGCAAGCGTTCGTTGTTGACGCTCGTGCAGGCACCATCGGCCACCGGCTCCGCATCGACGCCGAACTAACCAGCCGAAATCACACCGTGCGCTCGGGTAGCGGGGGCAGTTCCAGGTTCTCGCGGAAAGTGCCACCGACGTAGTCGTTTCCGACGATTCCCCGGCGGCGCAATTCGGGCAGAAGTCCATTGGTGACAAAGTCCCGAGTTCGGGCATCGGCCAGACCGCCCAGCGAAATGACATCGAGAACGCCTGCGCGATAACGCTCTTCGACAGCATCAGCCAGTTGTTCCGGCGTACCGGCAGCCGCCCAGTGCCCGGTATCTTTCGCCGCGACGATCAGCTCACGCAGCGTGCGACCCGATGCTGCCAGCTTGCTGAAGATCTCTACCCGCCCGCGACGCCGATTCACCGAATTCAGCTCGGGCAGCAGTGTTTCCGGGATAGGCCGATCCAGCGGCAGCTCCGAAAGATCGATTCCGCCGCCGAACATATCCGCCAATTGGATTCGGCCCGCATCGAAGTCGGTCGCTTCGGCCGCCTCGCGGACCAACCGGCGCGCCTCCGCCTCCGTCGCTCCATAGGTCGTATGGAATGAACTCATAATCAGCGGCAAGCCTTGTGCGCGACCGAGTTCCGTCGCACGGGCGCGAATCGTCTTGGTATAGGTCACCGCATCTTCGAGGGTCGGCAGCGAGGTGAAGACCACCTCGGCGAATCGGGCGCCGAGCTCGATACCGCCCGCCGATTGACCGGCCTGGAATTGGACCGGGCGACGCTGCGGCAACGGCGGGATATTGAGCGGACCCCGCACCGTGAAGTATTGCCCCGCATACTCGATCGGGCGCACCTTGGTCGCGTCGAGGACCGCGCCGCCGCTTCCGTCGGGGGTCAGCGCGCCCGGTTCCCAGCTGTCGAACAGCGCGTTGACGACCTCGAGTGATTCGGTCGCCCGCGCATACCGCTGCTCCGGGCTCGGTAAATCTCGAGCGCCGTAGTTCTCCTCACCCACCGAGGATGTGACGACATTCCAAGCGGCGCGGCCGTTGCTCACATGGTCGAGCGTTCCGAACAGCCGGGCGAGATTGTAGGGGTGGTGGAAGGTGCTGGTCACGGTGGCGATCAAGCCAACGTGCGAGGTCACCGCGCTCAGTGCGGACAGGAAGATCAGCGGCTCCTGCGCGCCGATCGCTCCCTGCGCGCCGAAGCTCAGCAGGTCGGCGGCGAACAGGGCGTCGAACTTATTGGCCTCGGCGATCTTCGCGATCTCGATCGAGGACGCGACCGTCGATTCATGCGGATCGATCGCGGCCGCATAGACGCTCACCGCGCCGCTGACTCCGGTGACTGTTTTCAACGCCCGACGTCGTGCAGAGCTCATTTGCTCGAGACAACCGTATTCCACTCCCGCAGAACAGGTTTGCGATCAGCTCGAATGGAATCGGTCAGAGTTCGGGAAGATCGGGCAGTGGCGCGGCGACTATCTGACGCGCCTCCTCTCGCGGCACCCCCAACGCGCACAGCACCAGTTCGGCCGCACCGGCACCCGCATCGCGCCAGGCCTGATGCCCTTCGAGCACCATCCACATCGCACTGACCACCGAACCCGTGACCATCGCGGCCACGCTCAGCGCCATCCCCGGCGAGACGGTGTAGCGGCCGCTCTCGATGCCCTTCTCGATATCGCGCATCGGCGGACCGACGAGCACCTCGCGCAGGGATTCGTCGGTCATACCGAACCGGACCAGGAAGCGTCCCATCGCTGGATTCTCATGGGCCCGGCGCACCAGCAAGCGAATGCCGGTGGCCATCCGCAGCGGCGGATCGATATCGCCGTGGGCGTCCATGACCCGGGCGTTCGCGTCGTGGATATCGAAAGCGAGTTGCGCCCGCACCCGGTCGAAGAGCTGCTCGATGGATTCGACATTGCGATACAGCGTGCCGCGGGCGACGCCGGCCTCGGTGGCCAGCTCGCTGATCGTCAGATCCGCGCTGCCCCGCGCAGCGAACAGCCGCATCGCAGCCGCATTGATCCGCTTCTCGGTCGCATTCACCCGGCATCTCCTTCCTGGAGTTCCACCCCAATGTACGAGCACGTTTCGAATGAGTCAAAAGTGACCTAAATAGATCATCATTGACATGAATTGAACAGAAGTGTTCAATGTGGTGCGTGGCACATCGGAGTGACTGGAAAGATCCGGAAAGGACGGCGCGATGACCCCCGCCGAAACAACCTCGGTACTGGTGGTCGGGGCCGGTCCGGTAGGTCTGACGCTTGCGCTCGAACTGGATCGCCACGGTGTCGACACCGTCGTCGTGGAACGCAATGCCACGAGCACCAGGCATCCGAAAATGGACATCACCAATGGCCGCAGCATGGAGCTGTACCGGCGGCTGGGTGTCGCCGACGAACTGCGCAAGGTCGCGATTCCGGACGACTCCAGAACCCGGGTCACCTGGGTCACCAATGCGGTCGGCTGGGAGCTGGCGCGCTTCGAATATCCCAGCGTCGCCGAACAATTCCGGCTCATCCGCGAGCGCAATGACGGCACCCTCCCGCTGGAACCCGCCATGCGTGTATCCCAGGTGATCCTCGAACCAGCTCTTCGCGAACAGCTCGACACCCGAGCCAACCCACACGTCCACTACGGCTGGGCGCTGGACAGTTTCACCGAGGACGCCGACGGTGTCACCGTGCGTCTGTTGTCCGGGGAGACCGGGCAATCGCGCACCGTCCGCGCGCAATATCTCGTGGGCTGCGACGGCGCAGGCAGCCGCACCCGCAGGCAACTCGGTATCGGACTCGACGAGATCGATCTCCGCAAACTCCTCGTCAAAGAACTCGGCCCGGGACGAACCGTCAAGAGTTCGATCCGCGCATTCCGCGCCACCGGGCAGCGCCCCATGGACGGCCGGTTCTACCTCGTGCACTTCACCACCACTGATACCGAGATCCGCACTCGCTTCGGCACCGTCTGGCACTTCCAGTCCCCCGAAGGCTGGACCGTCATCTCGCAGAACGACCGCGACACCTTCACCCTGCAGGCGCCCCTCGGCATCGTCACCGACGCCGACACGATCGACCCGCGGGAGTTCGTCTTCGAACGACTCGGCCGACGCTTCGATATCGAGATCCTGGTCGCCAATTTCTGGACCCCGCGCCTGACCGTCGCCGATTCCTTCGGACGCGGCCGCATCTGGCTCGCCGGCGATGCCGTCCACCAAGTCGTGCCCACCGGGGGCTACGGCATGAATACCGGCGTCGGTGACGCGGTAGGACTCGGGTGGGTCCTCGCCGCACAGTTGCACGGCTGGGGCGGCCCCGGCCTGCTCACGGCCTACGAGCACGAGCGCCGCGCCGTAGCGCTGCGCAACCGCGCGGCCTCGGCCAGGCACAGCGCGGTCCGCGGCGCCATAATGACCAGCGACTGGACCGCCATGCACAGCGAACGCTGGTTCGCCGAACGCACCCGGCGCGAACTCGGCCGCGAGATCAGCGACCTGGGCAACCTGGAGAACGAAGCCCTCGGCATCGAACTCGACTACCGCTACGACGACTCCCCCATCGTCTGCCGAGATCCCGAGGGGCACGCGCCGCCGCAGCGGATGGACGAATACGTACCGAGCACTTGGCCCGGCACCAGGCCGCCGAGTGTGTACCTCGCGGACGACCGCGCGATCTTCGACCTGCTCGGCCGCGGCTTCACCCTGCTGCGCTTCGCCGAACACGATGTCACCGGACTCGTGGACGCCGCAGCTGAGCGCGGCGTTCCCCTCGACGTGGTCGATATCCGCGACGACCACGCCCGTGCGCTCTACGAACGCGACCTCGTGCTGATCCGTCCCGACCAACACGTAGCGTGGCGCGGCAACGCCGCCCCGACCGACCCGCTTTCCATCGTCGACCGCATCCGCGGCGCGCACGCCTGACTTTCAGAACCGGCTGTCGATCAATTTCGTTTCCGCGATGGCGAATACGGTGTCGCTGATCTTGCCGAGCAAGGCCAGCAGCACGATGGCCAGCAGCATGATGTCGGTGCGGCCGCTGTTCTGGCTGTCGATCAGCAGGAATCCGAGTCCCTTCGACGAGGCGATCAGCTCGGCCGCTACCAGGAACAGCCAGCCGTTCGCCAGACCGAGTCGCAGACCGTTGACGACCGCCGGTGCGACCGCGGGCAATTGGATCGAGAACAACAGCGCGGCCCGACGGAGGCCATAGGCCCGGCCGAGTTCGGTCAGGTGTGGATCGACCTGTGCCAGAGCCGAAGCCGTCGTCGTATAGATCGGGAAGAACGCACCGATGGCCACCAGCACGATCTTGGGTTCCTCGCCGATACCGAGCCACAACAGCAGCAGCGGCACCCACGCCAGCGACGGCACCGTGCGGAACAATCCGACGGTCGGCACCAGCAGCACGCGGGCGATATCGAACAGCCCGACGACCGCGCCGAGCACCAGTGCGATGAGTGCGCCGCTGGCGAATCCGAGCAGCACCCGCTGGATGCTGATCGCCAGATGGCTCCACAGTTCGTCGCGCTGTAGCAATTCCCGCAGTGCGGCAAGCACATCCGCGGGCGGCGCGAGCTGACTCGACGAATACAGTCCGGCCGAGGTCACCCCCTGCCACAGCGACAGCAGCAGCACGGGCACGACCAGTCCGAGCGCTACCCGGTCCCAACGGATCCGGCGCACGGCACGCGCCGCCGCGGTCTGGGTCACCGTCACCGAATGGCCTGCTGTGCGAATTTCGGCTCGAAGAGTCCACCGAGTGCGGTCTCGGCGGCTTCCTTCGACCGCACGTCACCGTCGGCCACGATGATCGGCACGATCGGGGTGAGCACCGCCCGCTGGGCCTCACCCGGCACCGGATCGACCTTCAGCACGGTGCGCTCGAGCGTTTCCTCGGCGACATCGAGGGAGGTCTTCGACTCCGTCGCCAGCAGCTGCGCGAGTTCGTTCGGATGATCCAGCGCCCAAACCCGAGCCTGCTCATAGGCATTGACCACGGCCTGGACCCGATCCGGATGCTGTGCGATGAAATCCGCGCGGGCATTGAGCACACCATAGGTCTGGAAGTTGGCGTTGCGGTACAGCAATCGCGAACCCTGCTCCTGACGGGTCTGTGCCATATAGGGATCCAAACCCGCCCATGCGTCGACATCGCCGCGTTCGAGTGCGGTCTTGCCATCGGCGTGCTGCAGGTTGGTCACTTCCACGTCCCTGGCGGTGAGACCGGCCGTCTGAAGTGCTTGCAGCAGTGTGAAGTAGGCGTCGGTGCCCTTCGTCGCCGCGATCTTCTTCCCCTTCAACTCGGCCACCGAGGTGATGGGTGAATCCTTCGCGACGACCAGCGCGGTCCATTCCGGCTTGCTGTAGACCGAAATGCTTTGCAGCGGTGTGCCATTGGCCTTCGCCAGCAGCGCCGCCGAACCCGCGGTCGAATTCACGTCGATCGCATCGGCGCGCAGGCTTTCATTGGCCTTATTACTGCCCGCGGAGAACACCCAGGTCACCTTGGCGCCGGACTTCTCCAGCAGGTGCTGGTCCCGGATGACCAGGCTCAGCGGGTTGTAGTAGGCGTAGTCCAGCCGCACCTCATCCGCACCCGCCGCACCAGACTTTTCGCCCTCCGCGCAACCCGAAAGCAGCGTCACCACCGTTGCCGCGACGGCTGCCAGGACGAGTGTCGGTGGTCTCATCAGAGTGTCTCCTTGACGGTGGCGCGGCGCGGAACGCCGAGTCGTTCGAGTAGGTCGAGCCGCAGTGCGGCCAACCGTGGGTCGGTATCGTCACGGGGCCGGTCGGCGGATACCTCCAAGGCCGCACCGATTGTGAAACCCGTTTCACCACTGACGGTTTCGAGTACCACAACGCGGTCGGCCAGGCGCAGCGCCTCGTCTACATCATGGGTGACGAGTACGACCGTGATGCCCGCGGCGCGCTGCACCTCATCGAGCAGGTCCTGCATCCGCAGCCTGGTCAGCGCATCCAGCGCCGCGAACGGCTCGTCCAGCAGCAGCACGCCCGGATGGCGAACCAGCGCACGGGCCAATGCCGTTCGCTGCGCCATGCCCCCGGACACCTGTCGCGGCCGATGTCCCTCGAATCCGGCCAGGCCGACGATCTCCAGTCCACGCCGCACCTCGGCCTCGCCTTCGGCCCGCGAGATGGTCGGTGGCAGACCCAATGCGACGTTGCCCGCGAGGTTGCGCCACGGCAGCAACCGCGGCTCCTGGAAAACCACAGCGCAGCGCGGGTCGATGCCACGCATGGGCCGACCGTCCAGCACGACTTCGCCCTCGGTCGGCTCATCCAACCCGGCGATGACCCGCAGCAGTGTCGATTTACCACTGCCGGACGGACCGACCAGCGCGATCACCTCACCCGGCGCGATCTGCAATTCGATATCGCGCAGGACGGTATGGGTGCCGAAACTGCGGCCGAGGCCGCGCAATGCGACCCCGGCGGCACGACTGGCAGTGGGTGACACGTCGACTACTGAGCGGCGGCGAATCCGCCGCGGAGATCGGCGAGGATGTCATCGATCCCCTCGATGCCGACCGCGAGACGGACCAGACCCGGCGTGACACCGGCCGCCAACTGCTCTTCCGGAGTCAGCTGGGAGTGGGTGGTCGAGGCCGGATGGATTACCAGCGAACGCACATCGCCGATATTGGCGACGTGGCTGTGTAGCGTGAGCGCCTCGACGAAACGCTTACCCGCATCGACCCCACCGGCCAATTCGAAGCCGATCACCGCGCCGACGCCCTTGGGCGCGAGGGTGCGCCCGCGTTCGTACCACGGGGAGGACGGCAGCCCGGCGTAGGACACCGAGGTCACCTCCGGACGGGCCGCGAGGAAGTCCGCCACCGCCTTCGCGTTCTGCACATGCCGTTCGATCCGCAGACTCAGCGTCTCCAGACCCTGGCTGATCAGGAAGGCGTTGAACGGTGAGACGGCCGAGCCGAGATCGCGCAGCAGTTGCACCCTGGCCTTGAGGGCATAGGCGGGAGCGCCGAGGTCGGCGTACACCACGCCGTGGTAGCTCGGGTCCGGCGTGGTGAAGCCGGGGAACCGGCCGCCGGTCCAATCGAAGGTGCCGCCGTCGACGATCACGCCCGCGATGGCCGCACCGTGGCCGCCCAGATATTTGGTCGCCGAATGCACCACGATATCGGCGCCGTGGGCGAGCGGCTGGATCAGATACGGCGTCGCGACGGTGTTGTCGAGGATCAGCGGAACGCCTGCGGCATGGGCGATTTCGGCGATGCCGGGAATGTCGAAGATGTGGTTCTGCGGGTTGGAGATCGTTTCGCCGTACACCGCCTTGGTATTCGGCCGGATCGCCGCGCGCCACTGGTCCAGATCGTCCGGATCGTCGACGAAGCTGACCTCGATGCCCAGTTTCGGCAGCGAGTAGCGGAACAGGTTGTAGGTGCCGCCGTAGAGCCGCGGGCTGGACACGATGTGATCGCCCGCACCGGCGATATTCAGGATCGCGAAGGTCTCCGCGGCCTGTCCGGAGGCCAGCAGCAGCGCCGCGACACCGCCCTCCAACGCGGCGATGCGCTGTTCCACGGCGTCCTGGGTCGGGTTCATGATGCGGGTGTAGATATTGCCCGGCTCGGCGAGACCGAACAGCGCCGCAGCGTGCGCGGTATCCCGGAACGTGTAGGAAGTGGTCTGGTAGATCGGCAGGGCGCGGGCATTGGTCGTGCCGTCCGGCGCCTGTCCGACGTGGATCTGCTTGGTTTCGAAGCTCCAGTCGGCGCTCGGGTCGGCCTGGGTCTGGTCGCTGGTGGTCACATCAACGGACACTAAGAAGCGCCTGCCTGGGCGTCGATAGTTACATTCAGCCGGAACCGAATCCGAGCCCCGAAAACCATGGCCGGAATCGACTCTGATCCTTTTATCAGATACGATTTCGATAACGGAAACGACGGGAAGAGGACATGGTGACAGGTGTGGTGGGCAACCGCATCGACAGGCGGCGCGAGCGGACGCGCAATGCGCTGATCGGGGCGGCGCGGAAGTTCCTGTCGGAGGGGCGATCCGCGGTCAGCATCCAGGAGATCACCGATGCCGCCGATGTCGGATTCGGCTCGTTCTACAACCACTTCCAGTCCAAGGAGCAGTTGTTCGACGAGGCCGTGCGGTCGGTGCTGCAGATCTACAGCGAGATGCGCGACGAGATCGTCGCCATGTACGACGATCCCGCCGAGGTATTCGCGGTGAGCTTCCGGATGACCGGGCGGCTGCAGCGTCAGATCCCGGAGGGCGTGCGGGTGATCCTGAATTCCGGTACGTCGGTGCTGCTGCGCGACGAGGGCTTGGGCCCACGAGCGCGCCGCGACATCATATCCGCCCAGGAGGCGGGCCGGTTCGAACCGATGGACCCGGATGTGGCGCTGATGGCCTCGGGCGGGGCACTGCTGGGACTGCTGCAACTATTGGACACCCGGCCCGAGGCCGATGCCGGGGCGCTCATCGACGAGTTGACCCTGCGTGTGCTGCGGATGTTCGGTATGAACAAGCGCGCGGCACAGAAGCTGGTATCCAGCGAATTGCCGCCGCAGCCCCAGCTGTGATCAGCCGTTGACCGCTGCGGCAAGTCGCGGCAGTTGCCGCAGCGGATTGTGGTGTTCGACCTGCATGCGCTGATCTGCATCGAAGATCTCGCTGAGCCCGGGTGCGGGATCGTGCGAACCGCTCTGCGGGAGCGTTAGCGCGCTGAAGGGCCAGTCGGAGCCGAAGACGATGTGATCACGGTTCGTCACGGCGAGCACCCCGGCCATGGCGGCGGGCGAACCACTGAGCGCGGTGTCGTAGTAGAACCGCGAGATCTGGTTCTTCATATCAAGCACCGACGGTTTCGGCAGGTCTTGCGGCCACAGCTCGCCCAGCACCGTTTGCGACGCGACGCTGATGCGCCAGGACAGGAACGGCACGGTGCCGCCCGCGTGCGCAAGCTGGAAGCGAATGTTGGGATAGCGCTGGGTCATTCCGGTGACCATCATCATGGTCGCCGCCCGCGTGGTGTCGAAAGTGAACTCCTCCAGGAAGTCCGGCAGCGGCAGCTTCGGCTTGGCAGCATCCGGAATGGCGGCCGGATGCACGAAGACGTAGGCATTGCGCTGGTTCAACGCGATCATCAGCGGTTCGAAGCGCGGATCACCCAGGTAGACACCGTCATAGGCCGACAGCAGGATCACACCGTCGAGGTGCAGTTCGTCCAGCGCGTAGATCGCCTCGGTGATCGAGGCCGCGATATCGGGCATCGGCAGCACGGCGAAAGCGCCGAACCGCGTGGGATCGGACCGGAACAAACCAGCGGCATATGTATTGCAGTAGCGAGCCATATCGCTGGCCTCTTTACCGGCCAGGAACGACACCCCCGGATCCGATACCGACAGTGCCTGCGCCTGGATGCCGTAGTAGTCCATGAAGGCCACCGCCGCATCCGGCGACCATTGCGGCGTCGGGTAGCCGCCGATCGTGAGGTGACCGTGATCGAGCAGTGCGGCACGGTAATCCGGCGGCAGGAAGTGCGCGTGCAGGTCGATGCGGTAGGTGCCCGACGGCGCAGGCTGTTGGGCGCGGGCGGGGGCCGCCTGGGCATTCGGCATCGACGCCACCGCGGCCGCACCGAGCGTGCCGGCAACAACGCTACCGAGAGCGCGCCGACGACTGACCGCAGGCGGGGCCTCTACACGAGGACCGTTCACAGAGCTTCGCCTTTCGTGTTCGTGACAGTCCTTCGTCATTCCGCCACGGCGGCCAAGTCGAGTGCGATATCGACGATCATGTCTTCCTGCCCGCCGATCAGGCCACGGCGTCCAGCCTCGGTCAATAGCGTGCGGACATCGATTCCGTATGTAGCGGAGGCCTTTTCGGCGTGACGCAGGAAGCTCGAGTACACGCCCGCGTAGCCGAGGGTCAGCGTTTCCCGGTCCACCTGCACCGGTCGCTCCATCAGCGGTCGGATCAGATCGTCGGCGGCATCGGTGAGCCGATTCAGGTCGGCACTATGCTTCCAGCCTTCGAGATCGGCGACCGCGACGAATGCCTCGATCGGTGTATTGCCCGCCCCCGCGCCGAGCCCGGCCAGCGAGGCGTCGACGCGGGTCACGCCCTCCTCGACAGCGACGACACTATTGGCGACCGACAGCGACAGATTCTGATGCGCGTGGATACCGATCTCGGTGTTCTCGTCCAGCACGGCCCGGTAGGCGCGGACCCGCTTGCGGACCCCGTCCATGGTGAGTCGCCCGCCCGAGTCGGTGACGTAAACACATTGTGCACCATAGGCTTCCATGAGCTTGGCCTGTGCGGCGAGCCCGGCGGGGGTGTTCATGTGGCTCATCATCAGGAAGCCCGAGACGTCCATGCCGAGTTCGCGGGCGAAGGAGATGTGCTGGGCGGAGATATCGGCCTCGGTGCAGTGGGTGGCCACCCGCACCGAACGCACACCGAGGTCGTAGGCGCGGCGCAGGTCCTCGATGCTGCCGATACCAGGCAGCAACAGGGTGGTCAGCCGGGCGTTCGTCAGCGCGTTCGCGGCGGCTTCCAGCCATTCCCAATCCGTATGGCTGCCTGGACCGTAGGTGAGACTGCCACCGTGCAGACCGTCGCCGTGGGCGACCTCCACCGCATCCACACCGGCCGCGTCCAGGGCCGCGGCCACGGCGGCAACAGCGTCGGGGGTGATGCGGTGGCGCAGCGCGTGCATGCCGTCGCGCAGCGTCACATCTTGCAGGAAGACTTCGGGCCCACCCGCCACCCGGCCACCACCCCTCATCGAATCGCTTTGCGATGCTGCATTCATTACACATTCTCCGTGGTCATGGCCGAAAGTGACGCTGCGGCAAGGTGTTCGGCGACGCGCAGCGCGGCCGAGGTCATGATGTCGAGATTTCCGGCGTAGGACGGCAGATAGTGCGCCGCGCCTTCGACTTCGAGGAATACCGACACCTGATGCGTCACAGCGGCATCGCCGACCAGCGTGCGCAGTGCCGCGTCCGGGGCCACCGGCGTGATCTGAATATCCTGTTTGAGCCGGTAACCGGGCACATAGGCGGCGACCTCCGCGACCATCGCCAGAATCGATTCCCGCACGGCCGCATCGTGTTCGGACTCGGGATCGTTGATCAGCGCGAGCACGGTGTCGCGCATGATCAGCGGCGGCTCGGCCGGATTGAGGATGATGATCGCCCGGCCGCGAGTAGCGCCGCCGACCGCCTCGATCGCCTGCGCAGTCGTCTCGGTGAACTCGTCGATATTGGCGCGGGTTCCGGGCCCGGCGGATTTGGATGCGATCGAGGCCACGATCTCCGCGTAGGGCACAGCGGTGACCCGCGAGATCGCCCCGACGATCGGAATGGTGGCCTGGCCACCACAGGTCACCATGTTCACATTGGCGGCGTCCAGGTGCTGGTCCAGGTTGACCGCGGGCACGACAAAGGGGCCGATCGCGGCCGGGGTCAGGTCGATCAGGCGTTTCCCGTGCGGCTCCAGCGCGGTGGCATTGGCGCGGTGCGCTCCGGCGGAGGTGGCGTCGAAAACGATATCGATCTCGTCGAAACCCGGCATGCCGGTCAGTCCGCTGACACCGCGCGCGGTGGTGGGCACGCCCAGCCTGTCGGCACGGGCCAGTCCGTCGGAGTCCGGATCGATACCGACCATGGCGGCCATCTCGAGGGTTTCCGACAGCCGGAGCACCTTGAACATCAAGTCGGTACCGATATTGCCCGAGCCGATGACGGCGACCTTAGTGCGGCTCATGATTCCTCCAGCGTGAAGTCGACGGCACCGAGTGTGGTTGTGCCGCTGAATAGTTCGGACCGAACGCGGGCACCCGGGCGCAAAGGGGCCATCGGCCCGAGCGCACCGGAGAGCACGATCTCACCGGCGCGCAGTGGCGCACCGAAGTCGCGGGCGGTGCGGGCCAGCCAGGCCAGCGCGTTGAGCGGATCACCCAAACAGGCCGAACCCGTTCCAGCGGAAACGATTTTGCCATCGATCGCCATATGCATCGTGATCTCGCGCGGTTCGAACTCGGCCATGGAAAGCTGCTCGGTACCGAGGACGAACCAGCCGCTGGAGGCGTTATCGGCCACGGTGTCGGCGAAACTGATATCCCAGTCGGCGATGCGACTGTCGACGATCTCCAATGCGGCCACCGCGTAGTCCACCGCCCCGCGCACGCTGATCGCATCCAACTGCTCGTCGTCGAGGTCGGCACGCAGCACGAAGGCCAGTTCGGCCTCGATCTTCGGCTGCAATAGCGGTGGCCGTTGCGCCGCAAGGGTTTCGGTGACGTTCATATCCTCGAACAGCACACCGAAGTCGGGCTGATTCACCCCGAGCTGGCGCTGTACCGCCGGTGAGGTGAGCCCGATCTTGCGTCCGACCAGCCTGGCACCGGCGGCCAAGCGTTCCTGGATACCGATGCGCTGCACCGCATACGCCAGATCGACATCATCGGGGCCGATGAGATCACGCACCGGGGCGATCGGCGTTCCAGTCGTTGTGGCGATGGAAAGCCGTTCGGCCGCGGCACGCACCGCCGGGGAATCGGTCACGGTTGAAGTCATCGAGCCTCCTCGAGGTGGCGGTTCTGGACCGAATCCGATTGCGGCGGTGCCGGAACCGTCCCGGTGAGCTGCTGCATGAGTTCGGCTATCAAGGCACCGCCACGACGGGCAGCGGCGGTCCCGAAGACGAACTTGTCCGGGCGCAGCAGCACCAGGCCGCCGGTCCCGACACACGCCTTTGCGAACCAGCGGGTCAGGGCGCCGGTGTGGTCTTCGATGTCGGCGTAGTCGTCGCCGGTGGCCCGACCATCGCCCGGCTCCCCCTGCGGTCGCCCACCGAGCGGATACACGGTGACGAAACGAGCGCCCCAGGCCCGCAACCTCGCCAGGTCGTCGGCGCCGAGCACAGCACGCGGATCGACACCGTTGCCGACGACCGCGAATCCGAGGCCGAGCACATCGTCGAAACGCCGATGCCGTCCGTCGTAGGTCCGTACGTCCGGTTGCGGGGCGAGCGTGCCTTCCACACCGCGCAGCCCACGCCGGGGTAGACCCAGGTAGGCGCCGCGACGGAAGCGTGGTGCCGGTTTCATCTTCGCGGCGCGAATCCAGCCGCCCAGCCCGGGCACCCGGAGCGCGGTGGTGAGTGCGATATCCCGGGCCGCCGCGACCAGCTTGTTGTCGAAAGAGACGATGTTCTTGTTCAGTACCGAAAAATCGATCATCGCCTTGGCGTGCGGTCGCCGTTCGGACTGGTAGCTGTCCAGTATCCGCAGGTCCGCACCCTGTTCGAGGACGGCGGTGAGCTTCCACGACAGGTTGTCGGCATCGCGCACCCCGGAGTTCATGCCCTGCCCGACGAACTGCGGCGTCATATGCGCGGCGTCACCGGCAATGAGGACCCGCCCGTCCCGCCACCGGTCGGCAAGCACGGCATTGAAGGTGTAGACCAGCTTGCGCAACACTTCGACCTCGTCCGGATCGACGAAGCGCGCGATGTTTCGGCGGACGGTCTCCGGATCTTCCATCTCCTCTTTGGTCTGCGAATCGGTCAGCATGAACTCGAAGCGGTGATGCCCATTCGGTTGGGGGCAGGACACGATCGGCATTGCCGGATCGCAGACGAAGTTGAAGTACGGCAGATGCCGGAAGGCATCGATACCGTCCTCGGCCTTCAGGTCCACCACGAGCCAACGCTCGGGAAAGCTGGTCCCGCTCATATCGATACCGAGTTTCGTGCGCACCACACTGCGCCCGCCGTCACAGCCGACCAGGAATTTCGCGCGTACCCGCTCGCCTGTCCGAAGGTCGGTATCCGGCGGGCGGTTGCCATATCCAGTACCCCGGCATTCGGCATGTTCGACGCTCACTCCGGATTCGTCCTGGTCGAAATCGACGACCTCGCGGCCACGGCGGACGGTGACATGCGGATAGCTGCCGAGGGCACTTTCGAGGGTGTTCTCGAGGTAGGGCTGGTACAGGAAGTTGACCACCGGCCACCCCAGCGGACGGTCGATCTGATAGAACTGCACCAGCACCCGGCCATCGCCGCGCACCCACTGCACGGTGGAGTCCACATTCATATCGGACGCGAGTTCGTCTGCGGCACCGGCGGTTTGGAAGATGCGCATGCCTTCGTCATCGGTGTAGACCGCACGCGCGAGTCCGTAGTACTCCGGTTCCCGTTCCAGCACGAGCACGCGCACGCCGCGCCGTCCCAGTAGGTTGGCCAGCGTCAGGCCGGTCGGACCGAGGCCGACGACCACCACGTCGTAGTCGGGGGTATTCATTGTGAAAGTCCTTCTGCCAGTTGCGTAACGGTGACCTCCGATTTGGTGGAGGTCCGCAGGGCCTGGCGGAATTGGGCGAATTTGTCCAGTACCGTCTCCCCGACCGGGGTGTGGCCCCAGATGGTGATGCCTTGGTATGTCGTCGGTTCCCAGGTGGATTCGAGTTCCGGACCGATCACGATCGGGTTCCAGCCGATTTCGAGTTCGAAGCCGGACGGAGTCATGCAGTAGTACGACAGTTCCCGGTCGTTGGTGTGCTGCCCGACCGACCACTGTATGCGGAAGCCGAGATCGGTGACGCGCTCAAAGGAGGCAAGCATGTCGTCCAAGGTCGCCGATTGAATATTGACGTGCTGCACGCTGGTTCGAATAGGGTCGATCTTGATGCCACGGAAATTGGCGATGGCGATCGAATGGTGTCGCTCGTTGACCCGCAGGAACCGGATCTTCATCTTCAGCCCGGAGATGTTCTCATCGATGTAGTCGCTCAGTCGGGAGTCGAAAACCGTTTGGTAGTAGCCAAGCATCGCTTCCGGTTCGCGCGAAATGATCGCGACATGACCCAATCCGGCCTCCCCCGTCACCCATCCGGAACTGAGCATCCGCAGCGGTTCCGGTGTGGTTATCGGGGTGGTAAAGATTTCCTGGACAAGGCCTTTCGGGCCGGGGAAGCGCCATAGTCGCTCCACACCACGCAGCGCGGCCTCTTCCGGGGTGCCCTCGACGATCGGAACACCGCGATCGGTCACCCGGGCGACGATGCGGTCGAAGGTATCGTGGTCGTCGATATGCCAGCCCAATGCTGTGACATCCTCGGCCGAACCACGCTCGACGAGGCACCGACAGGCGCGATCGTCCAGACGAAAGCGCAGCACGTCACGGTCGACCTCGTCCACGTGCATGCCGATCGCCTCGGCACCGAAGCGGCGCCAATCGGTCAGCCGATTCGATTGCACCACAATGTATCCCAGGTGCACCGAGCCGAATACCGAGGCATCGGTGTTGGGACGCAGAAACCCGCGCATGGCTACACCTCTAGAAATGCGGTGCCCAGCGCGTTGAACAGCTCGGCGCGTTCCCACTGCACCCAGTGCCCGGTATTGGCCGCCATATACAGGTCGCAGTTCGGCATCGCATCGGCCAGGAACCGACCGCCTTCGGGCCGGTTGACCTTGTCCGCGGCACCCCAGATCACCAAGGTGGGATGAGCGACGTCCCGCAGCCGCGAATCCCGGCTGAGATCCATCCGCCACAATGTGCGCAAGCCGAAAGGAATCGACGGCCGGCGCAGCGGCGGATGCGCCGCCACCTCCGGGTCGATGCTGGCCTGGAAGCGCAGCTCGATCAGGTCGTCGGACACCGCAGCGCCGTCGAACACCAGGTATTCACGGATGAACCGGGTGATCTTCTCCCGGCTCGGACCGCTGCCCTGGTAGTAGTTCAACAGCTCCTGCAGACCCTTGGTCGGCAGCGCGCGCGAGGAGCCGATACCGCCGGGCCCCATCAGGATCATTCGGCCCACCTTTTCCGGCCGGTCCATCGCCAACCGCAGCGCCGTAGCTCCACCTAAGGAGTTGCCGATCATATGCGCCGAGTCCAAGCCGAGTTCGTCCAGCAGACCACCGATCCCGAGCGCGATGTCGCCGAACGGGTCGGACTGATCGACAACCTTCGAGGAACGCCCGTAGCCCGGCATATCCGGCACGATCACGCGGAACCGCTGCGCCAACGCCTCGATATTGCGCGAATAGTTCGATAGCCCGGTCGCCCCCGGTCCGCCACCGTGCAACAGCACCACCGCGGGACCGGACCCGGCCTCGCTGAAGAAGATCTCACGCTCGCCGACCCGGACCGTTCGCCCGACGTCGACACCCTTGTCGATGGTTGCCACAGTTACCTCCACGATCGTTGTTGATGAAATCATCAGTCACGATCATACCCTCTGTCAAGCGAAAAATGATGAAACCGTCAGAATGGTGCACATCCAGATTTGACGAGATATTTCAGCAATGATGAAATCGTCATCTGAAGGTCATCACGCCACGGCGCTGCCCGATCTGGCGCGGAGGCCGACCGGATAGGCGTGAGCTGCGGTTATGACACATATGACGGGTTCGATCGGCCTACCCTGGGAAGTGGATTCACGAGACCGAAGGGAAGGCGAAATGAACCGCGGAGGTGACCCATTCGCCCACACCGAACAGACAGCGCGAATCTGGCTCGACACCGTTATGGAGTGCCTGGGGACCAGTGATCGCCGTTACGCATACCGCGTGCTCCGCGCGTGGTTGCATACGGTGCGTGACCGTCTGACGGTGGATGCGGCAGCGCATCTCGGCGCGCAGCTCCCGGAGCTGTTGCGCGGCATTTACTACGAGGGCTGGCGTCCGAGTGACGTTCCGAAACGCTACGACCAATCCGAATTCGTCAAGCTCTTCGCCGCGGAGGCCACGATCTCCGACGGCGATGTGCCGTTTACGGTGACCTGTTTGAGCGCGGCGCTGCGGGACCGGTTCTCGCCGGGCACGCTGGAGCACGCCCTCGAACAACTGCCACCCGCACTGCGCGAGCTCCTGTTGTCCGCCGAAACGGCCCCACCCAAGACGGCCAGGCACGGCACTGCCGACCGGTTGGATCGACTGGAACGGTCGGTCGAATCACTCTCGGATACGCTCGCGCGCATCGATCAGCGGCTGGCCGGTATGTCATCGGATCAGACCGGTAAGTACGAGGCCGTCTATTAGCCACGGTTTAACAAGTAGTCCGGCGGTAACCCGCACATTGACGCTGCTCGGCGAGTACGAGATCAGCGCGAACCTCTGTGATTCCGAGGCAACTTTCGAACCATCGATCGACCGGAGGAAACTATGGCCAATCCCACCAGCCAGCGATCCGACGTGCAACGGACGCCGGCCCGCGCGGACCTGCACAGTGCCGCGTTCACCGACCACGCGACGATTCCGGACCGCTACTCCTATGACGGCGGAAACGCTGTCCCGCCGCTCGAATGGAGTGGCATCCCCGACGACGCCGAAGAGCTCGTCCTGTTGTGTGAGGACGAGGACGCACCGGGCGGGCCGTTCACCCACTGGCTGATGACCGGCATCGCGCCGAACGCGACCAGTGTCCGGGCGGACGCGCCGCCGCCCATGGCCGTCGTAGGTCCCAATGACTTCGGTGAAATCGGCTGGAGCGGTCCGCGACCGCCGGTCGGCGACCAGCCGCACCGGTACTTCTTCCGCCTCTACGCCCTGGACCAAAAGCCCGGATTCACCAAGGAAACCACGGCCGACGTGGTCCGGTCCGCCATCACGGACCACGTCATCGCGAGCGGCACCCTGGTCGGCCTCTTCGCCGCCTGATCCACCCGCACCGCGCACTCCTACGCCGCGATCGCCTCGGCGCGCAGGCGCGAGTAGTCCTCGCGTGACAGCGGGACGAGGCGACGAGTTCCTGCCGCGCCCGCTCGGCCTGGAATGCGGGAGTTTCGTCCGCCCGGCGCGGATCAGATAACCGGCGAACACCACAATGACGCTGAGCAGGAACGGAATTCGCCAATCCCACGTTTGGAACGCGTCATCGGGCGACAGCGCCGACATCAGCAAAAACGCTGCGGCAGTATAGATTTGACCGGCCTGCACCCCTTGCAGCGCGAAGCCGGCGAAGAATCCGCGTCGCCCGAACGGTACGTGCTCCACGATCATGGCACGTTCTTGCGGCCGTGCCGGTCACTCCAGTGACCGAGCACGAATGCGCCCAGCGGCCGGGCGACATAGCCGACGCCGAAGGTGGCCGTTGTCCTCGACCGTGCCATCGATCGATATATGGGACTTGAGTCGCCATCGGATTCGGCTTACGATGTTCGCATAACAACCAAATGTACGTATTGCGCACAAAGGGGCTATGAGAGCGGCTCCCTTGGTTGCGCCGGAACGGATCACGGTCGCGGAGTTGCCGGACCCGGTCTGCGGGCGTGCTGACGTCCAGGTGCGCATGCTCGGCTTCGGCCTGTGAGGTTCGGATCCGTCCGTCTGCCACGGCCATCGGCAGGTTCCCGAGCTGCGGCTCGACACTGGCGGTACCGCGGTGCTCATCGGGATCGATGCCGAACCGCTGGATTCGGCTCGGCCGCGTTTCCACGATTTCGAATGAGGAGTGATATGGCCAGGATTACCTCCTTGGCAGCTGCGGTCGGCGAACTCGTCCGCGACGGCGATACGGTCGCGCTGGAGGGGTTCACACATCTGATCCCGGTGGCCGCCGGGCAAGAGATCATCCGCCAGCGCAAGCGGGATCTGACGCTGGTGCGGATGACACCGGACATCGTCTACGACCAGCTGATCGGGGCCGGTTGCGCACGCAAGCTGATCTTTTCCTGGGGCGGCAATCCGGGCGCCGGCTCGCTGCATCGGTTCCGCGACGCGGTACAGCATGCCTGGCCCACGACGTTGGATATCGAGGAACACAGCCACGCCGGTATGGCGAATCGCTATGTGGCGGGGGCGTCCGGATTGCCGTTCGCCGTGCTGCGCGGATACGTCGGCACCGATCTGCCGACGGTCACCGACACCATCAAACCGATCACCTGCCCGTTCACCGGTGAGCAGCTGACCGCGGTTCCGGCGATCAATCCCGATGTCACGGTCATCCACGCCCAGCGCGCCGATCGGGCCGGAAATGTGCAGCTGTGGGGGCTGCTCGGGGTGCAGAAGGAGGCGGTGCTCGCCGCGCGCCGCAGCCTGGTCACGGTCGAGGAGATCGTCGACGAACTGACCCCGGTGCCCGGCGCGATCGTGCTGCCCGCGTGGGCGGTGACCGCCGTCGCGGAGGTGCCCGGGGGCGCGCACCCGTCTTACGCCCAGGGCTATTCCGAACGCGACAACGCCTACTACAAGACCTGGGACGCGATCAGCCGAGACCGCGACCACTTCACCCGCTGGCTCGACGAAAACGTGTACACCGCCACCACGGAGACAGTATGACCATCGCCGAAACCCGCACCACCACAATGGAAACGGCATACACCGCCGACGAGATGATGACAATCGCCGCCGCCAGGGCACTCGGTGCGGGTAAACGGTGCTTCGTCGGGATCGGGTTGCCGTCGACGGCCGCCAATCTCGCACGCAATACCCACGCGCCCGATCTGGTCCTCATCTACGAATCCGGAACGTTGGGTTCGAAGCCGGATCGGCTGCCCGCTTCCATCGGTGACGGTGTGCTGGCCGAGACCGCCGACGCCGTGATCAGCGTGCCGGAGATATTCAATTACTGGCTGCAGCCGGGGCGGATCGATATCGGGTTCCTCGGGGCCGCGCAGCTCGACAAGTACGGCAATATCAACACCACCGTCATCGGCGATGATTACAACCATCCGAAGGTCCGCCTGCCGGGAGCCGGTGGCGCGCCCGAGATCGCCGCCTCCTGTGGCGAGGTGTTCGTCGTCGTGCGCCAGTCGCGCCGGTCCTTCGTCGACAAAGTCGACTTCATCACCTCGTTCGGGCACGGTCGCGGCGCCGGCGAGCGCGCGGAACTCGGCCTGCGCGGCGCGGGCCCGACCCTGGTGATCACCGACCTCGGGGTGATGCGGCCCGACGACACCGGCGAGCTGATCCTCGTCGCGCTGCATCCGGGCGTGACCGTCGAGCAGGTCCGCGATGCCACCGGCTGGCAACTGCGGATCGCGCCGGATCTCGAAATCGGCGAGCCACCGACCGCCATGGAACTCACCACCCTGCGAGCACTGAAAGCCGCCTCATGACCAGCGCATTTCTCTACGACGGTATTCGCACCCCGTTCGGCAGGTACGGCGGTGCGCTGAGCGGCATCCGGCCCGATGACCTCGCCGCCTCGGCGCTGCGTTCGCTCGCGGAGCGCAACGATCTGGACCCCGCGACGGTGGACGAGGTCGTCTTCGGGGCGGCGAACCAGGCGGGCGAGGATAATCGCAATGTGGCACGCATGGCAGCGCTGCTGGCGGATTGGCCGACCTCGGTACCCGGCACGACCGTGAACCGGCTGTGCGGGTCGAGTATGGACGCCGCGATGCAGGCCGCCCGGATGATCGAAACCGGCGATGCGGCAACGGTTGTCGTCGGCGGCGTCGAATCGATGAGCCGCGCGCCCATGGTTATGCCCAAGCCCGCCAAGGGATTTCCCGTCGGCAACGAAACACTGCATTCCACCACATTGGGCTGGCGGCTGGTGAATCCGGCAATGCCCGCGCAGTGGACGGTGTCCTTGGGTGAGAGCACCGAAATCCTCGCGGGCCGTTACGGAATCGAGCGCGCGGCGCAGGACGAATTCGCCGCGCGCAGCCATCAGCTCGCCGCCAAGGCCTGGGACAACGGCTTCTACGACGATCATGTCGTCGCCGTCCCAGGCACCGAACTGGCTCGCGACGAGTCGCTGCGGGCGGAAACGACCGTCGATCGGTTGGCGGGCTTGAAACCGTCGTTCCGGCCGGAAGGCACCGTCACCGCCGGAAATGCCTCACCGCTGAACGACGGCGCCTCCGCCCTGCTGCTCGGTGACGAAGCCCTGGCCGATCGGCTCGGCCGCGCACCCTTGGCGCGGATCGCGGGACGCGGCGCGGCCGGGGTCGATCCGGATGTGTTCGGTATCGGTCCGGTCGAAGCGGCGCGCATCGCCCTGCGGCGCGCGGGAATCGGCTGGGGCGATCTCGGCGTCGTCGAATTGAACGAGGCCTTCGCCGCGCAATCGCTTGCCTGCCTTGCCGATTGGCCGGAGGTGGATCCCGGCATCGTCAATGTCAACGGTGGCGCGATCGCGATCGGCCATCCGCTCGGGGCTTCGGGCGGACGCGTCATCAACCAACTCGCCCGCGAAATGCGGCGTAGCGGCAGCCGGTGGGGACTAGCCGCATTGTGTATCGGCGTCGGTCAGGGGCTGGCCGTTGTTCTGGAGGCGACATCATGAAAACCCACGCGCTGCAAAGCTATAGAAAGGATCCGGCAGGCACCCACCCGCCGCTGGACTCCCCGGACTACAAGTCCACCGCCCTTCGGCATCCGAAAGAGCCGCTGGTCCTGCTGCCGCAGCGGCTGACCGAACTCACCGCTCCGGTGCTCGGCGCGGACCGGCTCGCCGAGACCGATAACGACCTGACCGCGCAGCACCGCGCGGAACCGCTCGGACAGCGCATCATCGTGCACGGCCGACTGCTCGACGGTGACGGCAAGCCGATCCCGAACTCGCTGATCGAGATCTGGCAGGCCAATGCCGGCGGCCGGTACCGGCACGACCGGGGCGCGTGGGGCTGTCCGCTGGATCCCAACTTCGACGGCGCCGGGCGCACCCTCACCGACGGCGCGGGTCGCTACGAGTTCACCACGATCAAGCCCGGTGCCTATCCGTGGCGCAACCACCACAATGCCTGGCGGCCCGCGCACATCCACTTCTCGCTGTTCGGGCGCGCCTTCACCCAGCGACTGGTCACCCAGATGTATTTTCCGGACGATCCGTTGTTCGCCCAGGACCCCATCTTCAACTCGGTGCCCGAGGCCGCTCGCCCACTGCTGATCAGCCGCTTCGATCTCGACCGCAGCGAACCCGAGCGGGCGCTGGCCTTCGAGTTCGACATCGTATTGCGTGGCCGCGACGCCACGCCTTTCGAGGACGACGAGGACGATGACTAATCTGCCCACCACGCCTTCGCAGACCGTCGGCCCCTACCTGCACATCGGACTGACGTGGGACGACGGCCCGTACGCCGTACCGCTGGGGACACCCGAGGCCGTGTGGATTCGCGGCCGGGTGCTCGACGCCGTCGGCGAGCCGATCGATGACGCCATGGTCGAGATCTGGCAGGCCGACCCGGACGGGCATATCGCGCATCCCGACGATGGTCGCGGTGTCCGCGAAGACTTCCGCGGATTCGCACGCAGCGACACCCGAACGGGCGAATTCGCTGTCTACACCGTCGTTCCCGGCGCGCTCGGTGATGGGCAGGCCCCGCATATCGACGTCTCGGTGTTCGCCCGTGGTCTGCTGCATCGCGTGGTCACCCGCATCTACTTCCCCGAGCACGCCGATCAGCACACGATCGATCCGGTGCTGGCCGCGGTGCCGCCGGAACGTCGTGGCACGTTGATCGCCGCCGACGGTCCCGATGGCTATGTTTTCGACGTGTACCTCCAAGGTGAGCGCGAGACGGTGTTCTTCGATTTTCAATGAAGATGTCAACGTTTCAAGATCATTGCGACCGCCTGGTGTCAGGCGGCAGTAGCGGCCGGTTCGGGTGGTGCAGGTGTGTAG
>NZ_JBVJLS010000021.1:0-160968 GCF_055584605.1 Nocardia sp. NPDC102475 | reverse complement strand
CGTCGAAGCGCATGCGACGAAGTCGCGAGTCTCGACGGCTCGGACGCGAGACACCAGGGGGCCGCGAACACGCCGCGCCGCAGGCGCGGCAAATCCAACAGAGCACTCACAGGAATCACCCAGCCAAGGTCCAGACAGTTCCCAGTCGATTGCCGGACTATGAAGCAATGAGTGGTGCGCCTGCGGAGTCCACGCCCGAGGCCCGTGTGCTGGTGGTGGACGACGAACCCATGATCGTGGAGTTGCTGTCGGTGAGCCTGCGCTATCAGGGGTTCGCGGTCGATACTGCTATCGACGGGGCGCAGGCGCTGGACAAGGCGCGCACCTTCCGGCCGCAGGCGCTGATCGTCGATGTGATGATGCCCGGCATGGACGGCTTCGGGCTGCTGCGCCGACTGCGCGCCGACGGCATCGACGCACCGGTGCTGTTCCTGACCGCGCGCGACGATGTGCAGGACAAGGTCGCCGGACTCACCCTCGGCGCCGACGACTACATCACCAAACCGTTCAGCCTCGAGGAAGTGGTGGCCCGGCTGCGAGTTGTCCTGCGCCGCTTCGGTCATGCCGCGCCGCAGCGCGAGAGTTCGCGACTCCGGTTCGAGGACATCGAACTCGACGACGATACGCACGAGGTGTGGAAGGCGGGCGAGCCGGTTGCGTTGTCGCCCACCGAATTCACCCTGCTGCGGTATTTCATGGTCAATGCCGGGACGGTGTTGAGTAAGCCGCGCATCCTGGACCATGTGTGGCGCTACGACTTCGGGGGTGAGGTCGGCGTGGTCGAAACCTATGTCTCGTATCTGCGCAAGAAGGTCGACACGGGCGATCAGCGCTTGATTCACACGCTGCGTGGTGTGGGCTACGTGATGCGCGCACCGAATCGCACACGCCAGTCCGACAAATGATCACGTCCCGGCTCGAACAGACCCGTCGCAAACTGGCAAGCGCTTCTTCGGCGATTCCGCTGCGGGTCACGCTGGTGCTGGCGCTCGTACTGCTTTCCGCGCTCGGCCTGTTCGCATCCGGCATGGTCGTCACCTCGGCGCTGGAGAATTCGCTGCTGCACCGGACCGATCAGCAACTTCGCGATGCGGTGATGGCGTGGTCGCGGCCACGGCCGCCGACTCCTTCGAATCCGTCGCATCCGTCCAGCACCTTCTATGTCCACATCGAGCCGACCCCGGGCGGCAACGGCACGACGTATCTCGAGACCAGACCGTTCAACGAGGAGGCCGAGCCGGAACTGCCGCGACTGCCCGATGTGCGGCCGACCGCGGATCCGCCGGGCAGCAAGGTCCTCACCAGAGCGGTAACCGTCGGCTCCAGGAACGGTTCGACGGTCAAATGGCGGACCATGACGGCGGTGTCACCCGATACGACGACGACGGTCGCGATACCGCTCACCGAGAACATCGACACGGTCAATCGACTGATCATGTTGCAGCTCATGGTCGGTGCCGCGGTGCTCGCCGCGCTGGCGGTGCTCGCCTACTTCGTGATCCGACGCAGTCTGCGGCCGTTGCGCGCGGTCGAGAAGACCGCCGCCGCCATCGCCGCCGGTGACCTGCATCGCCGAGTTCCGGTGCGCGGCACCAACACCGAGGTCGACCGGCTTTCCCAATCGCTCAACGGCATGCTGGCCCAGATCCAACGGGCCTTCGCCGCGACGGAAGCCTCCGAATCGGCGGCCCGGCGCTCCGAGGCGAAGATGCGCCGCTTCGTCGCCGACGCGAGCCATGAACTGCGCACCCCGCTCACCACCATCAGCGGCTTCGCCGAACTGTATCGGCAAGGCGCGACCGCGGACCCGGCCATGTTCATGGACCGCATCGAACACGAGGCCCAACGCATGGGGCTCTTGGTCGAGGACCTGTTGATGCTGGCCCGATTGGACGCCCAGCGTCCGCTGGAACTGGGCCCGGTCGACCTGCTCGCTATCGCCAGCGACGCCGTGCACAACGCCCGCGCCGTCACAGCGGCCAACGGCGACGACGGTCCGCGCCGCTCCGTCGAGCTGGAAATCCGTTCGGGCACAGGAACATTGGAAGTAACCGGCGACGAGGCGCGGCTGCGTCAGATACTGGCCAACCTGCTGAACAACGCACTCACGCACACGCCCCCGGACGCCGACGTCAAGGTCCGGCTGACCCCCACCGACGACGAGGTCCTGCTGGAGGTCGCCGACACGGGTCAGGGCTTGCCGCCCGAGGAGGCCGAGCGCATCTTCGAACGCTTCTACCGCACCGACACTTCCCGCACCCGCGCCAGCGGCGGCACCGGCCTCGGCCTGTCCATCGTCCAAGCCCTGGTCGACGCACACAACGGCACCGTGAGCGTCGAAAGCGCCGAGGGCGAAGGCACCACCTTCACCGTCCGCCTACCCCGCGAAATCCACTAGATCGGGGTTACCGCGGAGACGAGCCAGTGGCTGTCGGTTTTGTCGAGGGTTACTCGGACTCGGCTGGTGCTGATGTTGGCTTGGGGGGAGTCCTTGCCGGTGCTTACCTGGTTCAGGTAGAGCATGACTACGGCGTGGGAGGGGTCGGCGGAGACTACGCCGGTGGCCTGGGTGGTGGCCTGGACGTTGAGTTCCTTTTCCTTGGCGCCGGGGGCGATGGCTTCCTTGATCAGTTTCAGGTAATCGTCGCGGAAGCTGCCGCCGAGATTGTCGGCGGCCTTCGGCAATTCGGCGTCCACCGTTTTGAAGTTGTAGGTGAACATCGCTTCGACGGTGCGTTGGGCCGCGGGGACGGCCTGGGTGCGCGCCTGTTCGCTCTTGCGGTCGTTCCAGTACTTGTATCCGGTGACGCCGCAGATGGCCGCCAGCGCGACGATCACGAGGGCGACCGCGGAAGCCACCAGAATCAGACGCCTGCTCATGCGACGAACTCCACTTGTGAGGCGGTGATCCCGTTGTCGCCGCGAGTGACGGTAACCCGGAATCGGTAGAACCGCGTCTGCGGATCCGCCATACCCGCATTGGTCAGGGTCTGCTTGGCGGCGACCAGCACGCGTGCCGAATCCCCGTCCTCGCTCTCGATGGCGGATTCGATGATCTCACCGGTGGCCTTCACCTTGGCCTGTTCGACCACGCTCGCGTAGGCGTCCTTGCGCTGCGAATATTCGGCCTTGAGTTCGCCGGAGGCCACCGCGAGGACGCGATCGATATCGGCCTTGGCGGTGTCGTCCTTGATGGTGGTGAGATTGAGGATCGCCTGCTTGGCGGTCTGCACGTAGTCCGCGCGCCGCGCATCGCGGTCGGATGCGGTGTGCAGGTTGTAGGCGAAGAATCCGGTTCCGATCACCAGCGCGATCGCCACGACCGCGGCCGCGGCGGCACCTGCGATGAGCACCCAGCGCGGCGGCCCGGACTTCGGAGCGTCGTCGACGACATCCGCGACGCTGGGTATTTCCAGCGTGGTCACGGGTTCGGCATCCTCGCTCGGACTGTCCGACTCCGACTTCGTCACCTCGACGGTGACATCGACGGCCTTGGTCAGCTCGACACCTTCGGTCTCGAGCGGGAGGGTGTCCTCCGGCGGCGGACCCGCCGAACGCACCGCCCGTCGCCTGGACCGGGCCTTGACCACACTGGGTTCACTCATGCCTGCACCTCGCTGACGCTCGGTTCCGGCATGCGCGAAGCACGCTGTGACATGGTTCGTTCGCTGCGCTCTCTCACTGCTGCTGCTCCTGAAGCATCGCCTGCCAACTCGACGGTATCGTGCCGGATCCGTCCTTTCCGATATCCCCCTGACGGTACGTGCGTCCGTCCGGTCCTATGAAAGTCCCACTGCTGGGATCCAATGTCGTACTGTGTGCGGCCGGGTGGGTCGAGCCCTGATCGCCGATCGGGTCACCCGACGGTGTCACCGGCTGCGGCGGACCGAAGGCCGGGTTATTGCCTTCGGGCACATAGCCGTTCGGGTCGCGGCACAGCTCCGGCGACGGCGCCCGCTTACCCGGCACCTCCATGCACGGCGTATTGCGGATACCGCGCACGGCTTCCTTGGCGTTCTGCGCCACCTTGCAGTACAGCCCGGGCGGCGTGTCCGGGGTGTCCAGCTGGGCGGGTGAGCGGCGCTGCTCCGGCGTGAGGAAGCCGGTGGTACAGCCGGGCGGATCGTTGAGTTCCAGGTGGAAGTCCACCACGGCACCGTATTCGACGGGACCGCGGATGGCCGTCAGGAACGCGGCGGTCAGCGGTGGAAAAATCACCAGGATCTGTTCCAGACCCGAGTGATAGGTCACCCCCACCTGACCCACACTGACCAGATTCGACAGCAGGATCGGCAGGGTCGGGCGCAGGTCCTGGAACAGCGAACTCACCTGCTGTGCCGCGCCGGGCGTCTTCTCGATGACATTGCGTAGCGCCGGATCATGGGCGCGCAGTTGGTCGGTGACCGTCGCCAGGTCCTGGGTCCACGACCGGATCGCCGCATCGGACCGATTCTGCGTATCCAGCAGCGGCCCGATCTTTTCCAGCAGATCCTTGGTCGGCTCGGCATTCGCCTGGGCCTCCTGCACCAGCAGCGATGCGGAATCGATGAACTTCTGCAGATCCGGTCCGGCCCCGTTGAAGGCCTTGAACGCATCGTCGATCACCTGCCGCAGCTTGGTATCGGCAATGCTGGACAGCAGACGATCGGAGCGATCGAGCACAGTGCCGATATCCTCGGGCAGCTTGGTGCGATCCACCGGAATCACCGAACCGTCGGAAAGGTTGCCGCCCTTGGCATTCGCGACCGGAACAAGATCGACGTACTGCTCACCGATGGCCGAGACGCTGCGCACCCACGCGTCGACATCGGACGGAATCTTGTAATCGCTCTTGATGGACAGCTTCGCGTCCACACCCGTCGGAGTGAGCCGAACCTCTTCCACCTTGCCGACATTCGTGCCGCGGTAGGCGACATTGGCCGTCGGATACAGCCCGCCGGTGGCCAACAGTTTGACGGTCACCTCGTAGCGGCCGATACCGAACATGGCGGGCAGTCCCACATAGGTACCGCCCATCACCACCAAGCCGATCACCGTCAGCACCGAGAAGATGGCCAATTGGATCTTGACGAATCGCGTGAGTTTCATCGGCCGGCACCTTCCTGCCCGGCGGGCGGAACGGTGAGGCCGGGAATCGCGGGCAGACCCGGAATCGGCGGCAGCCCAGGGATAGTCGGCGTCGGAGCCGGAGTCGCGCCCGGTGACTGCAGCGGTGCCGTCGCCGGATTGCTATTGCCCTCCGCCGTCCCGGCCAGACCACCGAGTGCACCCTCTACCCCACCGAACCGACCACCGAGCGGAGTGCCGGTGAGGAAGTTCGAATCCAATCGCTTGCCCGTGATATCGACGGTCATGATCAGGTTCATGTAATCGCCCTTGACCGCGTGATCGAGATTCTTCATCGGGAACGGGAAGGTGAAGAGTATCTTCAGGACCTCGACCAGGCTGTTCCCGGTGCTGGCCAGCGTCTCCAGCACGGGTGCCAGATTCGCCAGATTCGCCTTCAGATTGTCCCCACCCTGCGCGATGATCCGCTGCACCACATCGCTCAGATCACCGAGGGCGGTAAGGGTATGCGTGATGTCCTCGCGCCGATCGGCGAGCACGGTGAGCGCCGGATGGATCTGTTCGATCGCCGCGGCCACCCGGTCCTTCTGCTTGGCCAGTGTGCCTGCGAACCGGTCCAGTCCGCCCATCGCATCGATGATGTCTTTGGTCTGGGAATCCAGTGTGGTGGTCAGCTCGGTCAACTGCGGCAGCAGATCCCGGATCGCATCCTCGCGACCGTTGAATGCGGCATTGAGTTCGTGGGTAATGGTTTCGAGCTGACTGATGCCGCCGCCGTTGAGCACCACCGACAGCGATGACAGGGTCTGCTCGGTGGTCGGATAGACACCGGCCCGATCCAGCGGGATCAGATCGCCGTTCTTCAGCTCACCCTGTGCCGGAACATCTTTCGGTGCGGCGAGTTCGAGATGATTGCTGCCGAGCAGACTCGTCTGCCCGATTCGGGCGGTTGCGTTGGCGGGCAGCTTCACATCGTTGTTCAACGAGACGGTGACCAGCGCGTGCCAGCCCTCGACCTCGATCTTCGATACCGTGCCGACCGTCACGTCGTTCACGCGGACCGGCGAATTGCGGGTCAGCGTGGTGACATTGGGCATCTGGATCTCGACTTCGTAGGCGTTGTCACTTCCGGCCGTACCGGGCATGGGCAGCGAATTGAGCCCGTCCCACTCGCAGCCGCTGACTCCGAGCACGACGGCCAATCCGATTGCCGCACCGGCCATTCGCATGCGCATCATCGCCCTCCTCCCGGAATGGCCAGCCCGGCGATACCGTTCGGCACCGTGACCGGATCCGATTGCGGCACCGAATCACTCGGCCCGCGCGCCGCCAGACTCGGCGGACTGTAGACGAGCTGGTGCGGGAACGCGGTCTGGTTGGAGGCCGGATTCGCGAGCAGCGGTGGGTAATTCATCATGAGCTGCTGGATGACGGGTGCCAGGTACTGGCGGCACAGGGCGGCGCTCTGATCGGAACCGTTCGCATCGTTCGCCTCGACCGCGCCGCAGAGGAAGGCGAACGGATTGGCAAAGTTCGGCGCGACGACGGCACCGGTGAGACTGCCCTGCGCCGGGTCGTAGATCTGATAGAAGTTCGCCAGCGACGTCGGCCCGGAATGCAATACCTGCTCGAGCTGGGGCCGCTTATCCGCGAGGATCTGGGTGACCTCGGCCAGCCGCTGCACACCCTCGGTCAGCGCCCCGCCGCGCTCTTGGATGAACCGCTGCACATCTCCGACGGCGATGTCGAGATTGTCCAGTCCGGCACCGAGATCACCGGAAACATTCGCGAGCACCGACGAGACCGAGGCGAGCCGGCCGCCGAACTGCACGATCTGATCGTTGCTCTTGGACAGCACATCCACGAACTGCTGCAGATTGCGGATGGTGCCGAACAGATCGGTGCGCCCGTCCGACAACGTACTCAGCGTGTGCGACAGCTCGCGCAGGGTATCGCGCAACGCCTCCGCATTGCCATTGCCGAGATTGTCGGCGGCGGTATTCACGAAGCGCCCGAACGAGCCCTGCTTATCGTCGCCGACCGGACCCAATGTCGTTGCCAGCTTAGACAATTCGGCCTTGATGTCATCCCACTCGACCGGAACCGCGGTGTGCTCGATCGGAATCGAGCTGCCATCGTGCATTTTCGGCCCGCCGGTGTAGGCGGGGGCCAACTGGATGAATCGCGCCGACACCAGTGACGGCGAAATGATGACCGCCTTGGCGTCCGCGGGGATCTCGATGCCGCGATCGAGTGTCATCGCGACCCGGACCCGGTCCTTACCGGGATCGATAGAGTCGATCCGGCCGACCTTGACCCCGAGCACGCGCACCTCGTCACCGGCGTACAGGCCGGTCGTCGACGGGAAATACGCGGTGATCGAGGTCTTTCCGATCCGCGATATCAGTGCCCACCCGCCGGCGATCACCAGCGCGGCGATGACGACCAGCGCGAGCACCCGCACCCACTGCGGTGCCGAACGAACAGTGCGCAATGCATTCATCGCGGCGGCTCCTGAATCGCGGGCTCGATCGACGGCAACGCGGGGTCGGTCAGATAGGCGCGGAAGGAGTCCGGCACATGCTGCGGCCAGACCAGCGCGTCGACCAGGATCTGCAGGCCGCGCGTGGTCGCGTTCGAGACATACGCCTGGAAGTACGGGCCGCTGCCGACCTGCTCACCGAGCGCGGCCGAGAACGGACCGAGGCCATCGAGCGCCTTCGACAGGTTGTCTTTATTGGATTGCAGCAGTGCAAGCACCGAATTCAGCCGATCCAGTGTGGGTTTCAGCTGCGCCTCGTTGTCGTTGACGAGGCCGGTCAGCTGTTGGGCCAGCCCGTTGATGTACACGATCAACTGACTGAGCGCGCCGCGCCGCCGATCCAATTCGCCGAGCAGGTCATTGCCGTCGACCAGCAGCGCGTTGATCTGATTGCTGCGATCGGCGAGCACCTTCGTGACGTTCTGCGCCCGGCCGAGCAACTCGGTCAGCGCCTTGTCCCTGGCATTCAGGCTGCGCGAGAGTTGGGTGACGCCGTCGAGTGCCGACCGCAGCGGGGCCGGAGTGTCGGCGAAGGTCGTGGACAGCGCGTCCAGCGTCCGGTTGACCTGATCCATGTCCAGGCCCTTGACGGTATTCGTCAGATCGCCGAGCGCGTCGGTGAGCGAATACGGCGAGGTGGTGCGGTCCAGCGGAATCGTGTCGTTCGTCCGGGTCGAGCCGCTGCCCGACGGGGTCACTTCGAGCGATTTGCGGCCGAGCACCGTATTGGTCTTGATGGCGGCACTCGTCTTATTGCCCAGCACAATTCCCTCGTCCAGCGTGAACCGGACGTAGACCTTCGCACCGTCCAGCTTCACCTGCTCGACGCGTCCCGACTTCACACCAGCGACCTGCACATTGTCACCGGGAACCAGTCCGCCCGCATCGGCGAAGTACGCGGTGTAGGTCGCGCCGGAGCGGATGAACGGCAGCCGGTCGACCTGCAGTGCGGACAGCGAGACCGTGGTCGCGACGACAATGCCGATGATGCCGAGCGAGACTGCGCGTGATCGAGTTTCCTTCATCGGCTCTTCGCACACCTTCCCGTCGTCTGCATACCGGGCAGGGTGATGTGCATCGGCTTGCCGTCCGGCCCGTCGACAATGAAGTTCGTGCCGCACACGTACATATTCAGGAACGAACCGTAGGAACCGATCCGGACCAGCTTCTTGTAGGTTTCGGGCAGTCGGTCCAGCACCCACTGGACGGTGTCGGAGCCGTCGTCGAGGGTGGCGGCGACGGTGCCGGTCTGCTCGATGGTGGTCTTCAGATCGGGCCGGGCCTGCTGCAGCAGATCGGTCAGATCCCCTGTCGCGCCGGCGATCCGTGGCAGGGCGGCGCCGATCGGATCCTTGTCGGCGGCCAAACCGCTGACCAGCCGCTGCAATTCCTCGAGTGTGGTGGCGAACTGCTGATCGCGGTCATCGATCGTGGCGAGCACGGTCTTCAGATTCTCGATCACGCTGCCGATCAACGCATCTCGATCGGCGAGGGTTTTGGCGAATGATCCGGAACTGTTCAGCAGCGCGACAAGCGTGCCGCCCTGGCCTTGGAAAATCTGGAGCAGCGCCTCGGTCAGATCATTGACCTGAGCCGGATCGAGGCCGCGCAGCAGCGGTTTGAAGCCGCCGAGCAACATATCCAGATCGAGTGCGGGCGAGGTCCGATCGAGGCCGATGGTGCCGCCCTTGGACATCACCTTCGCGGAGCCAGGCCCCTCCAGCAGTTCGAGATACCGGTCCCCGACCAGGTTTTCGTAGCGGATGGTCGCCTTGGTGCTGGTGTAGAGCCGGTACTTGCTGTCCACATCGAAATCGACGTGGGCGAGATTGTCCTTGCCGACATGCACCCCGGTCACCGAACCCACCGGCACACCGGCGATTCGAACCTTCGCGCCGTCCAGCATTCCGGAGGAGTTGGTGAAGACCGCGTGATAGCCGGTCTCCCTGGCGAAACGCATCTGGCTGAACACCACCACCAGTCCGGCCAATACCAGGGCCATCACCAGCGTGAAGATCGTCAGCTTGACCGTTGTCGCACGGGGTTTGATGCTCACAGCTGCCCCACCCCCGGCAATCCGGCGAACAGCAGCTGGAACACCTTGGGCCCGTTCAGATGTGCCGTCGTCGACGGCGTCCACACGTGCCCCTCGGCGGTATCGGTGACCACGAAGTTCGCGTGGCTGTCGGGCACCCGGTCCAGCACGCCCTCGCAGTGCGGCCCGCCGGTGGCATTCACCTTCGGCAGATCCTGCGGGTACTGGTAGGCATCGGCGCCCGGCATGAAACTCGCATTCAGCGGCACCGCGTCGAACCGTCCGCCGAAGATGTCCTCACCGATCGGGAGCACATTGGCCAGGCCGACGACCAGGCAGTACAGCGCGGGCTTGTAGTCGTTGAGCAACTGGGTGGTCGGGCGCAGCAGATCCAGCGCCGTCACCAGCGGCTGTTCGTTCTCGTGCAGCACCGAGCCGGTGGTATCGGCCAATCCGATGAGGTTGGCCAGCATCGCATCGACGTTCTCCTGCTCCTCGACGAGCGTTTTGGCCGTCACGGTCACGTTATCGGTGGTGCGCAGCAGATCCGGCACGGTGTCGGCATACAGATTGGTGACACCGGTCGAGGAGACCAGATCCCGTTGCAGCGCGGGCAGACTCGGATTGATATCGCGCAGGTAGGCATCGCTACGGGCGAGCAGATCGCCGAGCTTCTCGCCGCGCCCCTGCAACGCGGTACCCAGCGCCGACAGTGTGGCATTGAGCTTTTCCGGCTCGATCTTCTGCAGCACATCGGTCAGATGCTGGAACAGCGTATTGAATTCGACGGTCACCGATTCGGCCGTCACGGTCGATCCCGGCTTCAGCGGAGTCGACGAAGCCTGGTCCGGCGCAGTGAAATTGATGTACTTGGCGCCGAATACGGTGGTGGACTTGATATCCACGGTCGCATTGGACGGGACCATTTTCAGCAGTTGGGGATCCATCGCCAGCGTCAGCTTCGCACCGTCGGCGGTCTGCTTGATCTCCGAGACGCGACCGATCTCCACACCGCGGATCTTCACCTTGGCGTCGGGATCGAGCACCAAGCCGCTGCGCGGCGCGTCCACCGTGACGGTCACCGTCTTGGTGAATCCGCCGAAGAACATGACCATCGCGATGGACACGACCACGGCCAGCGCGATCACCATGCCGAGCCCGGCGAGCTTGAGCCCGAGCCCGCCGCGCAGTGCCGCGGCCCAGGCTGAAGTGTTTGGGCCGCTTCCCGATTGCTTCGTTGCCATACCGCTCTACCCGGAGAGATGGAAGTTGCCGGAGGTGCCGTAGATGGCCAGCGAGATCAGCAGTGTCACCGTGACCACCGCGACCAGCGAGGCCCGCACCGCATTGCCGACCGCGATCCCGACGCCGACCGGTCCGCCCGCGGCGTTGTAGCCGTAGTAGGTGTGAATCATCATGACCGCCAAGGCCATGAAGATCGCCTGGGCGAAGGACCAGAGGATGTCGCTGGGGATCAGGAAGGTGGAGAAGTAGTGGTCGTAGACGCCCGCCGACTGCCCGTAGATGACCACGGTCGCGAATCGGCTGGCGATGAACGAGCAGATCACCGCGAGCGCGTACAGCGGCACGATCGCGATCATGCCCGCGAGCACCCGGGTGCCGACCAGATACGGCACCGGCCGGATCGCCATGGACTCGAGCGCGTCGATCTCCTCGGCCACCCGCATGGCGCCCAGCTGCGCGGTCGAACCCGCGCCGATGGTTGCGGCCAAACCGATTCCGGAGATCACCGGCGCCGCGATGCGCACATTGATGAATGCCGCAAAGAAGCCCGTCAGCGCCTCGACGCCGATATTGCCGAGCGAACTGTAACCCTGCACCGCGATGGTGCCGCCGGTGAACAGCGTAAGAAATCCGACGATGACCACCGTGCCGCCGATAACCGCCAAAGCACCTGTGCCCATGCTGATTTCGGCGATCAAACGAATGGTCTCGGTGCGATAGTAGATCAGTGCTCGTGGGATGGAACCGATTGTCTGCGCATAGAACACCGCATGTTTACCCAGCGAATCGAGCGAGTTCGAAAAGCGACGCACTCGCCGCACGGTACGCGGGAAGCGGGATTGGATTACGAATGCCATCGCCTCACCGCGCCGCGAACTTGATACCGACGGCGGTGACGACGACATTCACCACGAACAGGGCCATAAAGGCGAAGACAACGGTCTGATTCACCGCATCACCGACACTCTTGGGACCACCTTTGACATTCAGGCCGAGATAACAGGCCACCAGTCCGGCGATCAGCCCGAACAAACCGGCCTTCACTTCGGAGATGACCAGCTCGGGCAGATGGGTGAGCAGCGTGATGCCATTGACGAAAGCGCCCGGATTCACGTCCTGCAGCAGCACCGAGAACAGGAAGCCGCCGACGATGCCGATGGTGCACACCAGGCCGTTCAACATCAATGCCACGAACATCGAGGCCAGCACCCGCGGCACCACCAGCCGCTGCACCGGGTCGATACCGAGTACGCGCATCGCATCGATCTCTTCGCGAATGGTTCGCGCCCCGAGATCGGCGCAGATCGCGGTGGCGCCTGCGCCCGCCACGATCAATACGGTGACAATCGGCCCGACCTGGGTGACCGCACCGAATGCCGCACCGGCGCCACTGAGATCCGCGGCGCCGATTTCGCGCAGCAGAATGTTGAGCGTGAAGCTCACCAGCACGGTGAACGGAATCGCCACCAGCAGTGTCGGAATGATCGAAACGCGTGCGATGAACCAGGCCTGATCAATGAACTCGCGCCCTTGGAACGGACGTCGAATGCTGGCCCGCGCGACGTCGGCAACGAGTTCGAAGAATCCGCCGACTGCCCGCAATGGCACAGCAAGGACCTCGTTCATGCACGATCCTCCTTGCTCATCCTGCTGATTCTGCTCATCGCACGATGCCCCGCACTGGCCACATCGCCGCAACGATTAGAACACGTTCACATTGCTGTAGGAAGCTTTTTGGCATATTTGAACTGCCATTTTTCTCGAATTCGGCCCATGAATTTGTAACAGGTGTCATTTGAGGGTGGCCTAACCCTTGTGGGGCGTCACGCACCGTCGACTCCCATGTCTACCAAGCGCCGCATCGGTGATCAACAACTGGACGAGTGATCAGCTGGTTTCCGATGGCACCTGCCATCACAGTGTCAGTTGTCCAGATCGATCAAAGAAGACGCTGAAAACGTACGCCCCGTGGGCCGCTGCGCGAAGTAACCGCCGAGCGTGGCGGCGAGATCATTTACCGACCAGTGATCATCGGCGGCGTCGAAGCGCTCCTCGACGACCGGCGCGGCCATCAGGGCGACCATCGGCCCGTACACCACGAACAGTTGCCCGTTGACCGCATCGGCGGCGGGCGAAGCGAGATATGCGACCAAGCGCGCCACATGATCCGGCGAGAGCGGATCGATGCCGCCCTCCGGCGCCGCACTGAAGACCGCCTCGGTCATCGCGGTGCGCGCCCGCGGTGCAATGGCATTGGCGCGCACGCCGAATCGGGACAGACCGCGCGCGGCGGAGAGCGTCAGCGCGGTGATACCGGCCTTGGCCGCACCGTAGTTGGCCTGCCCCTCCGGACCGAGCAGGCCCGCCTCGGAAGAGGTGTTGACGAGCCTGCCGTAGATCGGCGCGCCCGCCGCCTTGGACTTGGCCCGCCAGTAGGCGCCCGCATTGCGGGTCAATAGGAAATGACCGCGCAGATGCACCGCGACCACCGCGTCGAAGTCCTCGTCGGACATGTTGAACAACATGCGGTCGCGGGTGATGCCCGCATTGTTCACCACGATGTCGACGCTGCCGAACGCTTCCTCGGCGGTGCTGATGAGCGCGTCGGCGGTCGCCCGCTCGGCAATGCTGCCCGCGACGAACTCGGCCTTGGCGCCGAGCGCACGGATATCGGCGAGAGTTTCGGCCACCGCATCCGACTCCGTAAGGTCGTTGACCACCACCGACGCGCCCGCCCCCGCCAAGGCCAGCGCCTCGGCGCGCCCCAGTCCGGCGCCGCCACCGGTAACGATGGCCACCCGCCCCGCAAGCCTCACACCCGTGTTGTCTACATCACTCACGGCTGCACCTCGCTGCGCTCGGTTCCGCCGTGTGTGATACACGCTGTGTCTTCGGTTCGTTCGCTGCGCTCACTCACGGGCCGACTCTAGAACGTGTTCCTATCTGACGGCAAGCACCGGCTACTGCAACTTCAGCGCCGCCTTCGGACACTGGGCCACCGCGTCCTCGACATCGGCGAGACGATCCGCAGGTACGTCGGCTTCCACGATGTGCAACACGTCCTCATCATCGAGTTCGAAGACGTCGGGGGCGATTCCGACACAGATTCCGTTGGCCTCGCACTGATCCAGATCGACCGTGACCTTCATGGGAACTCCTTAAATGCGACTCTGGTCGAAGCCTAACAACACCAGGTCATATCGGGTACCGCCATTGTGCGGATTCGGTAGCAATACTGGAACATGTTTCAGTTCGTATGCAATGATCGGTTGACCGACACCGAACGAGGGGCTGAGCTATACCCACCCCGCCAACTCCGCAAGCTCCGTCGGCTGACCATCCCCGAGAGGTATTGCCATGCGCATTGCGTACACGCCGCAGCAGGAAGAGCTCCGCGCGGAGCTGCGCGACTACTTCGCGCGGCTGATCACCCCGGAGCGCCGAGCCGCGCTGAGCGCGACCACCGGCGAGTACGGCCACGGCAACGTCTACCGCGAGGTGGTCCAGGAAATGGGCCGCGACGGCTGGCTCACCCTGGCCTGGCCCAAGGAGTTCGGCGGCCAGGACCGCCCGACCATGGACCAGCTGATCTTCACCGATGAGGCGGCCATCGCGGGTGCGCCGGTGCCCTTCCTCACCATCAATTCGGTGGCGCCGACGATCATGCACTACGGCAGCGAGGAGCAGAAGAAGTTCTTCCTGCCCAAGATCGCCGCGGGCGAACTGCACTTCTCCATCGGCTATTCGGAACCGGGCGCGGGCACCGACCTGGCCAGCCTGCGCACCACCGCCGTGCGCGACGGCGACGACTACGTGATCAACGGCCAGAAGATGTGGACCAGCCTGATCGCGTACGCCGACTATGTCTGGCTCGCGGTTCGCACCGATCCGACTGCCAAGAAGCACAAGGGCATCAGCATGCTCATCGTGCCGACCACCGCCGAGGGCTTCTCCTGGACCCCGGTGCACACCATGGCCGGACCGGATACCAGCGCCACCTACTACCAGGACGTCCGGGTACCGACCAGTTCGCTGGTCGGCCAGGAGAACGGCGGCTGGGCGCTGATCACCAATCAGCTCAACCACGAGCGCGTCGCACTCACCTCGGCCGGACCGCTCATGGTCGCGCTGAACCAGACCACCGAATGGGCACGCAACACCAAGGCGGGCGACGGTTCCCGGGTCATCGATCAAGAATGGGTGCGGCTCAATCTGGCCAGGGTGCAGGCCAAGGTCGAATATCTGAAGCTGCTGAACTGGGAGATCGCCAGCCGCGCCGATACGGGCGGGGATGCCGCACCGCGGCCGTGGGACGCCTCGACCTGCAAGGTCTACGGCACCGAACTGTCCACCGAGGCCTACCGGCTGCTGATGGAAATCCTCGGCCCGCAGGCCTATCTGCGTCAGGATTCGCCGGGCGCCGAGCTGCGCGGACGGTTGGAGCGGTTCCATCGCGCCGCGCTGATCCTCACCTTCGGTGGCGGCACCAACGAGGTCCAGCGCGACATCATCGCCATGACCGCACTGAAGCAACCCGCCGCGGCGCGCTGAGCAGAAAGCAGGTAGACACCATGGATTTCACACCCACCGAAGCTCAGCTCGATCTGACCCGCCTGACCGCCGAGGTCTGCGCCAAATTGGTCACCGCAGACCGGATCCGCGAACTCGATGCCGAGGGCCGCTTCGACGGGCCGCTATGGCAGTCGCTCGCGGAGACCGGCGTTTTGGCCGCCGCACTGCCGGAGTCGGTGGGCGGCGGCGATTTCGGCGCGCTCGAGCAGAGTGCCGTGCTGCGCGAGCTCGGCAAGCACGTCGCCGCGGTCCCGTACCTGTGGTCGATCGTGGTTGGCGCGGGTGCGCTCGCGCGTTTCGGCTCGGACGCTCAACAGGATTGGGCGCGCCAGGCGGGTGAGGGCAGCGTCATCCTCACCGCCGGACTCGCCGAGGAGCACAACTGGGAGCCGACCAAACCGACCACCGTGGCTCACGAGGCCGATGGCGGCTGGCGACTCACCGGCGCGAAGACCACGGTGCCCTATGCCGATCGTGCGGCCCGAATCCTGGTCCCCGCCACGGTTTCCGGAGCTCCCGCGCTATTCCTGGTGGATCCCTCCGATGCGACCGTGAACGTGACCGCTCAGCGTGTGGTCGATTTCAGCGCCGAGTTCGGCGTCGAATTCCATGACACCCCGGCCGAATTGGTCGCGACGGTGGACTCCGGTGCGGAGATCCTGGACTGGATCCTGACCCGCGCCTGGCTCGGCCTGAGCGCCCAGCAATTGGGCACCCTGGAACGCGCACTCGAGCTGGTCGCCGAATACGCCCGCGAACGTGAGCAATTCGGCAAGGCCGTCGGCAGTTTCCAGGCCGTCGCGCAACGCCTCGCCGACGCCTACATCGACGTCCAGGGACTGCGGCTGGCGGTCACCCAGGCCGCCTGGCGGGTTTCCGAGGATCTGGCCAGCGCGGAAGCCGTACACACGGCCAAGTTCTGGGCCGCCGATGCCGGACACCGGGTGGCACACACCGTGGTTCACGTACACGGCGGCGTCGGCATCGACCGCGACCACATCGTGCACAACTACTTCACCGCCGCGAAGCACAATGAATTCGCACTGGGCGGGGCGAGTGACCACCTGCGGGCCATCGGCTCTCTGCTCGCGGAAACTCCTGCCTGACCGAGCGCTGGCGACTGCTTGCAGGTCGCTCGAAAGGGTCGGTATCCGCACCCCCAATCGGCCCGCCGGACCTGCCACCGGCGGGCCGATTGCTGTTCACACAGCTATGTTGATCAGCCGTTCGCTAGTATTACGTAATACACGTATTACAGATACGGGTCGAGGAGGGCATGGTGCTGCTCAACAGCAAGGGCCAAGTGACAATCCCCGCACAGTTGCGTGCCAAGCACAATCTGCGCGAGGGCGACGACGTCGAAATCATCGAAGTCGATGACACCCTTCGGATCGTGCGTACCGAAGGCGCCCCCACTCGTGGGCAACGCCTCGTCCGACGCCTGCGCGGAACCGCGGACAGCCGAGATATCGAAGGTATGAGCACGGACGAGATCATGGACCTGCTCCGTGGCGAGTAGTCCAACTCCTATCGGCGGGCCCGCAGTCCTGATCGATTCGTGTGTCCTACTCGATGTCATGACCAATGACGAGAACTGGGCGGAGTGGTCAATGGACCGAATCACCGAGGCTCTCGATTCCGGCCGGGTGGTCATCAACCCGATCATCTACGCAGAGGTCTCCGTCGGGTACGACACCGTCGAAGAGCTGGACGATTTGCTGCCCGCCGACGAGTTCGAGCGTGAGGCCCTACCATTCCGCGCCGGCTTCCTGGCGGGCAAGGCATTTCAGCGCTATCGCCGTAACAGCGGCGAGAAGCGGTCCCCGATGCCCGACTTCTACATCGGCGCCCATGCCGCAGTCGCCGGATATCGACTCCTGACACGTGACGCCGGCCGGTATCGCGGCTATTTTCCGACCGTAGAACTGATCGCCCCCATGCCATGAAAACGGGGGCGCACTGATTTGCGCTCCGGCAGGGGTTATCCGGCCTCATCGTCCTCGAGCAACCCGACGAAAAGTTGTCGGGTCGGCTCGGGCAGCGTGGTGCGGAATCGTTGGACGTGGATTTCGAACGGCTTGCCGGTCTTGCGATTTCGGAGCCGGATGGTCGGGTCGCGACGGCCGAGGTACACCCGGCCGGTATTCCACAGGCGGTGAAAGTCAGGCTGTGCGCCCAGCTCGCGCAGTAGCAGCTGGACATCGGCTCGTGCACCGGCACGGCCCGCGTAGCCGCGAAAACGCCCGACCATCAGATCGGCCTCGCGCTCCCATTCCTCGATCACCAGACGTGCCCGGGGATCGGTGAACATCCAGCGCAGTGCATGTCCGTTCGGTCGCAGACCGGGGAAGGCTTCGTCGAAGGCGTCGTTGCAGTCGATGACGCGCCAGCCGTCGTCGAGCGCCGCCGCGAGATGCGGGGTCAAGGCGTCGAGGGTCTTGCGCACGGGCGGCCGCACCGGGCCGGCCCGACGCGGACCGCCGCTGAATCGCTGCTGCGCAAGGTGATACAGATGGATGCGCTCGTCCGGATCCAGTGCGAAGGCCTCGGCGAGCGCATCGAGAATCGATGGGCTCGGATTGAACGCACCACCCTGTTCGATCTTGGCGAGATAGCCGACGCTGGAGTGGATCGCCTCGGCGAGCTGCTGTCGGCTCAGGCCGCCCGGATGCGCGGCGGTCGGCCGCTGCCGCCGCATCCGCACGAATTCGGCGAGAGTCGGCACCTGTAGTTCATCCATGTTCCTCCTTCGGGTCGCCGCCCATGGATGACGTTATGCCTTGCCGCTCAATCCTTCTGGGGCAATTCGCCGCCGGCCACCTCGATGAGCGCACGGGCCGCGCGATTGATCCGTTCGGCGGCATCGTCGAGATCCGGCTGTCCGGCATCGAGCCAGGCGATCACCGCGTCCAGGATGAAGGTGGGGATGACCTGCGCGGCCCAGTCCTGCCACGGCCCCGCAGGCACGGCATCGGTGAGATACCGCTGCGCGATCATCGTCGAATAGCTGCGGACCATATCGATGACATCGCGGAATTCGGGCTCGCGGACCGCGTGCCGGAACAGCAGCCGGAAGGCGTCGGGATCCGCGGCGGCCGCCCGCAGCAGCGCGGAAATGCTGGTGCCGTCCAGTTTTTCGGTGCCGACGGCATCGCCGAGCCTGGTGTAGGCCCGTTCCAGCACGGCGCGGTACAGATCGGCCTTCGAAGCGAAGTGCCGGTAGAGGATCACGTGCGTAATCCCGGCCTCGGCAGCGATATCGGGCAGGCCAGTCCCGGTGAATCCGTTGCGGGCCACCGCGCGAGTGGCCGCGGCGAGGATCTGCTCGCGCCGCTGGGCGCGCGGCATGCGCCGGACGGGTTGCGCCGAAGTCTCGGCGGGCGTTGGGCTTTCGGGCACGACATCACCTCCTTGTTCAAGTGGAATAGTACAAGCAATTATGTTTAAGCTTGCTTGTACAAGAGCTTGTTAGCAAGGAGTGAGCCATGACCACCGACGCATCGGAACTCGCATGCCCCTTCACCGGAACCGACGCCGCACCCAGCTCGATCAGCCGCGTCCGCACGGCGACGGGCGACGAGGCCTGGAAGGTCTGCGGCTATCACAAGGTGAAAGAGCTGTTCACCGATGTGCGTCTGGGCCGTTCCCATCCGACACCGGAGACGGCGGCACGGTCGTCGGAGTCGGTGTTCTTCGGCCGCCCGTTCGGGAACTTCGAGACCGAACCCGCCGATAACGCGCGCATGCGCGGGCTGCTGAACCCACTGTTCTCGGCCAAGCGGATGCGCGAACTCACGCCGCGGGTGGCCGCGTTCACCACACAGCTGCTCGACGATATGGCCGAAAAGGGCTCGCCCGCCGACCTGCACAAGGCCTTCGCCGAACCGCTGCCGCTGCTGGTCATCAGCGAACTACTCGGTGTGCCCTACGAGGATCGCGCGCAGTTCCGGATCTGGAGCGAGGCGCTGTTCGACACCAGCGACGGCGCGAAGTCGGGACAGGCCGGGGCCGAATGGTTCCTGTACTGCAAGTCGCTGGTCGAACGGCTGCGCCGGGAACCGGGCGAGGGCGTGATCGCCAAGCTGTGCGAGGTGCCGGACCTGGCCGACGATGCCATCGCGACGCTGGCCATGGGTTTGCTCTTGGCCGGGCATGAGACCACTGTCGTCGAAATCGGCCTGTGCACCGTGCAATTGCTGCGGAATCCGGCGCAGTGGCAGCAGCTGGTCGAGCAGCCGGAACTGGTGCCCGCCGCGATCGAGGAACTGCTGCGCGTACACGATTCCACCGCCTTCGCCCGCTATGCGCGCACCGATATGGAGATCGACGGCGTCACCGTCCGAACGGGCGATCTGGTGCTGCTGGACGTCGATTCCGCCAACCACGATCCGGAGATCTTCACCAATGCGCGCCAACTCGACGTGACCCGCGCGGAGGGGCAGCATCTGGCGTTCGGCTACGGCCTGCACTACTGCACCGGTGCGCCGCTGGCTCGCATCGAATTGCAGGTCGCCTTCGGTCAGCTGATATCTCGCTTCCCGACACTGCATCTGACCGTCGACCCGGACGAGTTGCAGGTGCGCGAGAACGTTGTCACCAAGGGCCTGACCTCGTTGCCCGTCGCATGGTGAACGCGGCACGGGTCGGCACCGCGATCGCCTGCGCGTTCGTCGGCGTGATTCCGGTTTCGGCTGCGGCCAAATCGGTTTCGTGCGGAACAGCCACCGCGACGATCGCGGCGGTCGCTGTCGTTCGGGATGAGGACTGGGCCGAAGGCCTGGCCTATGACGCGCGCGGTGACCTCTGGGTCTCGCGGGTGCGACGCAACGAAGTGGTTCGCTATGACCCGTCCGGCCGCGTTACCGCAAGGGTCACGGTCGCGTATCCCGGTGCGGTGAAACTCGGCCCGGACCAGCTGATCTACGTGACGTACGGCAACTTCCCGACCAATCTGGTACCTGGCTCGACCGGTGGCGGCGTTATCCGCATTGATCCCACAGCCGAAGCGCCGCAGGCCGAGATCTTCGCCTCCGGTCTGGGTATGGCCAATGGCGCCGCATTCGATACCGCGGGAAACCTTTTCGTCGCCGACACCTCGACCGGCGTTGTCCGGATCCGGACGGACGGCCGCGTCGACACCGAATGGTCGAACCGGGCAAAGCATTTCGGTGCCGACGGCATTCTGGTCGACGGCGACGCGCTCTACGTCACGCTGTATCTCAGCCCGAACGGCCGCATCCTGCGCATCCCGCTCGACGATCCATCGCACGTCACCGTCGTCGCGGATCTGGCCGCCGAACCCGGCGCGCCACCGCTTCCCGACGATCTCGCCATCGGCCCGGACGGCATGCTCTACGACGCCACCACCTCGGGCCGACTCGTGCGCATCAATCCGGCGGATCACTCGACATGCACCGTCCTGGCAGGCGAGCCGATGACCTCGATCGTCGTATCACGGAGCGCCGAAAGGGAATTCGTCGTCGGCACCGCCAGCGGCAATCTGCTGCGGGTGCGCTTGCCCGAATGAGTCCGACCCGAGAACTACGTAAGGAGTGACTGTGGACATGGGCTGCCCCGTCACAGGTGAAACCATCCAGCGGACGCGCACCGCGCTCGGCCATGAAGGCTGGTTGGCCACCAGCTACGCGCAGGTGCGGACGTTATTCGCCGATCCGCGCCTCGGCCGCGCCCATCCAACGCCGGAAACGGCTGCGCGGGCTTCGGATTCGATGTTCTTCGGCGGGCCGCTCGGCAATTTCGAGACCGAACCCGCCGATCAGGCCCGACTGCGCGAGTTGGTGGTGCCGTTCTTCTCGCCGCGACGGATGCGCGACTTGCGGCCCAGGGTGGATGAGCTCACCACGCGGTTGTTCGACGAGATGTCCGCGCAGGGCTCCCCCGCCGACCTGCACACCGCTGTGGCGCTTCCGCTGCCGCTATTGGTCATCTGCGAACTGCTCGGTGTGCCCTATGCCGACCGCGATCAGTTCCGCGCCTGGACCGAGGCCCTCGGCGAGCAGCAGGACGCCGCGAAGGTGCAGCAGGGTGTCGCCGGATTGTTCGAGTACTTCATGGCATTGGTCCAACGCAAACGGCACGACCAGGCCGATGATGTGCTGTCGCATCTGTGCGCCCGCGACGATCTGTCCGATCAGGGCATTGCCACGCTCGGCCTCGGTTTGTTGTTCGGCGGGCACGAGACCACGGTGGTCCAGATCGGGGTCGGCGCCAAACGGCTGCTGGAAAACCTCGACCAATGGCAGGCTCTGGTCGACAACCCCGAACTGGTGCCGACCGCGATCGAAGAACTGCTTCGGACCGCGGATGCCACTCGGATGCCCCGCTATGCGCGCACCGATATGGAAATCGACGGCAACGACGTTCGCACCGGCGATCTCGTCCTGCTGGATCTGACCGCGGCAAATCATGATCCGACGGTCTTCACCGATCCCGATCGCATCGACGTGGCCCGAAAGGACGGCTCCCATGTGACTTTCGGCTACGGTGCGCGGCACTGCATCGGCGCACCGCTGGCCCGCATCGAATTGCACACTGTATTCACCCAATTGGTGACCCGGTTCCCAACCATGCGCCTGGCCGTCGACCCTGCCGCGGTGCCGATGCGCACCAGCAGCTTCACCGGCGGTGTCGAGGAGTTGCCCGTGATGTGGTGAAAACCGTTGGTATAACCGGTTCTTGTTAGGCTGCTCCCTTTCGGGGGACGCAGTCTGACAGGAGCACGGTTATGCCCTTCGTAACCTCCGCCGGCGCGAAAGTGCACTTCGTCGACAGCGGAGGATCCGGGCCCTCGGTGGTGCTCGGGCACGCCTTCTTCATGGATCACGAAATGTTCGCGAACCAGATTGCCGCGCTTGCCCCGGAATACCGCGTGATCTCGATCGATGCGCGCGGCCACGGACTGACCGAACACGACGACAGCGCATACAGTTTCTGGGATCTGGCCCGCGATGCCTGGTCGGTGGTCGACCACCTCGGCATCGACCGGGTGGTGGTGGGCGGTGTCGGACAGGGCGGATTCACCGCACTGCGGATGGCCCTGCTGTGCCCGCCGCGAGTGGATGGCCTGATCCTGCTCGGCTGTTCGGCGCAGGCCTACAGCGACGTGCAGCGGGTCGGCTATCGCCAGGTCACCGATGCCTGGATCGGCGCCGGGCCGCTGACCGTGATCGCGAAGATGGTGGCGGGCTTGATCATCGGCGGTGATCGGTCCGATCATCAACCGTGGCTGGCCAAATGGTTGAGCGGTGACCGGGAACGGGTCGCGGCGGCGGCCGACTGCCTGATCAATGTGGACGACATCTCCGATCTCATCGGCGATATCACCTGCCCCGCGCTATTGGTCCGCGGCGCCTCCGATCCGGCCTTCGATCACGACGCCGTGGATTTACTGACAAAGGGACTCGGTGGTCCAGCGGAATTCCACCCCATCGAGGGCGCCGCGCACACACCGAATCTCACGCACACATGTGAAATCGACCAGTTGATGCTGCAATTCCTCGGGCGACTCGGCCGGTAGTACTACCGATCAGGGGTACTACCGGCCAGTGGGTGGCCGATGCCTGGTCCGGGGAAACTCTTGCCCACAGGGGCACCCGCTTGATGTATTCGATACGGCGGCGCCGCCAATTCCGTTCCGGTCGAACGTGATTCACAGATACGCAGTGGGTGTCGCCATTGTGCGCCCCGGGCGTGGGTAGGACATGCAATGAGGGTTTCTTTTCTGTTCGGTGGACAGGTCAGTCTGACCGCCGAAGTCATCGATGAGTTCTGCGAGCGGTGCCCGTCCATCGCACTCGCCTACGAAGAAGCCGCCGCGGTGACCGGACTATCGGTGGACCGACTGCGCGCGCGGGAATCGGCCGTGGAAATGGCGAGCGAACCGGAGGATCGGCACAGCCTCGGCGCATTGCGTCAGGCCGCATTCGCACTCGGTCTCGCCGAGGATCTGGCGGCACGCGGTTTCGAGCCGGAGGCCGCCGGTGGGCTGAGCCTGGGCGCGCTGATCAGCACCTGTGTGGCCGGAGCCGTGGAGCGGCACGAATTGTTCGGCATGCTGCATTACCGCAGGCTCGTGCCGGAATCGCCGGAAGGTGTTGCCGCACAAGGGATGGGGCTGATGTACACGCCGATCGAGGACGATCCGGCGAACTATTACGGTGCACGCCGCCCCGGTGTGCATCTGGCCGTCGACACCGGCCCGATCGATGACGTGCACCGATCATTCGTGATCTCGGGTTATCTCACGGCACTGCAAGAGATCCTGGCCGAAATCGAGGCGTCCTCGGATACCCGCCAAATGTTCGTACTCGACGCGTACAAGGGCGCGTTCCATTCGCCGCTGCAACAGCATGCCGCGGATTTCATGCGCGGTTTCGTCGACGATATGACCTTCCGCGATCCGAAATTCCCGGTCTGCTCACCGGTGCGGCAGCGCAGTTTGACCACCGCCGACGATATTCGAGATTTTGTGCTGCACAACAACTTGCAGCCCGCCCGCTACGAGCCGTTGATCCAGGAAATGGATCGCATCGGCATCCGCGGTGGCCTGATCCTCGGCCCCGGCCTGCCACAGCCCGCAGTTCGGCCCTTCCCGGTCGAGTTGGTTGCCGAGCCGATCGATCTCGACCGGCTGCCCGAGATAGCGCAGTTGCCGGCCGAGCGGGATGTGCAGAGCGTATGAAACGTTTCACGCAACGCCGAGCGCTGGTGACGGGCGCGGGTTCCGGCATCGGGCGGGCCATCGTCTTGCGACTGCTCGAGGAGGGAGCGGAGGTGATCGGCGTGAGCAGAACCGGCGATGGTCTCGCCAAGACCGCTCAGCTCGCCATGGATCAGGACTCGGGCGACCGGCTCACCGTCGCGTCGCTCGATATCGCGGACGAGGCCGCTGTCGAGCAGACGGTGCCCGGACTGCTGGCCGGTGGCCTGGATGTGCTGGTGAATGCCGCTGGGATCGTGCGCATGTCGCATACCCACGAGACCACCACCGAGCTGTGGAATACCGTCCTCGGCACCAATCTGACCGGAACGTTCCTGGTGACCCGGACTGCCCTGCCCGCACTACTCGAGTCCGGGCGCGGGGTGGTGGTCAATATCAGCTCTAATGCCGCGTCCTATGCCGCGCCGTATCGCGCGGCGTACGCGGCGAGCAAGGGCGGACTGGAGGCCTTCACGCGGGTGCTGGCGCTGGAGTACAGCAAGCGGAATCTACGCGCGGTCTGCGTCTCGCCCGGCGGCATCGAGACGGCCATGACCTACAGCCTGCTCGATGTGCCACCGGATATCGATCCGGGCCTGATGAGCAAGATGGCTCCGGCCATCGGGCCGCTGCTCGGATCGCCCGAGATGGTCGCAGGCGTGGTCGCGATGGCCGCTTCAGCAGACGGCGAATTCATCACGGGCACAACGATTCACGTCGACGGTGGCGCGCACGTCTAGGCACTGATCGGCTCCGATGTCAGGTAGCGCTGGAGGGTCGGTGCGATATCGGCGATGATCTGCTCCCGCGTCAGGCCGACCACCGGTGGCAGCTCGAGCACATAGCGGCACAGCGCGAGCCCGAGCAGCTGAGTGACGATCAAACCCCCGCGGCGCTGCGCGTCGGCCGGATCGCCGAAGCGCAGCACCGCGGGCAGCACCTGTTCGGCGAAGATCTGCCGAAAGCGTTGACTCACACCCTCATCGGTGATGGACGAGCGCAGCAAGATCACCAGCACCTTGTCATCGGCCTGGTCCTCCCAGATCGCCAAGAATCGGCGAACCAGTAACTCCCCGAGGGCATCTGGCTCGGCCGCGGCGAGATCCGGCAGGTCGAGGCGCACATCGACGGCCGCGGCGAAAAGCCCGTCCTTACTGCCGAAGTAACGCATCACCATCGACGGATCGATCGCGGCATCGGCGGCGATGGCGCGGATGGTCGCCTTGCGAAACCCCTCGGCGGCGAAGCGGGTGCGCGCCGCCGCCAGGATCGCGGCGCGAGTGGCATCGGAGCGACGTGCAGGCGGTTGATCAGGCTCGATGTTCATGCCAACAAGTGTATGCCAACAACTGTTGACTTCCGCAAGCCGATCGCGCTACGGTTATGCCAACAAGCGTTGGCCTACAGATGTTGACCTAGGAGTTCCGATGAACACCACCCCGCTGCCGGAGACCACTTCCGTCGTCATCGTCGGGGCCGGTCCGGCCGGACTGACCACCGCGATCACCCTGGCCGACGCCGGTATCGACTTCGTACTGCTGGACCGGCTCGCCGAGGGCGCGAACACTTCGCGCGCCGCCGTCGTACACGCCAGGACCCTGGAGGTGCTACAGGAACTGGGCATCGCCGAGGAACTCGTCGAGCGCGGCATCGTGGTGCCGACCTTCCGGGTGCTGGACGGCAACCGCACACTGGCCACAGTGCCGTTCGGCGGACTGCCCACCGAGTACCCGTACACGCTGATGGTTCCGCAGGACACCACCGAGGCCGTACTGCTGGCACAGTTGCGCAAGGCGGGCGGAGATGTGCACCGGCCCTATCGGATCACCGAGGTCGTCGATGAAAATGACGGCGTCACAGTCGAATACGTCGATGCTGCGGGCGCGACCGGCACGATCCGCGCGGACTATGTGGTCGGCGCGGACGGTATGCACAGCGTCGTCCGTGAGCAGGCGGGTATCGGCTTCACCGGCGACACCTACCCGGAATCCTTCGTCCTCGCCGATGTCCGGATGGACTGGCCGATCGCGCGTGACGAAGTGGCACTGCACCTTTCGCCGGAGGGCGTGACGGTTGTCGCGCCGCTGCCGGACGAGACCGATCCGAATCGGTACCGGGTCGTCGCGACCGTCGACGAGACACCCGAGCACCCGGGTGTCGAGGATATTCAGAAGATCCTGGACACCCGGGGCCCCGGCGGCACCGTGAAAGTCCGTGAGGTGCTGTGGAGCTCGCGCTTCCGGGTGCACCACCGCGTCGCGGATCACTACCGCGCGGGCCGTCTGCTGCTGGCCGGCGATGCCGCACATGTGCACAGCCCGGCGGGCGGACAAGGTATGAACACCGGCATCCAGGATGCGGCCTTCCTCGGTCCGCTGCTGGCCCGGGTCGTCAGCGGCGAGCCCGACAGCGTGCTCGATACCTACGAAACCACCCGTCGCCCAGTGGCTCTCGGCGTCGTCGCCTTCACCGATCGGATGACGAAGATGGCCACCTTGCGCCCGCTCCCGGCACGCATCGTCCGCAATACCGCTATGACGGTGGCGACCAGCATCCCGGCGGTCCGGAACAAGCTGGCATTCCGCCTCGCGGAACTCGCCAACCGATAGTCCCTGCCTGAACGGCCCGCCCGGCAAGTTGCCTGGCGGGCCTTACCTATTCGCGGCCTCGACGTGGTCGACCCCGTTGGAGAAATCGACCTGACGTTCGGCATTCGACAGTGCGGTCACCACACAGGTCCCGAAAGACCCGTGCCGATCGAACAGTGTCGCGGTGCCCACCGCGACGCCCTCCGCGCTGATGTGCATATCGGCCTCGAGTCCGATTTCCCTGCCGACGGCGGCCCGCGCCAATGCCAGGGTCAGATCGGTATTGATGAATCCGATTCCGGCGCTGCCCCAATTGGTCATCATGCTGGTTCCCTCGCCGATGATGGTCGCACCGACGAATGCGGACGGCGCCTGCCCCTCGATCAACGACATCGGCACCTGCCAGGTCCGTTTGCGACTGCCGTTCTGATGTTCACCGATCCGCGTCGACCAGCCGTCGGCATGGGCATCGCTGCCCCACATCGGAGCACGGGGCAGATCCGTCGGCGGCGAGATCTCGACCGGCGGCGGCGCGGGTTGGTCCGGTCGGGTCCACAGCTCCCCCGGCGGCTGTACCGACTTCTTCAAGAAGACCGCCGTCGCCCTGGCCACATCGACACCGTCCTGCATCAGCGCGGCATCCGCGACCCGGATCCGCCGCCCGTCGCGCACCGATTCGGTGACCACCTGGACCGGCTGCCTGCGCGTCGGCCGGAACAGGTCGACGGTGAGCCTGGCCGGCACGAATCCGTCCTGACCGTGTTCACGCTCGAGCGCCTGCGCCAGCAGTCCGCAGATGGCGGGACCGTTGATCATATCCGGCGACCAGGCACTCGCGGCGAAGGGCAACGGCTCGAAGCCGAGTGTGGTCTCCTCGAAAAACCCCAGGCGAATAGCCAATTTACTTGCTGCTCGCCTCGATGTGCTCGTCGGCCGGACGCTCCTCGGTTTGCGCCTTGGCCCAACGGTAATCGGGCTTGCCCGCCGGATTGCGCTTGATCTGATCGACGAACCACACGCTGCGCGGCAGCTTGTAGGGCGCGATCTCCTGGATGAGCACCGGACGCAGTTCGTCGAGGGTGGGACGCTTGTCGCCACGACACTGCACGACCGCGGCCACCCGCTGTCCCCACCGCTCGTCCGGAACGCCGACCACGAGCGCATCGAAGATCTCGGGGTGGATCTTGAGCGCGCCCTCGACCTCCTCCGGATAGATCTTCTCGCCGCCGCTATTGATGCTCACCGAACCGCGGCCGAGCATGGTGACGGTGCCGTCCTCCTCGACCCGGGCGTAGTCGCCGGGGATGGAGTAGCGAATTCCGTTGAACTCCTTGAACGTTGCCTTGGTCTTGGCCTCGTCCTTGTAGTAGCCGACCGGGATGTGGCCGCTGCGCGCGAGGAACCCGACCTGCCCGGAGCCCGGTGCCACCGGATTGCCCTGGTCGTCGAGCACCTGGGTGGCGGCATCGATCTTCACCCGCGGGCCGCCGGTGTGGTTGGCACCCTTGGCGACAACGGAGAGACCGCCGAAGCCGGTCTCGGAGGAGCCGATGGAGTCGGTGATCATCCGGTTCGGCAGGCGTTCCAGGAACTGGTCTTTGAGCGTCGGCGAGAACAGCGCCGCACTACTGGCGATCAGATAGAGGCTCGAAAGGTCGTACGGCTCACCGGTTTCCGGATTGCCCTCGGCCAGCGCATCCATCATCGGCCGAGCCATGGCGTCACCGGTGATGAAGATGAGGTTGATCTTGTGCCGGTCGATGTGCTGCCACACGCCGTGTCCGGTGAACTCCGGAATCATCACGGCCTTACCGCCGTCGAACAGGCTGTGGAAGGTCGCGGTCTGCGAGCCGCCGTGGATCATCGGCGGAATCGGGAACCGCACCATCTGCGGATTGCCCGCACCGGTCTTGGCCTGATGCCATTCGTCCTCGACGTATTCGCCGGTGAGGAAGTTGATGCCGCCGCCGAGCACGCGCCACCAGTCCTCGTGCCGCCACATGACGCCCTTGGGCAGGCCGGTGGTGCCGCCGGTGTAGAGCATGAAGATGTCATCGGACGAGCGCTCGCCGAAGTCGCGCTCACCAGAGGACTCGGCCAGCACCGTCTCGTATTCCACCGAATCGGCTGCGGTCGCAATGGTGCCGGTCGTATCGTCGTCCACGACGATGACCGTCTTCAGCAGGGGCGTATTCGGGCGAACCCCGGCCACCCGGTCGCTGTAGCGGCGCTCGTGGATCAGCGCGACCATATCCGAATTGTCGAAAATGTACTGCAACTCGTTCTCGACGTAACGGAAGTTCACGTTGATCATCACGGCGCGCGCCTTGAAGACCGCGACCATGGCCTCGACGGCCTCGACCGTGTTCCGCGAATAGATGCCCACCTTGTCACCCGGTTGGACACCCTGTTGCAGCAGGTAGTTCGCGAGTTTATTGGCCCGCTCCTCCAGCTGCGCGTAAGTCACCTCGCGGCCGTCGTCGGCCAGCGCTACGCGGTCGGGCATCAGATCGATGGCGTGTTCGACTAGGTCCGCTATGTTGTAGCTCACAGAGCTAAAAATAGAACGTGTTACTGTTTCTGACAAGGCTGAATTTGACCCACCCCGGCCCCCTGGAAAGTCAGGAGAATCTCCCAATGCCCGATTGCCTCGTCGAGAAACGCGATCACGTCCTCATCGTCACCATGAATCGGCCCGAGGCCCGCAATGCCCTTTCGGCCGAGATGATGGCGATCATGCGCGACGCCTGGGACCAGGTGGACAACGATTCCGATATCCGCGTCGCGATCCTGACCGGTGCGGGTGGCGCGTTCTGTGCGGGCATGGACCTCAAGGCGATGACCGCACGGCACCCCGGTGACAACGCGAGCAGCTTCGATCCGACCAAATTGGAGGCGCTACTCAAGGGCCGTCGACTCACCAAACCGCTGATCGCGGCGGTGGAGGGCCCGGCCATCGCCGGTGGCACCGAAATCCTGCAGGGGACCGATATCCGGGTGGCCGCCGAAAGCGCGAAATTCGGTGTATCCGAAGCGCGTTGGGGTCTGTTTCCGCTCGGTGGCTCGGCCGTGCGGCTGGTCCGCCAGATTCCCTACACCGTCGCCGCCGACATTCTGCTGACCGGCAGGCACATCACCGCCGGCGAGGCCAAGGAGATCGGGCTGATCGGGCATGTGGTGCCGGACGGCACCGCATTGGACAAGGCGCTCGAACTCGCCGCGCAGATCGCGGCCAACGGTCCCCTCGCGGTGCAGGCGATTCTGCGCACCATTCGGGAGACCGAGGCCATGCCGGAAGAGGACGCCTTCCAGATCGAGGCGAAACTCGGCATGTCGGTCTTCCGGTCGGCCGATGCCAAAGAGGGCCCGAAGGCCTTCGCCGAGAAGCGCAAGCCCACCTTCACCGGCAGCTGAACTACGTTCGCGCCGAGGCAAGTCGAGTGGTGCCACCGGATCACTCGGGCCACCATTCGACCGGCATCGGCGTCGATCAGTTGCCGGGGTAGTCCATCCAGAAGGGCTCCCACTGGTGGCCATCCGGATCGATGAAAGTGCGGCCGAACATGCCGACCTGGGCTTCCTGGGCGCGGCGATCGTCGTTGATTTCCTCGGTGGCGCCTGCGGCCAGGGCGGCATTGGTGAGTGCGTCGACCTCCTGTGCGCTGGCCAGGGATAACGCGTACGCGCCGCCGCTGGTCGCGATCGTGTCGGCGATCGGGCGCTTGCTGAAGTTCGAATAGAAGTCCTTGGTCAGCAGCATCGCGCAGATGTTGTCGTCGATGACGATGCACGCGGCATTCTCATCGGTGAAGTCCTGATTCACCTTCCAGCCGATCGCCTCGTAGAAGTTTCTGGACCGGCCCAGGTCCGCGACGGGGAGGTTGATGAAGATCATCTTGCTGGGCATGCGGGATCCCTTACGTCGGCTTCGGCGGTCTCTATGTAGAGACGGATCGAGCGCGCGAAACTCATCGGTTCCGGGCACTGTGTGGCCGAACACATCTGCCACACCGCAGCGATGATCTTGAAACCGCTGGTAGAGGCAATTCAGGTCTCGAATGTGTCGGTGGGCTGTGGCAGGGTGACACCCATGAACGACTCCGTCGGCCTCACCCCGGAAGTCCTCGAATCCTTCGAAGGACACCGGCGGGAACTGTGCGCCTACGCCTATCGCATGCTCGGCTCCTCCTTCGAAGCGGAGGACGCGGTGCAGGAGACCTTCACCCGCGCGTGGAAGTCCTACGACTCATTCGAGGGTCGCGCCAGCCTACGGTCCTGGCTGTACAAGATCACCACCAATGTCTGCCTCGATATGCTCGACGGCCCGCAACGCCGCGCCCGGCCGATGGATCTGTCCGGTCCGTCGCGGCCGGATTCGCCGATGCCGATGCCGCAACCGGATTACGTCTGGATCGAACCGATCCCGAACGCACTGGCCTTCGGATCGGATCCGGCCGAGCACGCCTCGGCCAAGGACACATTGCGGCTGGCGTTCGTCGCGGCCTGTCAGCATCTGCCCGCTACCCAGCGCGCCATCCTGATCATGCGCGAGGTGCTGCGCTTCTCGGCCAGCGAGACGGCCGAGGCACTCACCATGTCCCCCGCCTCGGTGAACAGCGCACTGCAGCGCGCCAGGGCCACCATGTCGAAGGTGCAGCCGACCGCCACCGACACCTATGACGAAACCGATGACGATCAGCGCAAACTCGTCGACGATTTCGTCAAGGCCTTCGAGGCCTACGATATGGACACCCTGACCACCCTGCTGAAAACCGATGTGGCGCTGTCCATGCCGCCGATCGAACTCTGGGTCTCGGGCCCCGAGAATGTGGCCGCGTTCATGCTCGGCCACGGCAAGGGCTGCCGCGATTCCCGCATGATCCGGTTGGCAGGCGCCAACGGGCTGCCCGCGTTCGGCCACTACAAGCCGAGCGAGACCGAGCCTGGCGTCTGGGTGCCGTGGTCCATCACGGTGCTGGAGTTGGACGGCGACTCGATCGCCGGACTCAACTTCTTCCTCGACACCGAAAAGCTGTTCCCGCTCTTCGGTTTGGCGCCGGAACTGCGCGAAGCTGCCTGAACGAGTCGAGCCCTCCGCGCAAAGGCACGGAGGGCTCGATTCGTGTTACGACGCCGGGATGTAGCGGTCGCGGAGCTTGCGCTTGTAGAGCTTGCCGTTGGGGTCGCGAGGGAGTTCGTCCAGGTAGTCGATGGAGCGAGGCATTTTGTATTTCGCCAATTGGGCTGCGGCGAAGGCCAATAGCTCGGCGGTGAGTTCGTCGTTGCCCTCGACACCCGCGACCGGCTGGACGACGGCCTTGACCTCCTGGCCCCAATCCGGATGGGGCAGACCGAAGACCGCGACATCCTCGACCTTCGGGTGGGTGGTCAGCACGTTCTCGATCTCGGCCGGATAGATGTTCACACCGCCGGACAGGATCAGATCGGAGCGGCGGTCGTGCAGGTAGAGGTAGCCGTCCTCGTCGAGGTGGCCGATATCGCCGACCGTGAAAAGGTCACCGACCCTTGCCTCTTCGGTCTTCTCCTTGGCGTGGTGGTATTCGAAGCTGGACGCGCCCATACGCATGTAGACCAGACCGGTCTCGCCCGCGGGAACTTCGGAGCCGTCTTCCTCGCTCAGCACCTTGATCACCGACCAGGGCCAGGCCTTGCCGACCGAGCCGGGCTTCGCGAGCCATTCGGTTCCGTTGATCACCGTGCCGCCGCCCTCGGTGGCCGCGTAGTACTCGGTGACCGTCGGGCCCCACCACTCCAGCATCTGCCGCTTGGTCTCGGCCGGGCACGGCGCCGCGCCGTGCACCATGCTGCGCAGCGACGAAACGTCGTATTTGGCGCGCACATCCGCGGGCAGCGCGAGCAGGCGGTGGAATTGGGTCGGCACCATATGGCTGTGGGTGACCCGATGCTTGTCGATGAGCCGCAGCATTTCCTCGGCGTCCCAGCGATCCATCAGAACGACCTTGTGCCCCAACTGGATCGAGATCGTCGCGAAGTTCAGCACGGCGGTGTGGTACAGCGGCGAACCACAAATGTGCACGTGATCGTCGTAGGGCTTCAGCCCGAACAGGCCGAAGAAGGCGGGCGAATGCGGCGGTACGACATCGGGGTCGGTGCCGGTGAGCGGACGCCGAACGCCCTTGGGCCGCCCCGTAGTTCCCGAGGTGTAGAGCATCGGCGCGCCGGTGGTCCGGTTATCGGGGCGACCGGTATCGGCGGCACCCAGCCACGACACCGACTTGAAGCCCTCGATCTCGCCGACCGCGAAGCGCGCGGTGGCGGGCAGCCCGGCCTCATCCGCGGCGGCGATCGCGGCGGCGGCGAACCGATCGCTGGCGATGAAGGCCTTGGCCTCGCTGTCGCCGAGGATGTAGGCGACCTCCGGGCCGGTCAGATGCCAGTTCACCGCGACGATGTACAGCCCGGCCTGATAGGCCGCGAAGTAGGCGGCGACCGCCTCGACGCAGTTGTGCACCATGCTGACCAGCACGTCGCCGGGCTGCAGGCCGAGCGCCCGCAGTCCGGTGCCGTAGCGGTTTGCGAGCGTGGCCAATTCGCGATAGCTCACCTCGCGCCCGGATGGATCCACCAGTGCGATCCGATCGGGTTCCGCGTTCGCGATGTTCCAGAGACCGAGAATTTCTACTGACTCCCTCGGGGGATGGTGAGGAGGCGGAGCCGACGGGGTGGGTGAATCAGTCACCCCTACGAATCTAGAACGTGTTCTACATCTGTACAAGGGGTGCGAGCCGATGCAATTGCTCGATATCTGGAACCGACACCAGCATCTCGGTGACGCCTGCGGCTTCCCACACGCCGAGTTGCTTACGCACATGCTCCTCGTCACCGATGATCGATGTATCCAGAATCAGCTCATCCGGCACCATGGCGGCGGCCTCGGCCTTCTTTCCGGATTGGAAAAGCCTGCCGATCTCGTCGACCTCGCGCTCATAGCCCATCCGGCGGTAGACCTGGGCATGGAAATTCAGTTCGGGTGCGCCCATGCCGCCGATGTAGAGCGCCATGATCCAGCGCATCCGCTCCAACTCGCTCTTGGGATCGTCGGTGATCACCACCTGACAGCTCGCGGCAATTTCGAAATCCGCCCGCGAACGCCGTGCGCCGGCCCTGGCGAAGCCCTCGTCGAGCCAGTCGTTGTACATGCCGGCCAGCCGCGGCGCGTAGTAGATCGCCAGCCAGCCGTCGGCGATCTCGGCCGTCAGCGCCACATTCTTCGGCCCCTCCGCACCCAGCCAGATCGGCAAATCCGCTCGTAGCGGATGCACGATCGGCTTGAGCGGCTTGCCGAGTCCGGTGGCGCCGGGTCCGGTGTAGGGCAGCGGGTACTGCGGCCCGTCATTGGTGACCGGCGCCTGCCGCTCCAGAATGCGGCGAATGATGCCGACGTACTCCCTGGTGCGCTGCAACGGCTTGGCGAACGGCTGTCCGTACCAGCCCTCGACCACTTGCGGACCCGAAACGCCGAGCCCGAGGATGGCCCGGCCACCGCTGAGATGGTCCAGCGTCAGTGCGTGCATGGCCGTCGCGGCGGGCGTGCGCGCCGACAGCTGCACCACCGAGGTGCCCAGCCGCACCCGATTCGTCGACGAGCCCCACCACATCAGCGGCCCGAAGGCATCCGATCCCCAGGATTCGGCCGCGAAGACCGCGTCGAAACCGGCCGCTTCGGCGGCGACCACCATCTCACCGGCATTCTGTGGCGGCTGCGCCATCCAGTACCCGAGTTGCAATCCGAACTTCATGGGAGACCTCTTTCCAGCCAACTTCTTGCCACCAGAATAAGAACCTGTTCTACTCGATTTCGTGGCTGATGAAAATACTGCGTCGCGGAGCGACTCCTCGAGGGGTGGTGGTCGGGCGACGGGTGGGCATACCGCATCCGGGACAATCGCGGATGAGAGAGGGTCGGAATTGAACACTGCCGCGCCCGACGTACTCAGTGCACCCCTCCGGGTGCAATTCGACTACACGCGATCGGTCGGACCGACCATCGGCACCTTCCTGGCCAAGCTGCGCGCCCGCCGGATCGCCGGTGTGCGTGGCTCGGACGGGCGGGTATTGGTGCCGCCGCCCGAATACGATCCGGTCACCTCCGCACCGCTGACCGAATTCGTCGATGTGGCCGATACCGGCACCGTCCAGTCGTGGACCTTCGTGCGCGATCCGCTGCCCGGTCAGCCGTTCGACCGCCCGTTCGCCTGGGCACTGATCAAGCTCGACGGCGCGGACACCACGCTGCTGCACGCCGTCGATGTTTCCACACCCGAGGACATCCACACCGGACTGCGCGTGGTCGCACGCTGGGCCGAGGAGACCATCGGCAGCATCAAGGACATCGCCTGCTTCGAACCGGGCGAGACGTCCACCGCACCGGCGGAATCCAGCGCGGACGGCGAGCCGATCGAGGTGCTCATCACCCCGGTCGACCTGCAGTACATGCACAGCGCGTCGCCGCAGGAGACCATCTACCTGCGCGGTCTGGCCGAGGGCAAGCTGCTCGGCGGGCGCACGGACGCCGCGGGCAAGGTGTACTTCCCGCCGCGCGGCGCCAATCCGACCGACGGCAGGCCGACCGACGAAATCGTCCAACTGCCCGACCGCGGCATCGTCACCACCTTCTGCATCGTGAATGTGCCGTTCATGGGCCAGCGGATCAAACCGCCGTACGTGGCCGCATATGTGCTGCTCGACGGCGCGGATATCCCGGTGCTGCACCTGGTGCTCGGATGCGACGCGAGCGAGGTGCGGATGGGCATGCGGGTGGAGGCGGTGTGGAAACCGCGCGAGGAGTGGGGCTTCGGGCTCAGCAATGTGGACCACTTCCGACCCACCGGCGAGCCGGATGCCGACTACGAGACCTATAAGCACCATCTCTGAGAGGCCACGTTGACGAACAACGATACCGACATCGCGGTTGTGGGCTTCGCTCACGCACCGCATGTGCCGGAGACCTTCGGCACCACCAATGGTGTCGAGATGCTGGTGCCGATCTTCCAGCAGCTCTACGCCCGACTCGGCATTACCAAGTCCGATATCGACTTCTGGTGCTCGGGTTCCTCGGATTACCTTGCCGGCCGCGCCTTCTCGTTCATCTCGGCGGTCGATGCCATCGGCGCGGTGCCGCCGATCAACGAATCGCATGTCGAAATGGACGCCGCGTGGGCGCTCTACGAGGCATTCGTGAAACTCCGCTCCGGCCAGGCGCAGACGGCGCTGGTGTACGGGTTCGGCAAGTCCTCGGCGGGTACGCTGCGCCAGGTTCTGACCATGCAGCTCGATCCGTATCTGGTCACTCCGCTGTGGCCGGACGCACTTTCCATCGCGGGTCTGCAGGCGCAGGCCGGACTGGATGCGGGACGCTGGACCGAGCGCGATATGGCGGCGGTGGCCGCCGGTGATTCCGGCGATATCGAAACTCTGCTCGCCACACCGTATGTCGCCGATCCGCTGCGCGCGCACGATGTCGCACCGGTCACCGACGGCGCGGCAGCCATTGTGCTCGCGGTCGGCGACCGGGCGCGCGAACTGTGCGAGCGTCCGGCCTGGATCACCGGCATGGCGCATCGGGTGGACACCCCCAATCTCGGCGCCCGCGATCTGACCGTCTCTGCGTCGACTTCCGCGGCGGCACAGTCGGTTACCGGCGGCGATACCAGCGGCTTCGATATCGCCGAACTGCATGCGCAGTTCAGCCATCAGCAGCTGATTCTCGCCGAGGCCATCGGCCTGCGGTCCGAGACCAAGGTGAATCCGTCGGGCGGCGCACTCGCCGCCAATCCGATGTTCTCGGCGGGTCTGGAGCGCATCGGCTTCGCGGCCGAGGCGATTATCGCGGGTACCGCGAATCGCGCGCTCGCCCATGCCAGCAGCGGTCCGGCCCTGCAACAGAACCTGGTAGCCGTTTTGGATTCGGAGGCGAGCCGATGAGTTTCCCTGCTGCGGTGCTCGGCACCGGACAAACCCATCACGTGACGAAACGAACCGATGTGTCCATGGCGGGCATGTGCCGCGAGGCGATCGATCGTGCACTCGTCGATGCCGGACTCACCATCGCCGATATCGATGCGGTGGTGGTCGGTAAGGCGCCGGACTTCTTCGAGGGTGTCATGATGCCCGAGCTGTATATGGCGGATGCGTTGGGCGCCACCGGAAAACCGCTGCTGCGCGTGCACACCGCCGGATCCGTCGGCGGCTCCACCGGTATCGTCGCCGCCAATCTGGTGCAGGCCGGGGTGCACAAGCGCGTGCTCGCGATCGCCTGGGAGAAGCAGTCGGAATCGAATGCCATGTGGGCGTTGTCGTTTCCGGTGCCCTTCACCATGCCGGTCGGTGCGGGTGCGGGCGGCTACTTCGCACCACACGTGCGTTCCTACATCCGCCGTTCGAATGCGCCGGGCCATATCGGCGCGATGGTGGCGGTGAAGGATCGCCGCAACGGCGCGAAGAATCCGCTGGCCCATCTGCACCAGCCGGATATCACGCTGGAGAAGGTGCTCTCCTCCCAAATGCTGTGGGATCCCATCCGATTCGACGAGACCTGCCCGTCCTCGGACGGTGCGTGCGCCGTGGTGATCGGTGACGAGGATGCCGCGAAGGCCGTCGAGGCCACCGGTAAGAAGGTCGCGTGGGTGCACGGCACCGCCATGCGCACCGAGCCGACCACCTTCGCCGGACGCGATCAGGTCAATCCACAGGCCGGACAGGATGCGGCGGCCGCACTGTGGCAGGCCGCCGGAATCACCGACCCGCTCAACGAAATCGATGTCGCCGAGATCTACGTGCCGTTCTCCTGGTTCGAGCCGATGTGGCTGGAGAACCTGGGCTTCGTCCCGCAGGGTGACGGCTGGAAGCTCACCGATAAGGGTGAGACCGAGATCGGCGGCACGCTGCCGGTCAATCCGTCCGGCGGCGTGCTCTCCTCGAATCCGATCGGCGCCTCCGGGCTCATCCGATTCGCCGAGGCCGCCAAGCAGGTCATGGGCCGGGCCGGGGACTACCAGGTCGCGAATGCCAAGAAGGCGCTCGGACACGCGTATGGCGGTGGGTCGCAGTACTTCTCGATGTGGGTGGTCGGCTCGGAGCAGCCGAACTGATGACCGCGCTGAAGTTCACCGTCGGTATCGCGCTGAGTCCGCTGGAGCAGCTACCGGAATTGGCGAAAACCGCTGAGGAGTGCGGGTTTTCGTCGATCGCACTACCGGATTCACTGTTCTATATGAAGTCGGCGGCCGCGAAGTACCCCTACACCGCCGACGGCAGCCGCTTCTGGGGCCCGGAGACACCGTGGGTCGACCCGCTCATCGGTGCGACCGCCATGGCGGCGGTGACCAGCCGGATTCGCTTCTACACCAACGTGCTCAAGCTCGGCTCACGCAATCCGCTGCTGCTTGCACGCCAGGTGGGCTCGGTCGCCAACCTGTCCGGTAACCGGTTCGGGTTCGGTGTCGGAATCGGCTGGGCACCTGAGGAATTCGAATGGTGCGGCGTGCCCTACGCCGACCGCGGCGCACGGGTCGACGAGATGATCGAGGTCATCAAGCTGGTACTCGGCGGCGGCATGGTCGAGTACCACGGGAAGTTCTTCGACTTCGAGCCGCTGCAGATCAGCCCGGCGCCGAGCGAGCCGGTGCCGTTCTACATCGGCGGCCACACCGCGCCCGCACTGCGCCGGGCAGCCAAGGTCGGTGACGGCTGGACCTCGGCGATGATGACCTACGACGAACTGTGCGTCACCATCGGCAAGCTCGGCGCACTGCGCACCGAATTCGGCCGGGAGAGTGCACCTTTCGAAATCCAGGCGGTGTGCATCGACAAGTTCGGGCGCTCCGGTTATCAGGATCTGGCCGATGCCGGGGTGACCGATGCGATCGTGGTCCCGTGGCTGGCCGACGGCATCGGCTTCGACGGTGAGCTGGCGGCAAAGCAGGATTCGCTGCGCCGCTTCGCCGCGAAGAATATCGAGGACCCCATCGTCGCGAAGGCACGCGTATGAGTACTTCCGAACATCCAGCAAGGACCGCCGGACTCGCCTCGCAGGCCGCGGTGCGGGCCAGGGACAAGCAGGCCTGGGTCGATCTGTTCGCAACCGACGGCATTGTCGAAGATCCCATCGGCCCTTCAGGTTTCGATCCGGAAGGCAAGGGCCATCGCGGTAAGGAGGCCATCGCGGCCTTCTGGGATATGGCGATCGCGAAGACCGATTCGATCGAGTTCCTGTTCGAGGACTCCTTCGCCTGCGGTAACGAGATCGCCTTCACCGGTCTGATCCGCACCAAGATGGGCGGGCACCAGATCGATGCCGAGGGCGTATTCACCTACAAGGTCGACGAATCAGGCAAAATCGCCGCGCTGCGGGCCTTCTGGGAGGTCGACCGCGCCATGGCTACGGCCGAACCGATTACCTGAGCGCGCTGCCTCTCCCCTCGGGGGCAGCACAACAAGGGCCCTCGCACCGGCTATTGGGCAAACCGGTGCGGGGGCCCTTATCTGTCACCGAGGGCCGGGGACCCAGGCTGCCGACACAAGCCTGGATCCCCGGCGATTCAGTGCGCGACCGGGCAGCCCGAGGCCTTGTAGTCGACCTGGAATTCCTTGACCCCGTTGAGCCAGCCGGAACGCAGCCGCTTGGGGTCACCGAGCTTGGTGATATCGGGCATGGCGTCGGCAATGGCGTTGAAGATCAGATCGACCTCCATCCGCGCCAGATTGGCGCCGATGCAGAAGTGCGCGCCGGTACCGCCGAAGGACAAGTGCTGATTGTCCTTTCGCATGATGTCGAATTTCTCCGCGTTCTCGAAGACCTCTTCGTCGAAGTTGGCCGAGCGGTAGAGCATGACCACCCGCTGGCCCTTCTTGATCTGCACGCCACCGAGTTCGGTGTCCTCCAGCGCGGTCCGCTGGAACGAAGTGACCGGGGTGGCCCAGCGAATGATCTCGTCGGCGGCGGTGGCCGGACGCTCCTTCTTGAACAGCTCCCACTGCTCCGGATGCTCCAGGAAGGCCGCCATGCCGTGGGTGATCGCATTGCGGGTGGTCTCATTGCCCGCGACGGCCAGCATGATCACGAAGAAGCCGAACTCCTCCGGCGTCAGCTCATCGCCGTCGACATCCGCCTCGATCAGCTTGGTCACGATATCGTCGGCCGGGCATTCCTTACGCGCCGCGGCCATTTGGTACGCGTAGCCGAGCACCTCGGCGGAGGCGGCGACCGGATCGGCCGTGCTCTCCGGATCGTCATAGCCGGTCATATCGTTCGACCAGGTGAAGACCTTCCTGCGGTCCTCCTGCGGGATGCCGATCAACTCGGCGATGGCCTGCAGCGGCAGTTCGGAGGCGACCTGGGTGACGAAGTCGCCCGCGCCGTTCTCCATCGCTTCCTTCACGATGGCCTCGGCTCTGGTCTTCAGTTCGGCACGCAGGCCGTTGATCACGCGCGGGGTGAAGCCGCGGGAGATGATCTTGCGCAGTTTGGTGTGCTGCGGTGCGTCCATGTTCAACAGGACGAAGCGCTGCAATTCGATCTGCTCGCGGGTGATGTCGTCGTTGAAGCGCGGGATCGCGGTGTTTTCGAAGGTGGAGAACACCTCGCTGCGACGCGACACCTCCTTGACGTCCGCATGCTTGCTCACCACCCAGAAGCCTTCGTCGTGAAAGCCGCCGACCTCGGGGGGCTGTGGATTCCACCAGATCGGTGCGGTACGGCGCAGTTCGGCGTACTCCTCGACCGGAACACGCTCGGCATAAATGTCCGGGTCCGTGAAATCGAACCCATCCGGCAGATTTGGCCGGGCATTCCGCTGGTCTACCACCAGATGTCTCCTTCGACAAACTGAAACACGTTCTACAATCATTCAAGCATAGGCTGCATAATGAGGGAAGAACAGGACAGATTCCGCCGTCACAGGCGTGAACACACGTTTCAGTTTCTGTCCCAGAGGAAAGGTTGGACATGGGCACACCCGTCATCGTCGAGGCCGCTCGCACCCCCATCGGCAAGCGCGGCGGCTGGCTCGCCGGTCTGCACGCCGCCGAACTGCTCGGCGTCGCCCAGCGCGGATTGCTCGAGCAGGCGCACCTGGATCCCGCGGCGGTGGAACAGGTCATCGGCGGCTGCGTCACCCAGGCCGGCGAACAGTCCAATAACGTGACCCGCGTCGCCTGGCTGCACGCCGGACTGCCGTGGCAGGTCGGCGCCACCACCATCGACGCGCAGTGCGGATCGGCGCAGCAGGCCAACCATCTGATCGCCGGACTGATCGCGACCGGCGCCATCGATATCGGCATGGCCTGCGGCGTGGAGGCGATGAGCCGAGTTCCGTTGGGCGCCAACGTCGGCGAAAACGCGGGCCCGCGTCGCCCGGCCTCCTGGAATATCGATCTGCCGAATCAATTCGAGGCTGCCGAGCGTATTGCCAAGCGGCGCGGCTTCACTCGCGACGATCTCGATGAACTCGGCGTCCGCTCGCAGCGGCTGGCCGCCCAGGCCTGGGCCGAGGGACGCTTCGATCGCGAGGTGCTCACCGTGACCGCGCCCGCCGTCGACAAGGAAGGCAAGCTCACCGGCGAAAAGCTGGACGTGACAAGGGATCAGGGCCTGCGCGACACCTCGCCCGAGGGCTTGGCCAAGCTGAAGCCGGTACTCGAGGGTGGAATCCACACCGCGGGCACCTCCTCGCAGATCTCCGACGGCGCGGCCGCCGTACTGCTGATGGACGAAAAGGCCGCGCAGCGAGCGGGTTTGCGCCCGCGCGCGCGGATCGTGAGCCAGGTGCTCGTCGGCGCGGAGCCCGAGTTCCATCTCGACGGTCCGGTGCAGGCCTGCACGCGGCTGCTCGAACGCTCCGGAATGAATATCGGCGACATCGACCTTTTCGAGATCAATGAAGCCTTTGCGGCAGTGGCACTTTCATGGGCTTCTGTACACAAACCAGACATGGACCGGGTGAATGTAAACGGTGGCGCGATTGCCCTCGGACATCCCGTCGGTTCAACCGGATCTCGGCTCATCACAACGGCTTTGCACGAACTGGAGCGATCCGGCGGCAGCACCGCGATGGTGCTCATGTGCGCAGGTGGCGCATTGGCGACAGGCACCATCATCGAGCGTTTGTAGCAGTTTCAACCAATTCTGCTCCAAAGTTGAACGTTCATCCCAATGAGCCCAAAACGTGTCGTACGCCACACAAACTCCAGTACAGGCACGTAGATGACCTATCAGCTATCTTTTCGCTATCATAGACCTATCGGGGAAGACCCTCGCGACGGGCCAGAACCGGTTCACACCACCCCTTCTCAAGAGCCGTTGGCGTGACCCGCAAACGCAACCGTCGCAGTGACTTCACCGGAGCGGTACCTAGAAGCTTCAAGGAAATCCTGAATCAGGCGTAGGTTTTCAGTTACTGAGCCGCTAATATCAATGATACGTATCCGAGATAACGACTGTTAGTACAGCGAAGGGAATTGGGCGGCTCACAATGGCTGATTTCGCGGCGCGGCTGAACAAGCTGTTCGAAACCGTGCATCCCCCGGGGCGCAAGCCGCACACCAACGCGGAGGTTGCGGCTGCGCTGACGGCCTCCGGGCATCCGATCTCGAAACCGTACCTCTCGCAGTTGCGGTCGGGACAACGGACCAACCCGTCGGACGAAACGGTGGCTGCACTGGCCAAGTTCTTCAAGGTCAAGCCGGACTACTTCTTCAACGACATCTATGCCGCCAAGATCGATCACGATCTGGAGTTGCTGTCCCAGCTGCAGGGCTACGGGCTGCGACGGTTGTCGAGTAGGGCGTTCGATCTGTCCGAAGAATCACAGAACCTCCTCACCTCCATGGCGGAGAAATTGCGGGCAAGCGAAGGTCTGCCCGAAATTCCTCCGGACGGTACCGAATAGGTTCTCCCACAGCGCAGTACGGTGCGACCCACAGGGTCGCACCGTACTGCGTCATGGGTATGGATGCTTCTCGACTTGCACCACCCATGAATTATGGGCTTGGCAACAAGTGCAGGGTTGCGATAAAAGCGCGCGCCTGGAGTGTCCGCGTTGTGACGAAATCAGTTGTGCGGATACGTCGGTAGACACATGGAATCCGGCAGGCCATCAGACCTTGCCGGATTCCTTGCTATGTCAACCGTATTGAATACCCGGAGCGAGTCCTCGGAATGCTTCGGACTGATCGGTTTTGATTGCACACGATCAATTTCGGGCAGCGGCTCCGGCGTCCGCTTCGTAGGCGCGCGCGATTGCCTGGACCCAACCGCGGGGACTAATGCCCTCGGGCGGAGCAATCCACCGTGCGTCTACTACAACATCGCCCAATGGGTTTCGCGCCCACTGCGCAACTCGGTCCGCACGCGCCGATACCAGTGGCGGCGGCGGGCCCGCGGTGACAATTTCGACCCCGCCGCCGGATTGCAGATACAGCGCGTCCATGATCTGCGCGACCTGATCGGATGCCCTGAGCTGCGTCGAGGTACCGGTCTGCTCGTGGGCGACCACCTCCGGAAACCGGCCGACCATAATGCGGTGCAGAACCTTGATCTGCCGCAACAGGATTCGCGCACGCACCCACAACTCCACCACTATCCAGACCGCGCCGAACGCGATGAGCAGCGCGGCCGCCGCCCAGATCGGCCAGGCCCAGTCCGGTTCACCGGCCCGCGTGGGCGGCGCATCGGTGTAGGCCCGGCGGACCTGCAGCACGGCCAGTACCGCGACGACCGCGGTGCCCGCGGTATAGATCGCGATACCGCGACCGAGGGTGGTCCAGTCCAGATTGCGCACACCGGTGACGACGATGAATACACAGCCGAGTGCGACGACTATCCAGCCGAAGGTGTTGGACCAGAACAGATTCACCGCCACCACGAGCACACCGGCGCCATAGATGACGAAGGCGATCCGGCGCAGATTGCTGCGGGAGACGACCGGCCACGCGGCCGAGGCGACCACCGATGTCGCGGCCGCGAAGAGGATCCAGGCCGAGGCGATGACGCCGTCGGAGAGCATGCCCGAACGCAGGCCGCGCGGTAGCAGGTTGTCCAGCGCCAGCGCGATCTCCGGAACCGCGACGGTGGCCGCGACCGCGACCGCCGCGACCGCGACGACGATCGCCACCCGGGCGGTCGTCGCGGGCTTCACCAGCACGCGCCCCACACGCGCACCGGCGGCAACCCAGACCAGCATGGCCGTCAACCAGAGGGTCATCCCAGCGCCTCATCGAATCGGAGGACCGAGACGCCTGCGCCCCGGCTGTTGAATACGCGGAGTCGGGTCATCAACATGGCGGCGAAGGTTTCGGCCTCCCATTCGGCGAGTTCGTCCGCACCGTCGTCGACGATCTGCTGATGCGCCCGCTGACTGAGCATGTAGGCGATCAGATCGTCGCTGGCCTCCAGCGTCACCTCCGGCGCGGGCGCACCCTCGTGATCGAAGACGATATGGCCCAATTCGTGTGCGAGCGTGTGGTCGCGGCTCGGCAGTGCCGTGGCGAGCACGATGACATCGCGGTCCGGATAGAACCGGCGCTGGCCGCAGACACCGGGACCCAGCTCGGCACTGGCGATTTCGATTTCGCGGCGCCGCTCGCTGGCTATGGAGGCGACGACCTCCTCCAGGGTGGTCGCATCGGAATCCGCGGCGACGGCGCATACCGCGTCGACCGCCGCCGCGACCCGGCGGTAGGCCCGGAGTCCGCTTTGGGTCCTGCTCTCATTCATCGAACGCCCCCTTACGTTCTCGGTCCGAAGAATTCGGCACGAGCGGCATCGATGCGGGCCTGCGCGGCCGACGCGCTCTGGAAACTCACTGCGCCGGAGCCGGTTCCGGCCAGTGCGAGCGCGATCAGGCCGCCGACGACACCCAGTACGTTGGGCCTCGGCAGGCCGTCGTCTGCGCTGGTGGGCCGGACGTCCAGATTCGGCTTGGCCGATGGCGCGGGCGGCGCGGCGGGCGATGCCGGAGGCGCTGGTGGCGGAGGTGCCTGCTCGAGAGCGGGGGCGGGTGGCGCGGCCACCGGGACCGGGGCGAGGTGTGGTGCACCCGGTGCGGGCGGAACAATGATCGGAACGGGCGGTACCGCGGGCGGTGTCGGCAGCGGGATCAAGAGCAGCAGCAGCGGCGAAGCCGAACCGACCGCAGCGGAACCGACGGCTGCCGAACCCACAGCGGCAGAACCGGTTCCAGCCGAGCCGACGCCCGCGGAACCGACACCGGCCGAGCCGACCGCGGCTGAACCCGTACCCGCCAGCGCCGAGCCGGCGGAACCGACTGCGGCGGAACCAGTTCCGAGCACAGCGGAACCGGTACCGAGCGCGGCCGAGCCGGTCCCCACGGCCGCGGAACCGACGGCAGCGGAACCAGTTCCGAGTACAGCCGAACCCGTACCGGCGGCCGCGGAACCGACGGCAGCGGATCCGGTACCGAGAATGGTGGCGACACCGGCCGAGCCGGTGCCGATGATCGCGCCGACACCCGCGGAGCCGGTGCCGATGATGGTGGCCATGCCTACCGAGCCACCGCCGAGGAGTACGCCGAGCAGACCCGTCGCGGCTGAACCAGCTGTGGCTGAACCGGCGGCGGCCGAGCCGGGACCGGCAGCGGGGTTCACACCGGCTGCGGCGTAGGTCGGATCGACCGGCGAACTCACACTCGACTGGCCCGGAATCGTCAGCGGCATCCAGACATCGCCGTTCGAATCCGGCGTCGGATTATTCGGGTCCGTGCACTGCGCACAGGCGCCGCCGGGCTGTGCTTCGGCCGAAACGCCCCCGAGTAGCGCAAAGCCGGCGATAGTCGCAAGTACTGCAACCACACGCGACGTGCGACCAACGGCCATGCGCCAGCCTTCCCCTCATCCGAAATAGCGCAGATCTCTTGCCCGGTCGCAACACTTCAGTTCCGGGACTTCAACGAACGGGAGCCCATAGTAAACCTCAGCCCAAATCCGCGCAGTGGCTCGGGCCACGCCGGGTATTCGACACGCCCGACCGGCCACACGCCGGTTCTCGGTCGACCGCCCGGATCGGGCCTTCGGGAGTTTCGGCTGTAATCCCGAACATATTTCCGCGTTGATCCCCTACGCGCGCTGGACTAAACGGGCAGACCAGTACGTATGTCGGTGTCGCGCAGCGGCGAATCGGACGCGCCCACAGTGGAACCCGTGTCGGTCCGTTCACCAGGTGACGGACCCACCGCGGACCGCATCCGCGCAACCCTACGACCAGAACACGAATCGAGGGACGCGCCGATGCGACCCCGCCGAGCCGGAGAGATAAATTGTACGGCCGTACCGATCTCTGTCGGGTAAAGCAATCCTCCAGCTTTCGGCGCTGGCGGAACTATTCGGGCGCTCAGGCGCCGTACACCGCCTCCGGCGGGGCGGACTTGGCGATCAGGTCGGCGACCACCGGGCCGAGTTCGGCCGGATTCCAGCGGGCGCCGCGGTCCACGGCGGTGCCGTGCCGCCAGCCGTCGGCGAGCGCGACCTTGCCACCCTCGACCTCGAACATCCGGCCGGTGACAGCCGCGGATTGCGCACTGCCGAGCCAGACCACGATCGGCGAGACATTCTCGGGAGCCATCGCGTCGAAGCCGTCCTCGGGGGCAGCCATGGTCTCGGCGAAGACGGTTTCGGTCATGCGCGTGCGGGCAGAGGGGGCAATGGCATTGACGGTGACGCCGTAGCGCGCGAATTCGGCCGAAGCGGTGAGGGTCAGGCCCGCGATACCCGCCTTGGCGGCACCGTAATTGCTCTGGCCGACACTGCCCTGCAGGCCCGCGCCGGAGCTGGTGTTGATGATGCGGGCATCGACCGGGCGCCCCGCCTTGGACTCACCGCGCCAGTACTCGATCGCATGGCGCATGGTCGCGAAGTGGCCCTTGAGGTGGACCCGGACCACCGCATCCCACTCGTCCTCGCCCAGGTTCACCAACATGCGGTCACGCACGAAACCGGCATTGTTGACCAGCACATCCAGGCCGCCGAAGGTGTCGACGGCCTGGCGGATGAGATTGCGGGCACCGTCCCAGTCCGCGACGTCGTCACCATTGGCGACGGCCTCGCCGCCGAGTGCCTTGATCTCGGCGACGACCTGTTCGGCGGGCGTCTCACCGGTCGCCGCGCCGTTCAGCGCGGAGCCGAGATCATTGACGACCACACGGGCTCCGGCGGCGGCGAAGGCGAGCGCGTGCGCCCGGCCGATACCGCGGCCGGCGCCGGTGACGATGACAATGCGCCCCGCGCAGATCTGCTCGGTGTCCATACCTGTTGTGTCCTCTTCGTTTTCAGGTTCGATTGTTCAGGCCTTAGCGGTCTGCTCGCCGACTTTCGCATTCGACGCCGCGAGGAATGCCGGACGCTCACCGCCGCCGTGCACCAGCAGCGTCGCGCCGCTGACGAAGGCGGCCAGAGATGAGGTCAGGAAGGCGGCGCAGCGGCCGATGTCCTCGGGACGGGCCATCCGACCGAGCGGGACGGTCGCGCCGACGGCGTCGATACCGTCTTGATCGCCGTAGTGCAGTTCGCTCAGTTCGGTGACGACCGGGCCCACGACCAGCGAATTCACCCGGACCTTCGGCGCCCATTCGACGGCGAGCGAGGAGGTCAGGCTGTCGACGCCCGCCTTGGCCGCGCCGTAGGCGGCGGTACCCGGCGACGGCCGGTGCCCGCTCACGCTCGACACCATCACAATGGAACCGCCGCCCGGCTGCTGCTGCATCACCGCATTGGCGGCCTGCGAAACCAATAGGGGTGCAAGCAGATTCAGCTCGACGATCTTGCTGTGGAAGTTCTTGCTGGCATCTGCGGCGAGGGCGAACGGGGCGCCGCCCGCATTGTTGACCAGGTGATCGAGGCGGCCGTGCCGCGCGACGATCGCGTCGACCAAACCCTGTACGGCATCGGCATCGCGCACATCGCATGGCAGGTATTCGATCTCCCGGCCTTCGTGTTCCACCAGCTCTTCACCGGGTCGTCGTGCACAGGCCACGACGGTCGCTCCGGCAGCCAGGAAAGCCCTGCTGACGCCCGCGCCCACCCCGCGCACACCGCCGGTGACCAGGACGACGTTGCCGGTGAGGTCTATTTCGAGTGCCACCGTGCTAACCTACCAAGCAACTGCTTGCTTTGCCACCCCGTACACACGATGGGACTTGCGATGGGGATCAACCGTCACTCCGAATCAACTGGCATCACCGTGGTCACGGTCGACTACCCGCCGGTCAACGCCATACCGTCCGACGGCTGGTTCACGCTGGCGGATGAGATCCGCGCGGCCGGGCGCGATCCGGAGACCAAAGTGGTGGTGTTGCGCGCCGAGAACCGCGGCTTCAATGCCGGTGTCGATATCAAGGAGATGCAGCGCACCCCCGGCCATCAGGCGCTGATCGACGCGAATCACGGCTGTTTCGAGGCGTTCGCGGCCGTCTACGACTGCCCGGTGCCGGTGATCGCGGCGGTGCAGGGCTTCTGCCTCGGCGGCGGCATCGGTCTGGTCGGCAATGCCGATGTCGTAATCGCTTCGGATGACGCCACTTTCGGGCTGCCCGAGGTCGACCGCGGCGCGCTCGGTGCGGCCACCCATCTGTCCCGGCTGGTGCCACAGCATCTGATGCGCGCGCTGTTCTATACCGCGAGCACCATCACCGCACAGCAGTTGCAGCACTTCGGCTCGGTGTACCAGGTGGTGCCGCGCGCCGAACTCGATGCCGCCGCACTGGAGGTCGCCAAGAACATCGCGACCAAGGACAGCCGGGTCATCAGGGCGGCCAAGCGGGCGCTCAATGGCATCGATGTGCAGGACGTGCACCGCAGCTACCGCTACGAACAAGGCTTCACCTTCGAACTGAATCTGGCCGGTGTCGCGGATGAGATCCGTGCGCGGTTCGACGATGATCTGGCCGCGCGCAAGGAAGAGAGCAAGGAAAACTGATGCGGGACAAGCGAATGTCGCTCGACGAGGTCGTCGCCGAGCTGCGCAGCGGTATGACCATCGGTATCGGCGGCTGGGGCTCGCGGCGTAAGCCGATGGCGCTGGTGCGGGCCATCCTGCGCTCGGATATCACCGATCTGACCGTGGTCAGCTACGGCGGACCGGATCTCGGTCTGCTGTGTTCGGCGGGCAAGGTGCGCAAGGCGTACTACGGCTTCGTCTCGCTGGATTCGCCGCCGTTCTACGATCCGTGGTTCGCCAAGGCGCGGACGTCCGGCGCACTGGTGGCACGGGAGATGGACGAGGGCATGTTGAAATGCGGGCTGGAGGCGGCGGCCGCGCGACTGCCGTTCCTGCCGACCCGCGCCGGTCTCGGATCCGATGTCGTGAATTTCTGGGATGGCGAGCTGAAGACCGTCGCGTCGCCGTATTCGGACGGCGACGGACGAACCGAGACGCTGATCGCGATGCCCGCGCTGAATCTCGATGCGGCGCTGGTGCATTTGAATATCGGCGATAAGCACGGCAATGCCGCCCACACCGGTGTCGATCCGTACTTCGACGACCTGTACTGCCTGGCCGCCGAGCGTCGCTATGTGTCGGTGGAGCAGGTGGTGGAGACCGAGGAATTGGTGAAGGCCGTTCCGCTGCAGTCGTTATTGCTCAACCGGATGCTGGTCGACGGTGTGGTCGAGGCGCCCGGCGGCGCGCACTTCACCCTGGCCGCCGACAGCTACGGCCGGGACGAGAAGTTCCAGAAGCACTATGTGGAGTCGGCCAAGACGCCGGAGTCCTGGCAGCAGTTCGTCGACAAATATCTGGCGGTCTCCGAGGACGAATATCAGGCCGCCGTTCGCGAGTTCGCACAGGAGGCGTCGAAGTGACATCCATTGAAACCGTTACGCGGGCCGAGATCTGCGCCATCGCCTGCGCCGAGATCTTCAGCGGTGCAGGGGAAATCATGGCCTCGCCGATGTCGCCCATGACGATCATCGGCGCGCGGCTGGCCAAGTTGACCACCGAACCGGATCTGCTGCTCTCCGATGGCGAGGCGCTGTTCTTCGCCGACACTCCCCCGCTGGGCGGTAAAGCGCCGATCGAGGGGTGGATTCCGTTCCGCAAGGTGTTCGATGTGGTCGCCTCCGGTCGGCGCCATGTGGTGATGGGGGCCAATCAGCTCGATCGGTTCGGCAATCAGAATCTGTCGGCATTCGGTCCGTTGCAGCAGCCGACCCGGCAGATGTTCGGTTCGCGCGGTGCGCCGGGCAACACCATCAATCATCCGACCAGCTACTGGGTTTCGCGGCATACGCGCCGGGTGTTCGTCGATCAGGTCGATATCGTCTCGGGCGTCGGCTATGACAAGGTCGATCCGGCCAATCCGGCGTATCGGTTCCATCACCTGCACCGGGTGGTCACCAATCTCGGCGTCTTCGATTTCGAGGGACCCGACCACACGATGCGGGCGCGCAGTCTGCATCCGGGCGTCACCGCCGACGAGGTCGCGGAGAACACCTCGTTCGAGATCGCCGGACTGGCCGAGGCGGGCCAGACTCGGCTGCCGACCTCGGAAGAGCTGCGGTTGATCCGGGATGTGCTCGATCCAAGGAAGGTTCGGGAATCAGAGGTGCCGTCATGAGTTCGCTGCGGACAGCGCTGACCGATTTGGTCGGTATCGAACATCCGATCGTGCAGACCGGTATGGGTTGGGTGGCCGGGCCGAGCCTGGTGTCGGCGACCGCCGAGGCGGGTGGGCTCGGGATTCTGGCCTCGGCCACCATGACATTCGCCGAATTGGAAGCCGCGATCGCGAAGACCAAGGCGCATACCGAGAAGCCGTTCGGCGTCAATATCCGCGCCGACGCCACGGATGCGCCCGAGCGGATCGATCTGTTGATCCGGGAGAAGGTGGCCGTCGCGTCATTCGCTTTGGCACCGAAGCAGGAACTCATCGCCAAGCTGAAAGATGCCGGTGTGGTGGTGATTCCGTCGATCGGCGCGGCCAAGCACGCGGTTAAGGTAGCGTCCTGGGGCGCCGATGCGGTGATCGTGCAAGGCGGCGAGGGTGGTGGGCATACCGGTCCGGTGGCGACCACGCTGCTGCTGCCCTCGGTGCTGGATGCGGTCGATATTCCGGTTGTCGCGGCGGGCGGATTCTTCGACGGACGTGGTCTGGCGGCCGCATTGGCCTACGGCGCCGCGGGTGTCGCGATGGGTACGCGCTTCCTGCTGACCAAGGAAAGCACCGTGCCCGAGGCGGTCAAGCAGGAGTATCTGAAGCGACAGCTGCAGGACACCGTGGTCTCGCTCAAGGTCGACGGTATGCCGCACCGGGTGCTGAATACCGAACTCGTTGATCGGCTGGAACATTCGGGGCGCTGGCGGGGATTGGCCGCCGCGGTCTCCAATGCGGCGAAGTTCAAGGGCATGACCGGCATGAAGTGGTCGACCATGGTCCGTGACGGTCTGGCCATGCGAAAGGCCAAGGACCTCAGCTGGTCTCAGGTCGTGATGGCCGCCAATACCCCGATGCTGCTGCGCGCCGGACTCGTCGAGGGCAATACCCACGCGGGCGTGCTCGCCGCAGGCCAGGTCACCGGCATCATCGACGACCTGCCCACCTGTAAGGAACTCATCGACCGCATCGTCGCCGACGCCGTCACGCGGATCGACACCATGGCCGCGCTGACTGCGCACTGACACCCCCGGATTCCGTCGACGGTAGTCATATGGCGGTTGGGATCGATGGGTCGAGCCGCCATATGACTGCGCTCGATGACGGTTTGGTTGCGGTGGGCATATTTGGGCTGATCGGGCTGCGGTGGGGCGGTTGACCTGCACCGACATTCCGGGGTTCAGCTGTCCTGGGATGGCTTGCCGTCCCTTGGTTTACCGGGCCATGCTGGGTACGTCGTGTGCCGTACCCGGCGTACCTCCCGCGGTCGCGTAGACAGGCAGCAACTTCCGGCGTGGTCATCTGCCTGTGGTTGCGTCCCGAGCATCTTTTCGGCGAGGGTAGTGAAATGGTGGTTGTGGTCGGTGGGTCGGGCCACCATTTCACTACCCTCGACGCAGACCACTCTTAGCTGAGGCGTTCGATGATGGTGGCGTTGGCGGTGCCGCCGCCCTCGCAGATGGTGAGCAGGCCGTAGCGGCCGTTGCGGCGTTCCAGCTCATTGAGCAGGGTGGCGAAAAGCTTTGCGCCGGTGGCGCCGAGCGGGTGGCCGAGGGCGATCGCGCCGCCGTTGACGTTCACCTTCTCCGGATCCGCGCCGGTCTCCCGCAGCCAGGCGAGCACGACCGGGGCGAAGGCCTCGTTGATCTCGACGGCATCGATATCCTCGATGGTCAGACCGGACTTCTCCAGCGCCCACTTGGTGGCCGGAATCGGGCCGGTGAGCATCATGATCGGGTCGGCGCCACGGGCGCTCACATGGTGGATGCGGGCGCGTGGGCGCAGTCCGTATTCCGCGACGGCCCATTCGGAGGCGAGCAGGGTCGCGCTCGCACCGTCGGAGATCTGGCTGGCGACCGCGGCGGTCAGCGTGCTGCCCTCGGCGAGCACCGGCAGCGATGCCATCTTCTCGAGCGAGGTCTCGCGCGGCCCCTGGTCGATCCAGAAATCACCGACGGGCACGATCTCACCGTCGAAGCGGCCGTTCTTGATGGCATCGCGGGCGCGCTCATGGCTGCGCAATGCCCAGCGCTCCATCTCTTCTCGGCTGATATTCCATTTGTCGGCGATCAGCTGCGCACCGTTGAACTGCGAAACCTCCGCGGTGCCATAGCGATGGTCCCAGCCCTGCGCCCCGACGAACGGTGCGTCGAACCCATATTCCTTGCCCGCCAACATGGCCGCCGAGATCGGGATGGCGCTCATGTTCTGCACGCCGCCCGCGACGATCACCTCGGCGGTGCCGCTCATAATCGCCTGCGCGCCGAAATTGATGGCCTGCTGGGAGGATCCGCACTGCCGGTCGACGGTGACCCCGGGAACTTCCTCCGGATAACCGGCGGCCAGCCACATGGTGCGGCCGATATTGCCCGCCTGCGGGCCGATATTGTCGACGCAGCCGACGATCACATCGTCGACCACCGCCGGATCGATCGGGTTGCGGTCCAGCAGCCCGCGCAGTGCGGCCGCGCCGAGATCGGCCGGATGCACCGCGGCCAGCGCGCCATTGCGCTTGCCGACCGGGGTGCGCACCGCGTCGATCACATAGGCATCCCGCAGCGGGGCGTAGGGGCGGCGAGCGGATGGTGCTGACATCTGGAACTCCTACTTGGTGTTGCCCGGCGGGAGCGACGGGCCCGGAGGCGGCAGCTTGCGTAACCATGGAGGGTCCCGCGACCGCCGAGATCAACTACGGCACGGTCAGGCCGTCGAGCACGATGGTCAGGTACTGCTTGGCGAGGTTCTCGACGGTGATCGAGCCGCCGGGCTCGTACCACCGCACCGCAACCCAAACCGTGTCCCGGAGGAACCGGTAGGCCAATTCGACGTCGAGTTCCGGCCGGAAGCTGCCGTCCGCGACGCCATTGATCAACACCCGGTGCCACAGCTCGCGGAATTCGCGGTTGTAGTCCGCGATATAGGTGAACCGCTCCGAATCGCGCAGGCGCTTGGCCTCGGCCTGGTAGATCGCCACCGCGGCGTGTGAACGGTCGAAGGATTCGTAGGACGCGATCACCAACGCTTCCAAGGTATCTCGCGAACTGAGCCCGGAGGCCACGATCTCCCGATACCGGCCGAACAGATCGTCGAGGAAGCCACGCAGAATCTCGTCGACCATCGACTCCTTGGAATCGAAGTGGTGATAGAGGCTCCCCGATAGAATCCCGGCCGCATCGGCGATATCTCGCACGGTGGTCGCACGCAGTCCACGCTCGGCGAACAGTTGGGCCGCGAGTGCGAGCAATTCATTGCGCCGTGCTGATTTCGAGGCGTCTGGTGCGGTCACACGGCTCATAATACAACCAAGCATTTGCTTGGGCTAGCGGCGTACCTCGATTGGTCAGCGCATCGAATAGCGCAGTGGTGACGACACCGACAGATCCGCCAGGAGTCGGTCGCAGATCACGACCGGTGAGACGCCTGCGCGCGCCATCCGGGCGACCAGTGCGAGTCTGCGCTCACAGCTGTCCCATTCGACGGTCAGCGGGCTGCGGTCCGGGCCGGCGTCCACGGTGGCCATGACGCGCGGTGGGCCGAATGCGACCGGCTCCTCGATGAGTTTGAGGATCATGCCGCGCTGCCAGGCTCGATAGGCATCCATATCCGCGCCGACCACCAGCTTGTCCGTAGCGGCGCACAGACCTTGGGCGATCTCGTCGGCGAATGCCACGCGATCGAAGCGGAATTTGCGGCATTTGCGAATGACGTCGAGCAGATCCGCTCGCACCTCACACAACAGTGCCGTCTGCCGCCGCCGTCTGCGGTCCTGTTCGGATCCGAGCGATGCGGCAGTGAGCCCGATGCGGCAGGCGCGTTCGTAATCGCGTGTCATATCGGCACGCAACGCACCGCGCGGATCACGGGCGACCTCGGATTCATCGATCGCATACTGCTCGAGAATCTGGGCGGTCCGGGTCGCGGTCGCGCGCTCGGACGTGTCGTCCATGAGTTCGGCACCGAGGGTGAGTGCCGCGAGCACCATGCTGTCCAGACGTCGCCTGGCCAGCACGACTTCGCGCACCAATTCGAGTTCCAGTTGTTCGCGGGCCGGTGGGCGATCCTGCCCCATAGCCATCGCCCCTTAGGGGAGTGCGGGATTCGACCACTCCCAGCATTGCACACGTGCACACCCTGCGTCCCGGCCTTTTTTACCTGATCAGACGCCCACCTACCCGACCGCTCGCAGAGGTCGAAGAGCGATCGCACAACAGCGCTGTGACATCGGCAGCGCCTGCGCGCTGCGTGTTCGCGGGCCCCTGGTGTGCGGTGGTGGCCTCGCATTCGCTCGTCCAAGCGCAAGAGACTGATGACGGACTGCGTCCGGCAGCGTTCGATGGGCGCGTCCGACCCTTTCGAGCGACCTGCAACCAGTCGCTAGCGGCGCCGTCGAGACTCGCGACTTCGTCGCATGCACGTCGACGACTCGACTGTGTCCTATGGCCGCGCCTTCGCGCGGACGCGAGACGGCCGCGAACGGTCGCTCTTAAGACTCGCTCCGTCGTGGTTGCGTCGATCAGGCGCGCTGGCTACTGACCGATACCACTTCGCCGGTGAGGTAGGTGGTGTAGTCACTGGCCAGCATGGCGATGGTGGCGGCGACTTCCCAGGGTTCGGCGGCGCGGCCGAAGGCTTCGCGTTCGGAGAGGCGGTCGAGGAGTTCGGTCGAGCTGACCTTGTCCAGGAAGGCGTGCCTGGCGATGCTCGGGGCGACGGCGTTGATGCGGACGCCGAGTTCGGCGGCCTCGACGGCACTGCAGCGGGTCAGGGCCATGACGCCGGCCTTGGCGGCGGCGTAGTGGGCCTGGCCGTATTGCGCGCGCCAGCCGAGCACGCTGGCGTTATTGACGATGACACCGCCGTGGCCCGCATCGCGGAAGTAGCCGAGAGCGGCGCGGGTGCAGCGGAATGTGCCGTTGAGGGTGATGTCGAGGACGCGGTCCCACTGCTCGTCGGTCATATCGACGACCGGAGTCTCGCCGCCGAGTCCGGCGTTGTTGACCATGATGTCGATGCGGCCCAATGCCGTTGCGGCGCCGCGGATCAGCTCGTTGACCTGTTCGGTGCTCTGCACATCGCACACGATCGAGGCGACCCGGCGCTCCGGGAATTCGTCCTTCAGCTCGACCTCCGTTTCGGCGAGACGTCGCTCGTGCCAGTCGGATACGACGACATCGGCGCCCTCGGCGAGCAACCTGCGCGCGGTCGCGGAGCCGATGCCGGTGCCCGCCGCGGCGGTGATCACGGCATTGCGTCCGGTCAGCAGACCGTGCCCCGGAATGGGCTGCGGCGCAATGGAAAGCGGTCCATTCATGGGCGAGCCTCCCGCGGCAGGCCGAGCACGCGCTCGGAGATGATATTGCGCTGCACTTCGTTCGAACCTCCGTAGATCGTGTCGGCGCGGGTGAACAGATACAGCCGCTGCCATTCGTTGAGATCGTGCTCATCGGCCACCAGACCGGCGGGGCCGAGTACGGCCATGGCCAATTCGCCGAGGCCGCGATGCCAGTTGGCCCACAGCAGCTTCGAAACCGAGGCCTGGCCGCCGTCGTCGGCGGTGCTGTCCTGCATGGTCCGCAGCGCGTGGGCGCGCAGCACGCGCAGGCCGACCCATGCCTTATCGATACGGTCGGCGATCAACGGGTCGTCGGCCGCGCCGGTGCGGCGGGCCAATGCCTCGATATCGGCCAGTTCGCGAGCGAATCGGATCTGCTGGCCGAGGGTGGAGATGCCACGCTCGAAGGTGAGCGTGCCCATGGCGATGCGCCAACCGTCACCGGGTTCGCCGACGACTAGGTCCGCGGCGGTGCGGGCATCATCGAAGAAGACCTCGTTGAATTCCGAGGTGCCGGTCAGCTGGATGATCGGGCGGACCTCGATACCGGGCTGATGCATCGGAACCAGCAGGTAGGAAAGGCCCTTGTGCCGGGTCGAACCCTTTTCGGTGCGCGCCACTACGAAGCACCAGTCGGCCACATGGGCCAGCGAAGTCCAGATCTTCTGGCCGTTGATCGACCATTCGTCGCCGTCGAGCTGGGCGCTGGTGGTGATGGCCGCCAGGTCCGAGCCCGCGCCGGGTTCGGAGTAGCCCTGGCACCACAGCTCGGTCACATTCCGGACGCCCGGCAGGAACCGCTCCTTCTGCGCCTGGGTGCCGAAGGCCAATATCGTCGGACCGAGCAGTTCCTCACCGACGTGCGAAACCCGCGCGGGCGCATTCGCCTTGGCGTATTCCTCATGGAAGATCACCTGCTGGCGCACCGAGGCCTCGCGCCCGCCCCACTCCTTGGGCCAGCCGAGGCAGGTCCAGCCGGCGGCGGCCAGATGCCGGTCCCAGGCGAGGCGCTCCTCGAAGGCCTCGTGTTCGCGGCCGGGCCCGCCGAGTCCGCGCAGCGCACGGAACTCACCGTCGAGGTTCTCGGCCAACCACTCGCGCACTTCTGCGGAAAACCGCGCGTCCTGTGCAGCAGTATTGTTCCCACCCCCCTGCCCTTCGGGCCCGCCCCCCTTGTCGGAATCTGACGCCTGGATAGCAACCACGCCGGTAGGATAACCTACCAAGCACTTGCTTTGTTAGAGCCGGACCGCTTTTATCGAGCAAAGGCAGCAAAAGACCCCGCCGACGGTGAGGACACCCGTGACAACCCCTGCACAAACGACACCCATGGCACTGCACGATGCCGCGCGTACCTTCGGCACCGCGCCCGCCCTCGGCGACGGCGACGTTCGGCTGGACTGGGCGCAGTTGCTGGAGGCGGTGCAGGAGGTGGCGCGGGCGCTGATCGCCCGTGGCGTGCAGCCGGGCGATCGGGTCGCCATGTGGGCGCCGAATACCTACCACTGGGTGATCGCCGCCCTGGCCGCGCACTACGCGGGCGCGGCCTTGGTGCCGTTGAATACCCGCTACGTCGCGGACGAGGCCGCCGACGTGCTGGAGCGGGTCGAGGCCAAAGCGCTGTTCATTGCCGGGACCTTCCTCGGAAGGGATCGGCTGGCCGAATTGCGTGCCGCAGCACCGCAATTGCATATCGATACGGTGGTGGTCATTCCGGTCGAGCCGGATACCGACGATCCCACCGCGCTGAGCTGGTCGCAGCTGGCGGAAATAGCCGAGTCCGTCCCGTCGGCCGATGCCGTGAAGCGTGCCGAGGATGTCGACCCCGAGGATATTTCCGACATCCTGTTCACCTCAGGCACCACCGGACGCAGCAAGGGCACATTGGTCGCGCATCGGCAGGCGCTATCGGTGGTGCGGGCCTGGGCCGAATGCACCACCCTCGACAGCTCCGATCGCTATCTGGTGGTCAGCCCGTTCTTCCACAACTTCGGTTACAAGGCAGGCATTCTCGCGTGTCTGGTGACCGGCGCGACGATCATTCCGCAGGCGACCTTCGATGTGCCGGTGACCATGCGACTGGTCGGCGAAGAGAAGATCACGGTATTGCCCGGACCGCCGACCATCTACCAGACCATCCTGGATTTCCCGGACCGGGACAACTTCGACCTGAGCACCCTGCGGGTCGCCGTCACCGGAGCCGCGACCGTACCGGTGGTGCTGGTCGAGCGCATGCGTTCGGAACTCGACTTCGACGTCGTCATCACCGGCTACGGGCTTTCCGAGGCTGCCGGGTTCGGCACCATGTGCCGCGCGGCCGACGATGCCGCGACCATCGCGGGCACCTGTGGCCGGCCGATCGCCGATTTCGAACTGCGGCTGAGTCCGCAGGGTGAGGTGCTGCTGCGCGGACCGAATGTCATGCTCGGCTACCTCAACGATCCGGAAAGCACCGCCGAAACCATCGATACCGAGGGCTGGCTGCATACCGGCGATATCGGCACGATCGACGAGCGCGGCTATCTGAAGATCACCGATCGGCTCAAGGATATGTACATCTCCGGCGGATTCAATGTGTATCCGGCGGAGGTGGAACAGGCGCTGGCCCGGCTCGACGGGGTGGCCGAATCCGCGGTCATCGGGGTGCCGGATACCCGAATGGGCGAGGTGGGCAAGGCATTTGTGGTGCGCAAGCCCGGTGCGGGGCTCACCGAGGAGCAGGTGCGCGCACATGCGAGCACGGTGCTGGCGAATTTCAAGGTGCCGCGATTCATCGAATTCCGGGACCAATTGCCCTATAGCGCGGCCGGGAAAGTGCTGAAACGTGAACTACGTGAGGAGAATTCGTAATGTCCGAGATCCCCTATGAGCCGGACGTCGTCACGTATGAACGGCGCGGGCGGGTCGCCATCGTGACGCTCAACCGGCCCGACTACCGCAATGCGCAGAACTCGGTGATGACCTACGCCATCGACGCCGCCTTCGAACGCGCGGTCGAGGATCCCGAGGTCGGCGTAATCGTCCTGGCGGGCAATGGAAAACACTTCAGCGCCGGGCACGATATCGGCACGCCCGGCCGTGATCACCATGTGCGCTACCAGAACAAGGCCGCGCTCTGGTGGGATCACGTCGACAAGGTCGGCGGTGACCAGCGTTTCGCGCGCGAGCTCGAGGTGTACCTCGGCATGTGCCGACGCTGGCGGGAAATTCCGAAGCCGACCATTGCCATGGTGCAGGGCGCCTGCATCGCGGGCGGGCTCATGCTGGCGTGGGTCTGCGATCTGATCATCGCCTCCGATGACGCGTTCTTCTCCGATCCCGTTGTGCGCATGGGCATTCCGGGTGTGGAGTATTTCGCCCACCCGTGGGTGATGGGTCCGCGCGCGGCCAAGGAGTTCCTGTTCACCGGTGACCGCTTCGATGCGGCACAGGCCAAGGAGTGGGGCATGGTCAATCGCGTCGTGCCGCGCGACCAGCTCCAGACCGAAACCCTCGAACTGGCCGAAAAAATCGCCACCATGCCGCAATTCGGGCTCGCGCTGACCAAGAAGGCGGTCAACCAGGCCGAGGATCTGATGGGCATGCGGGCGGGCATGGATTCGGTATTCGGCCTGCATCACTTCGCGCATGCGCACAATGCCGAGGTCGGCGCGGATTCGCTCGGCGGCATGAACGCCAAGTCGATGAAGGCCAACGCGACGACGGCCTCGACGTCCGAGCAGAACGGGACAACGTAGTGGATCTGGATCTCGATCAGGCGACGCAGGAATTCCAGCGGGAAGTCCGCGAATTCCTCGCCGCCGCCAAACCCGCGAAGCCGCTGCCTTCGATGGATACCAAGGCGGGGTTCGAGGCGCATCGCGAATGGGAGCGCACGCTCGCCGAGGCGCGGCTGTCGGTCGTCGCCTGGCCGCAGGAGTACGGCGGGCGCGACGCCTCACTGCTGGAGTGGGTGCTCTTCGAACAGGAGTACTACGCCGCGGGTGCGCCGGGGCGGGTCAGCCAGAACGGCATATTCCTGCTGGCGCCGACACTTTTCGAGCATGGCACGCCGGAGCAGCTGGAACGGATCATGCCGCGGATGGCGCGCGGTGACGATATCTGGGCGCAGGCCTGGTCCGAGCCGGAGGCGGGCAGCGATCTGGCCGGTATCCGCTCGACCGCGCGACGCACCACCGGCGGCTGGCTGTTGAGCGGTCAGAAGACCTGGAGTTCGCGAGCAACGTTCGCGGACTGGGCCTTCGGGCTGTTCCGCAGCGATCCCGAGGCCGAACGTCATCGCGGACTCACCTATGTGATGTTCCCCCTGTCCGCGGATGGTGTTTCGGTACGGCCGATTCCGCAGCTGGACGGGGAGCCCGGCTTCGCGGAGATCTTCCTCGACGATGTCTTCGTGCCCGATCGCGATGTGATCGGCGAGCCCGGCGACGGCTGGCGGGTCGCGATGAGTACCTCGAGCAATGAGCGCGGACTGTCGCTGCGGTCCCCGGGCCGCTTCAGCGCCACCGCGCAGCGCCTCATCGATCTCTGGCTCGACACCGGCGACCGCACCAATACCGCGCAGCGCGATGCGGTGGTGGACGCCTGGATCGGCAGCGAGGCCTATCGGCTGCACACCTTCGGCACGGTCACCCGGTTGAACGAGGGCGGCAAGCTGGGCGCGGAATCCTCCATCACCAAGGTGTTCTGGTCCGAGTTGGATATCGCCATGCACGAGACCGCGCTGGAGGTACTCGGCGGTGCGGCCGAACGGTCCGGGTCGTGGACCGACGGCTATCTGTTCTCGCTGTCCGGCCCGATCTACGCCGGTACCAATGAGATTCAGCGCAATATCATCGCCGAGCGGCTGCTCGGACTACCGAGAGGGAGCAGCCGATGAGATTCGCGCTCAGCCCGGAACAACTCGACTTCGGCACCAGCCTGCGCAAGCTGCTCGAGGCCGGACGGACACCAGCCGCGGTGCGCAACTGGGCCGCGGGCGATCCCCGGCCCGGACGCGCTCTCATTCGGCAGCTGGCCGGTGCGGGTGCGCTCGGACTTGCCGTCGAGGAGCAGCACGGCGGTGTCGGTGCGGAGCCGATCGATCTGGTCGTCGCATTCCAGGAGATCGGCCGCGCCGCCGCGCCCGGACCGCTGGTAGCGACAGCGGCCGCGATACCCGCACTGCTGCAAGCCCTTCCGGATACCGCACTGGCGGCACGCTGGCTGCCCGAGTTCGCGGACGGTGCGGCACTCGGCACGCTGGCATTCACGTCGGCCGAGCACGGCACGGTCGCGTTGGATGCGGATACCGCCGACGTCGTGTTCATCGCCGACGGTAATCAGCTCCGCACCGGACAGCGCGCGGGTCTGGTGCGATCGGTCGATCCGGCGCGGCGATTGTTCGTCGTCGAATCCGATGCCGTTGTCGCCGAAGGTGAGCAGGTGCTCGAGGCGGTTGGGGCCGCCTTCGATTCCGGTGCGCTGGCCAACGCGGCGCAGTTGCTCGGTGCGGGACGCGCATTGTTAGCCGCCACCACCGAATACGCCAAGCAGCGCAAGCAGTTCGGTAAGCCGATCGGCGAATTCCAGGCCGTCAAGCAGAAGTTGGCCGATGTGCTGATCGGGCTGGACCTGGCCGAGCCGCTGCTATATCGGGCGGCATTGACGATGGGTGAAACCACGCGCGGTCGCGACGTTTCGGCTGCGGTGATCGCCTGCGGCGATGCCGCTTATCGGGCGGCACGCGCGGCGCTGCAGGTGCACGGCGCGATCGGCTACACCGCCGAGTACGACCTGTCGCTGTGGTTGACCAGGGTGACCGCCCTGCGGTCGGCCTGGGGTACACCGGATCTACATCGCTCCCGGATTTCCCGCGCACTGCGCGACGAGGCTGTCCGGGACCGAGCCTTGCGAGGTATGAAATGACTGCATCGCGTAGCGATTCGATGAGGGGTGGTGGTCGGGCGACGGGTGGGCCGAGCACCGAACATCAGGAATTCATCGCCTCGGTCCGGGCGCTGCTCGCCAAGCACGCCGGATCCGCCGCGGTGCGCGCGGCAATGGATACCGAACTCGGCTATGACGAGACGCTGTGGCGGCTGCTGTGCGAGCAGGTCGGTGTCGCGGCGCTGGCGATTCCGGAGGAATACGGCGGATTCGGCGCCAGCTTGGTCGAATCCCTGCTGGTGGTAACCGAATTGGGGCGCACACTGGCCGGGGTGCCGATGCTGGGTTCGGCCGTGCTCGGTGTGCAGGCGGTGCTGTTGTCCGGTGACAGTGCGGCGTGTGAGCGGCTACTGCCCGAGGTTGCCGAAGGCGCCCGCACGATCGCGGTGTGCTGGGCGGGCGCCGGCGGCTGGGATGAGCCGGGTGTGCATTCCGAAGACGGAACACTGTCCGGCACAGCGCATTACGTGCTCGATGGGTTGCCTGCCGACACGCTTGTCGTGGTGACTTCCGACGGACTGTTCGAGGTCGAGTCGGGTGCCGCGGGCGTCACCCGGCGCGCTGTCCCGACCATGGATCCCACACGCAAGCTCGCCGAAATCACGTTTACGGCGGTACCGGCGCGGCGGCTCGCTCCGGCGGACCCGGCGCGCACCGCCCGGCTGCACGAAATCGCTTGGGCCGCAGTGGCTGCCGAGCAGATCGGCGCCGCGGAGCGGTGCCTGGAGATGACGGTCGAATACGCCAAGTCCCGGGTGCAGTTCGGGCGGGCGATCGGCAGCTTCCAGGCGCTCAAGCACCGCATGGCTGATATGTATGTGCTGGTGGAGTCGTCCAAATCCGCGTCCTATGCGGCGACGGTCGCGGTGGCGGAGCAGAGCCCGTCCGCCGCCGAGGATGTCTGGGTGGCGCGGACGCACTGTTCGGAAACGTTCACGACCATCGCGGCCGAGATGGTGCAGTTGCACGGCGGCATCGCCATCACCTGGGAACATGACGCGCATTTGTTCTTCAAGCGCGCGCATGGTGATGCGGAGTTGTTCGGGCAGCCACGCAGGCCGCTCACGCAACCCGCCTGACGGTCACGCGCCCCGGTGGAGTCCCCGGGGCGCTATCGTTTCGGACAGGTCTGGTACACGTCCTCGCCATATATAGTTAGCGTATGTAATAATATTCTATGCAGCAGGCTCGAGCGGCAACAGCAGATGACATCGTGGTCAACATTCTCGTAACCGCAGGCCGGCTGACCCGGCTGGCCGGGGTGATCAGCGGCGACGATCTGCCGCGAGCCGTGATGCGCGCACTGGCGGTGCTCGACGAACACGGCGCGGTACGCGTCAGCGAATTCGCTCGTATCGATCGATGTTCACAGCCGGCGGCAACGGCGCTGATCGGCAAGCTCGTCGCGGACGGATACGCCTCCCGACGCAAGGATCCGGATGATTTCCGGGCCGTTGTCGTCGAGCTCACCCCGGCCGGACGCAGTCGCCTGACGCGGGCCCGCGGCGCCTTCGGCGAGGCGATGGCGGCGGGGCTCACCGGTTTCGATATCGAACGGTTGGCCCGGATGGAAAGCGATATGAAGGAACTGCTGGACGCGCTGAAGAAGTCGGTGCCGCAGCATCTGTCCAGGTCGCGATAGCCGACTCGGCTGGTCGGACCGGAGTACGGTCGGAGAGTATGACCGATGAGAAGCGTGGCCGAGTCAAGGTAGCGACCAGCCAGAAGCGAGTCCGGGTCTACCTCGGCGGCCAGTTGGTCGCCGATACCGCCCGACCGGTCCTGGTCTGGGAGAGTCCGCACTACCCGACCTACTATCTGCCCGCCGCGGATCTGCACGCGAAACTCGAGCCGAACGGCACCAGCGCGAAATCCCCGAGCCGCGGCACCGCGACCGGATACGACGTGGTCGTCGACGGCACCACCGCGTCCGGAGCCGCGGTGCGCTATCACGACTCCCCGTTCACCGAACTGAACGAGCTGGTGCGCCTGGACTGGAACGCCATGGACGAATGGTTCGAAGAGGACGAGCCGGTCTACGTCCACCCGCGCGATCCGTACACCCGCGTCGACATCCTCGCGAGCTCCCGGCATATCCGCGTCGAAGTCGACGGCACCACCGTCGCCGACTCGCACTCCCCCCGCATCCTCTTCGAAACCGGCCTCCCCGCAAGGTATTACCTTCCCCTGACCGATGTCCGCCAAGACCTGCTGAAGCCCTCGGCAACCCACACCAGCTGCCCCTACAAGGGCACCGCCGACTACTGGACCGTCCACATCGACGGCAAGGAATACCCGGACATCGTCTGGGGCTACCGCACCCCACTCCCGGAAAGCCAGAAGATCGCGGGCTTGGCCTGCTTCTACAACGAGAAGGTCGATATCTACCTCGACGGCGAACTCCAGGATCGCCCGAATACACCGTTCAGCTGACGCACGACGCAGCCGTTGGTCCGCTCACTGAGGACGCCGGAAACGTGCCGGTTCGTCATCGATGAGACTCCCATGTTTCGTCGCCGCCGATGCGGTCCTCGGTATCGAAGAACTCGTCGGCCTCCCGCCGCATCCGGGCATGATCTACTCGCGGCAGTTTGCGATGCCGTTCCACGAGTTCCGCAGCGGACTGGTCGTTCGCGCGGCGGTATTGGCCTGGGGCCTGGCCGTATTCGCGTTTGAAGGCCTTGGCGAAGGCGAATTCGGAGGTGTAGCCGACCTTTCGGGCGATGGCGCCGAGGGGGCTGTCGGTGTCGCGGAGCAGGCGGGCGGCGGTCAGCATGCGCCAGCGGGTGACGTAGGCCAGGGGTGGTTCACCGACGGTGGCGGTGAAGCGGCGGGCCAGGGTGGCTCGGGAGACGCCCGCGATATCGCTGAGGTCGGGGACCGTCCAGGTGCGTGCGGGTGCTTCGTGTACGGCGCGCAGTGCGGCGGCGACCGCCGGATCGGCGAAGGCCCCCGCCCAACCGGTGGCGGGTTCGTCGGCGGCCTGTTCGTCGAACCAGGCGCGCAGCATGAACAGGAGCAGGGTTTCCAGGATGACGGGGACAGCTGCATCGCTGCCTTGTTTCGGTTCGGCGACCTCGGCGGCGAGCAGGTCGACAGCGGCGCGCAGGGACGGGTGGCGGCCGGGACGTGCTGGGAGATGGATGAATTCGGGGAGTTCGTCGAGCAGCGGGTGGCTGCGCTGCCTGCCGAGTTCGTACGCCCCGCACAGCAGGGCGGTGCGCGCACCCGGTCCGGTGATCTCGCGCGGCTCCCCCGGTTGCGCCTTCTCGGTGACCGGGCTGTCGAGGCGGTCGAGCAGATCGTGGTCGGCACCGCGCGGCATGAACAGGACGTCGCCGACACCGAGAGCTATCGGTTCGCCGCCGGTCGGTACCGCCCAGCACGAACCCTGCAGCACCACATGGAAACCCGCGCCGGGGACGACCGGATAGGCACGGCCCCACGGTGCGTGCCGGATGAACAGGCCGGAGGTCGGGTTGCCGGTGCGGATGGCGGCGATGGTTTCGCTGAGGATGTCCACCGCCGCGCTCAGCCGACCCCGCCGGAGGACTCACCACGCATCAGCGCCCCGAGGGACTCGCGGTCGGTCACGTCCATTTTGATGCAGGCGCGGTAGAGGTGGCCCTCGACCGTGCGGACGGAAACCGTCAGGCGATCGGCGATCTGACGGTTGGACAGGCCTGCCGCAACGAGATTCGCGATTTCGCGTTCGCGGGAGGTCAGCGGCAACGGCTGGGCTGCCTGGCGCAAAGCGGGCGTGCCGGCACCACCGCAGGCCGCGGCGAGACGGTTCGCGGTGGCCGCGGATTCGAGAAGGCGGCGGCGGTCACCGGCGCGTTCGTGGGCGGATGCGGCCTGGGCGGCGGCATCGGCGGCGGAGAGCATGGCGCCGATGCGCTCGAATTCGGCTGCGGCCGCGTCGAGTCCGGGTCCGTCGTGCGCCGCGAGTGCCACCGCATGCCGGGCCTGGACCTGCACCAGTTCGCCGTCGATCCGGGCAGCCAGGTCGGCGAGCCGGCCCGCCACGGACTGGTCGCCGAAGCGGGCGGCCGTGTGCAGTGCCATGGCCTCGATGGCGTGCTGATGTGCGCGCGCCGCCGCGTCGGCGGCGGCCATGGCAAGTCGGATGGCGGGAGTGACGGTGCCTTCCGCGGCGGCCGCGCAGGCGCGCGCGATCTCCAACTGCGGGTCGTAGACCGCGCTGTGCCTGCCGCCGCGAGCGGCCGCCTCGGCAATGGATTCGGCCGCCTCCGGAGCCCGCCCGAGTGCCGAATATGCCTCGGCCAGACGAATTCTCGCCGGAATGTGCCAAGCGGCGGCCCCCTCGGCGGTGAGCGCGGCCAGCGCCTGTTCGAGATGTTCGATCCCGTCCAGGAAGCGGCCCTGCGCCACGTCGACGGTGCCCTGCAAGATCTTCGACATGCCCCACGCCAGGTACTGACCCGGTGCCGAGTAGCCGAAATACCCCGACGCGCGCTGGCGTGCGGCCTCGAGATCACCGGTGCAGATCAGCGCGAGCACCTCGGCATGGGTCGAGATGAACCGGTTGAGTCCGTCGATATGCGACTCCACCTGATGCCCACGCGTCGCGTACTGCCGCGCCGCCTCGCCCTTACCCATCAGCGCCAGCGCCAGGCCGCCGCCGAAGGCTGCCCACCAAACCGCCCACGGCGGTGCGCCTTCGGTCTCCATCACCGACTCGGCCCCGGAAAACGCTTCCTCGAGCAGATTTTCGTGGACCGCGCACGCCGCGGCCAGGCCCTCGAAGGTGGCGATGGTCTTCGGATGCTGCACCTTGCCACGCAGCATCGCGAGCACCTCGTCGGCACGCTCGGCATCGCCCATGGCCCAGAACAGGTTCGAGACCCGGGTGCTGCCCCAGCGGCCCAGTTGCACCTCGTTCATCTGATCCGGATCGAAGCTGGCGAGGGTGCGCTCGGCCTCGATGCGATGGCCCTGCCACAGCAGCGCCCGAGCCAGCAGATCCGCGGCCTCCACCCCGCCGCGACGTTCCACCGCGGCCCTGGCGAAACGCTCACCGAGCGGCAAATTGGCCAGCCCGATCGCATCGGCGGCAGCCGCCTCGAAGAGTTCGAGATCCGCGGATTTATCGCTGTCCAAGGCCAATTCGGCCAGCCGGATGCGGTCCGGCGCGGAATTGATCGCCCGTTCCTTCAGCGAGGAGTACAGCCGACCGCGCAGCCGCCGGGCCGAGGCGATGCCGAGCCTGCGCCGGATGACCTCACCGAACAGCGGATGGTTGTAGCGCACGATCAACTGGTGGGTGTTCTCGACAACCCTGATGAGACCGCGGGTTTCGGCGGCCTCCACGGCTTCCTCCCCCGCCAGCTCGGAGAGCACGTCGAGATCGATGGGCTCGCAGAAGGTGAGCAGTTCGAGCACCCGCAGCACCGGTTCGGGCAGCTGCTCGACCCGATCCTCCAGTAGCGCAGCCAATTCCGAGGTCACCGCGGCCCGGCCGCGCAGCTGCCAGACGCCGTTCACCTGCCGCAGCGCGCCCGCCTCCAGCGCACCCTCCACCAAATGCCGCAGAAATAGGGCGTTTCCGCCGGAGGACTCCCACATCAGGTTGGCCGTGAAGCCTTCCAACTGCCCACCGAGCATGGACTCGACCAGATCGACGCTCTGCTGCTGCGTGAACGGAGTGAGGTCGATGCGCAGCAGATGGCCGTCTTTCCATAACGAGGTCACCGCATCTGGCACCTGCACCCCGCTGCGCACGGTCGCGACGATATGCGCGGCCTTATCGATGGCCAGCTGCAACAGCAGTGTGGCCGAAAGCTGATCGAGCAGGTGCGCGTCGTCGACACCGATGATCGCGTGCCCATCGGCGAGCAGCGCCTCGCGCGCGGCGGACATGAATGTCACCGGATCGTGTGCCGTATAAATGCCGACCATATGGGCGAATACGCCCAGCGGGATGCTGCGGGCCGATTCCGTACCCGCCACCCACCGGACATTGCCGCCTACCGCAGCCGTCGCCTGTCTCGCCAGCGTCGTCTTCCCGACTCCGGCGTCGCCCGTCAATACCGCACCGACGTATTCAGTTCCGGTGAGTGCCGCGCGGATCGCTTCGAACTCGGTCTCGCGCTCGATCATCGGCCAGTTCCGAGCCATAGCTCTTACTGTAGTTCGTCACGGATCATGATCGATGACAACGAACCATGAACGGGCGCACCGGCTCCGCTGTTTCAGCCCCTAACCGAGCACGTCGTGGCGCACAATGGTCTGGTCGCGCCCCGGTCCGACGCCGATACAGGAGATGCGGGCGCCGGACAATTCCTCCAGGCGCAAGACATAGGCCTGAGCGTTGGCGGGCAGTTCCTCGAACGTCTCGACATGTGAAATGTCTTCCCACCAACCGGGCATCTCTTCGTAAATCGGCTTGGCGTGGTGGAATTCGGTCTGCGTGGTCGGCATCTGCTCGACCCGCTTGCCATCGATTTCGTAGGCGACGCAGATCGGCACCCGCTCCAGACTCGACAGGACGTCCAGTTTGGTGAGGAAGAAGTCGGTGACGCCGTTGACCCGGGTCGCGTAGCGCGCGATGACCGCGTCGAACCAGCCGCAGCGGCGGGCCCGGCCGGTGGTCACGCCGACTTCGCCGCCCTGCTTGGCCAGGAATTCACCGAAATTGTCGAATAGCTCGGTCGGGAACGGACCCGAGCCGACGCGGGTGGTGTAGCACTTCAGGATGCCGAGCACCGTCGTGATCTTGTTGGGACCGACGCCCGCGCCGACCGCCGCACCACCCGAGGTCGGGTTGGACGAGGTGACATACGGGTAGGTGCCGTGGTCCACATCGAGCAGGGTGCCCTGCGAACCCTCCAGCAGTACGGTTTCGCCGCGCTCGAGCGCCAGATTCAGTTCCAGGCGGGTGTCGGCGATGCGGTGCTTGAAGCTCTCCGCCTGTCCGAGTACCTCATCCACCACCTGCTGCGGGTCCAATGCGCGACGGTTGTAGATCTTCACCAGGACCTGGTTCTTGAACTCCAGGGCCGCCTCGACCTTCTGGGTCAGGATCTTCTCGTCGAGCACATCGGCGACGCGCACGCCGACGCGGGCGACCTTGTCCTGATAGCACGGACCGATGCCACGACCGGTGGTGCCGATCTTCTTATTGCCGAGGAAGCGTTCGGTGACCTTATCGATGGCCACGTGGTACGGCATGATCAGATGCGCGTCGGCCGAGAGCAGCAGGCCGGAGGTATCGACGCCGCGCTCCTCCAGTCCGGCCAGTTCGGCGAGCAGGACGCCGGGATCGACCACGACACCGTTGCCGATGACGTTCGTCACGCCCGGCGTGAGAATGCCGGACGGGATCAGATGCAGCGCGAACTTGTCGCCATTGGGCAGCACGACCGTGTGACCGGCGTTGTTACCGCCTTGGTACCGGACCACCCATTGCAACCTGCCACCGAGCAGATCGGTTGCTTTGCCCTTGCCCTCGTCGCCCCATTGGGCGCCGATCAGGACGATTGCCGGCATGGTCGTGTCTCCTACGGTTCGACGCGCAACAGCCATCTGTTGCAGCTACCTGCCGTATCGAGGCGGTGGCCGGAAGCACAGTCTACCCAAGTCCTTCGGGGCGGCATCGAACCGGATCGCAGGCAACCGTCGCGACCTACGTCCCCACAACGGAGCGAGTCTTACGAGCGACCCGTTCGCCGCGCCCGCGCGGCCAAAAACACAGCTATGGTTGCGAGGCACTGGCGGACCAGGGGTCCGCCGACAGGTGACGAGGGTGACCGACGGGTTGTCGGCCGAACCGAGGAGGGTGTACGGCAGTTTGAGTACCCACGTTCTCCGTTGCGACGGCGCACCGGTACCCATCGCCCTCGCGTCGCTACCGCTCTCGCAGACGACCGCCATCCCGGAAAACAGCGTCATCGACGAGCTATTGCCCGTCCTCGCCGCCGACAGCCTGCCCCGGCTGATCGTGCTCGGCGACGATGCCGCCCTGGCCTCCGTGCTGACCCATCTGATGCGGACCGAGCGACTGCATGTGGAGATCGGGTACGTGCCCGTCGAAAAGACCTACGGCTCGCGCGCCTACCAGACCGGCACCGGCAATGCCGCCGCCAAGCGGGCGGTGAAGGGCCGGCCCGTCGAAACCCCGCTGATTCGCGACGACACCGGAACCGTGCTGGTCGGACGGGCCGAGATCACCGGGCCCGGTGGCGAGAAGCTCGAGGGCGAGGCCTACGTGGACGACGCCCAGTTGTTCTCCGGCAAAGTCGACGCGATGATCGTCTCCCCCATGCTGGATATGCCGGGGGTGCGGGCGAGCGTGCAGAAGAACATCATCCGCAGGCGCCGCTGGCTGGAAGGGCGGGCCGCACAGCTCGGCACGCCGGGGGCCGTGGTGACCAGGGACGGCATCGCCAACGATCGGGTGCTGCCGCGATCGTCGTTCTATCGGCATCACGAAAACTGGCTGCTGGTGCGTTGACGATGCGTTTCCCGAGAGACGGCCGCCCCGCATCGGGTGTTTCGCGGCGGCCGAGCCCGATATTCCTGCTGGTGATCGCGATCGCGGTGGCCGGTGGCGTGCTCGCATGGGACGCCGACGTGCAGTCGACGCGGGCGAAGTTCGGGGTATTTCTGCTCGTCGTATTCGGCTGGATCGTCACGCTGTGCCTGCACGAATTCGCGCATGCGTACACGGCGTGGCGGGCCGGCGATCGCGAGGTCGAGTTGCGGGGTTATCTCACCCTGAATCCGCTGAAATACAGCCATCCGCTGCTGTCGATCGTGTTGCCGATGGTGTTCATCGCACTCGGTGGTATCGGCTTGCCGGGCGGTGCGGTGTACGTGCACACGCACAACGTGAGCGCGCGCATGCAGCGGATCATCAGCGGCGCCGGACCCGCGGTGAATGCGGTATGCGCGGTGCTGCTGCTGGTGGTCGTGCGGTTCTTCGGCAGTGACACTTCGCATCGCGCGTTCTGGTACGGCCTGAGCTTTCTGGCGTTTCTGCAGATCACCGCAACGCTTTTGAACATTCTGCCGCTGCCCGGGTTGGACGGATACGGCGTGGTCGAGCCGTCGCTGAGTTATCAGACCCGGCGGGCGCTCGATCAGTTCAAGCCGTTCGGAATGCTGATCCTGTTCGCGCTGCTCTTCACGCCGTCGATCAACAAGGTGTTCTTCGATGCGGTGTACTCGCTGTACGAGTTGTCCGGGGTCGATGCGGACTGGTCGCGGTACGGCAGCTGGCTGACACGGTTCTGGACCTAGCCGATGTCCCGGCCGCCCGATCCGACCTCCCGGACCGGGCGACCTCTTCGCACGACCGCTGCGCGCCCGTACCCGCCCGGCCACCACACCAATGGCCGGTAGGGCGGTTCGCCGTCGGGCGAAGCGTCCCAACCGCGCTACCCCTCGTAACCGCGGTTGCCTCTCGAGGCTATGACCGCAGGCAGCCGCGAACACGAGTAGCGGACTACGTGAAGATCGTGATTCGGGTGCCGGGGGCCGAGCATGCGGTTCCGCAGCGGCGGAGATATGTCCGAAATCCGCTGAGTAGTCGGCTCATTCCTCCGGCGGCACGTGCGGATTCGGGACCGTCGGGGGCAGCAGCGCCATGGCCGAGATGCGCTGCATGCCGCAGACCTGCATGAGATCGACCAGCATGGAGCGCATCTGCGCGAAGACCACATGGGCCGAAAGTCCCGCGCCCTCAACGAGTTCCGGTCGCGCGGCCTTCGCTATACCGCGCAGCACCCGGGCGGCCTCGGCCTGATCCGGCTGCTGGCCGGGATCGGCGAGCATCATCCGGCGCACCACCTCGACGGCTTGGGCCAGGCGCTCCAGTCCCTCGATCAGTCGCGGGTCGAGGATTTCGTCGTCCTCGACCAGGGTGAGGGAGCGGCGCAGCAGCACCCTCGTATTGCGGACGGCATTGTCGAGCGGGTCGGCAGTGGCACGGATACGGTCGAGGCGCTGGCGCGAATTCCAATAGAGCGGAGAGATCCGGCTGATCTCGCGGCCGCCCTCCAGGGTGGAGCGCAATCCATCGATCTGGGGCTGGGTCGCGCGGGCCGCGGTCAGGGACGTGCGGATCTTCTCCGGATCCTGTTCGAGCAGACCGTCGGCGCAGTCGTGCAACGACTTCGCCAGTACCGCAAGGACTTCCGCGGCTTGCTCGCGGGCTCGACGCACCGGATGCAGTGGTATCGACGCGACCACGACCACGCCGACCAACCCGCCGACGAGCGCGTCGATCATGCGCGAGAAGCCGCCGCCCGCCGACGGCGGCAGCAGCGTCGCGACCAGCACCGCCGAACCGGCGGCCTGCATGGTGATGATCGAACCGCCGTCCAGGAATACCGCCAGCGCCATGGCCACCGCGACAACGAGGGCGATCTGCCAGACGCCGGTCCCCGCGCGGGTGATGAACAGGTCGCCGATACCGATGCCGACCGCGACGCCGACCACCAACTCCACCGACCTGCGCAGCCGGGCGCCGAACGAAATGCCGATCGAGACCACGGCCGCGGTCGGTGCGAAAAAGGGCTGGGTGTGCCCGACTATTGTGTGCGCGATAAACCAGGCCAGCGCCGCGCCGACCGCGCACTGCAGAATCGGCAGCGCGGACAATCGCAACCGCGCCCACGAGCTGCGCAGCTTCTCCATGCTGCTGTCGCGGGCGACGCCCACCGGGGAATTCGGGTCGATCAACTGTTAGTCGAGGCCGAGCTCACCTGCGGCGCGCGGGTCGCAGTCTTCCAGCAGATCGAGGCAGCGTGCGTACTCTTCGGTCTCGCCGACTGCCCTGGCCGCCCTGGCCAGTGCGGCCACACTGCGTAGGAAACCGCGATTGGGTTCGTGGCTCCACGGCACCGGCCCGAAACCCTTCCAGCCATTGCGCCGCAACAGGTCAAGGCCGCGGTGGTAGCCGGTGCGCGCGAACGCGTACGCGGCGACGATGTCGTGATTGACCACCTGCGTATCGCCCTCGGCCCCGCCACGCTCCAACGCGGCCTCGGCGAGATGGGCCCAGGCGATCGAGGCCGACGGATGCGCGGCCGCGACCTGCACCGGATCGGCATTGTTCAGCAGCGCCTCCTCCGCATCGGAGTCTTCGGGCAGGAGTACCGGTTGCGGTCCGAGCAAGTCACCGAACGAGGTCATGCGGTTCATTGTGCACTGCGCGCGCGTGTCGCGCCGACACGGCGTTCCCCTGGCTGAGCAGTGCCCAGCCCACCTCTCCCGTCCACCCGCCGATGTCGAGCCGGGCGAGGCGGAGTACGGCGCAGGGGAATCCTGACAGTCGATGGAATTGCTGGCTAGGCTGGCCGTCGAGTTCAACTGTTCCGCCCGACCGAGGGGTTATAGGTGTCCGACCCGAACGACGAGAAGAGCCCGGCACAAAATGCCGGCCGCCCCGCCGAAGCGGCGGCTGACCCGCGCCCAGCCGCGCCCGCAGACCGGACACCCACATCGCCCAACCCCTCCGAACGGGGTGCGCCCTCGCGCCCCGGTCCGGCCACAGGCTCCGGCACCCAGCCGGGGACGGGAAGCCCCTCGGGAGCCGGGGCCGACGCGAAGGAAAGCGCGGCTGACGCGACCCGACCGTTCCCCTCACCGTCAGGGCCCAGCTCCAACGCCCCCACACGCCCTGGTCCGGCCACAGGCTCCGGCACCCCCTCGGGGCCTGGTGCTTCGGGCGGCGCCGGCGCGGCCACTGCTCCAACCCGACCGGCCCCCGCCTCGTCGGGGCCGAGCGTATCCCGGGGATCCGGTTCGCCATCGGGAAGCGGTTCGGCTGCGAAAGAAGGTGCGGCCAGCGCACCGACGCGGCCAGTTCCTGCAGCTTCGTCGCCGAAGCAGCCGTCGCCCGGGCGGTCGGGTGCGGCGACCGGGGACATCGCCGCGCTCGGAAAGCCCGCGGCACCCAGCCCAACCAATGCGCCGTCATCAACATCCGCCCCGGGTGGCGCAGGTCAACGGCCTGGCGGCGCAGCCCCATCCGCTCAGACGGCGAGCGACGTCACAAGGCAGGGCCAGCGAGATACCGGCGCAGCCTCGCCACCCGCGCCGGGCAACGCAACCAGGCCGGGCACCGCAACCGCAGCACGCGGCGCAGGCCAACGAGATAGCGGCAGCACCTCGCCTGCCCCCGCGCCGGGCAAGACAGCCAATCCGGGCGGCGGGGGCCAAAAAGGTGTCGGCGCAACACCATCCGTTCAAACGCCGAGTGGCGCCCCCGGGCCGGGCGGCGCAAGCCAGCGAGACAGCGGCACAGCCTCACCTGCTTCCACGCCGAGCGGCGCAACCAACCGCGGCGGCGCGACCCAGCGAAGTGGCGGCAGTCCATCTGCTCCCACACCGAGTAACGCAACCAGGCCAGGCAGCGCAACTAGGCCGGGCGGCGCAGGCCAACGAGATAGCGGCGCCTCATCCGTTCCCACGCCGGGCGGCGCAACCAACTCCGGCGGTGCGGGCCAGCGAGGTGGCGGCAGCCCATCTGCTCCCACGCCGGGTAACGCAACAAAGCCAGGCGGTGCGGGCCAGCGAGACAGCAGCACAGCCTCACCTGCTCCCGCGCCCGCCGGCGCAGCAAACCCGGGCAGCGTGGGCCAGCGAGGTGGCGGCGCAGCCTCATCTGGACCACCGCGGGGTGGCGCAACCGGGCCGGGCGGCGCAGGCCAGCGAGACAGCAGCACAGCCTCACCTGCTTCCACGCCGAGCGGCGCAACCAACCCCGGCGGCGCGACCCAGCGAAGTGGCGGCTCATCGGCTCCCGCGCCCCGCGGCGCGGGCCAGGGAGATCGCGGCGCGGCTCCATCTGGACCTGCACAGAGCGGCGCAACCGGGCCGGGCGGTGCAGGCCAGCGAGACAGTGGCACAGCCTCACCTGCTTCGGCGCCCGGCGGCGGAACCAGGCCGGGTGGCGCTGGCCAGCGGGATGGCGGCGCGGCCTCGGCTGCGCCCGGTTCCGCGAAACCGGGCGCAGCTGCCGATGCCACACGGTCCGGGGGTGACGCGGCGAATTCCGAGGTGAAGACCACGGAGATCTCGCGTGGTGGCGTCGAGGGCAAGGCGGCTTCCACGAAGGCGCCGGGTGCGGCAGCCCCGGGTCAGGGGACGCCAGTTGGCGGCTCCGGCGGAGCAGCCAATACTGGCTCCGGGCCGAATGCACCGACCGTCGTGATCAAACGAGGTGGTCCTGCCGCCCAGTCTGCTGCCGGTACGGCGAAGTCCGCCGCTGCTGCTGCGGCCGGTGGAACTGACGCCGCGGCCGCCGCTGGATCCGACGCCGACCCGGCCGACGGGTCCGCGGCACCCACCGCAGGGGCGACCGCATCAAGTGCGGCCAAATCGACAACTCCGACGGGAGCTGAGCCACCGTCTGAAACCCCCTCACCCGGTGACGCCCCCGTATCGGCGACCGGATCCGCTGCGGAAACCGCTGTAATCCAGCGGGATTCGGCTGCAGCCAAGCCTGCGACCGACAAGGTCGACGATGCCGCGGGTGCGGATGCGGCGACCATGGTGATGCGACGGATCGATCCAAAGGCGAAGTCGACCGCGAAGGAAGCGACTGCTGCTCCGACGCAGGATGAGCCGGATTTGGCGGGCGCGGACGACAAGACCGTCGCCATGCCGGTGATTTCGAAGCTGGATGCCGAGCAGACCGTCGCGCTGCCGATTCAGAAGCCGGCCGACAAGGACGCCACGGAGCGAATGCGGACCGATGCCGGGACCAAGCCCGGTACCGACCGCGTCGTTCCGCCCGCGGCGCGGCCCGGTCCGATCACCAAGCCGCCGAGCACACCACGTCCGGCGGCGGGTCCGAAACAGGCTGGGGCGCAGGGACCTTCGCAGAGTGGGCCGGGGGTCGAGGAGACCGCACCCTCCGCACCGCGCGGGCCGGGACGGCCGCGGCAGGTCGCGTCGGCCCCGTCACCCGCGGACACCCAGCTGACTCGACCCGCGCAGCCGGTCACCGGATCACGGATGGCCCAGCCGCAGCGAATCACGCCGCCCGGTCAGCAACCGGCGGCCGCCGAGGCACCGGCCGAGCGCTCGAAGCGCTGGTTGTTCCTCGGTGCGGCCGCGGTGGCGCTCATCGCGGTGATCGGGCTCGCGGTCGCGCTCATCGGGGGCCGGGGCGACAACTCCCCGGAGGCCAAGGTGCGCGCCACCATCACCGATTACACCCAGGCGCTGAAATCCGGCGATCTCGCGGCGCTGCGCAACACCACCTGCGGACAGTTGCACGACTTCTATCAGGGCATTGCGGCGGACCAATTCGCGGGCGTGCACCAGCTGTCGATGGATCGCAAGAACATTCCCGTGGTGGCGAGCGTCGATGCGATCAAGATCACAGATAAGACGGCGATCGCGCAGGCCACCGTGTACACCGACGCCGATCCGACGAAGCGCTCGGCGCGGACTTTCGATCTGGAGCAGACCGCCGACGGCTGGAAGGTCTGTGACCCGCCGAGTGCCGGGACGCCCTAGCCGAACGGTGACGCCGAGTCCAGCAGGACATAACCAAAAGGTAAGCCCTCTAACCGGTAGCGAACGTCACACTCACCTGGTCATGGGACCGGTTCGCCAGTAGCATGGCCCGGATCATGGTCAGGGAGCAGACAATCGAAAAGCCGGAAGTCGAAGTGGTCGAGCGGACAGCCACGCTGGCGGGAAGCCGGTTCCGGGTGCGCGAACACTATTCGGTCGGCCGGGAGAAGGTCCGCGAGTTCGCCCGCGCGACGCAGAGTCGCCACGGTGCGCATTACTCCGAAACCGATGCGCTCGAGCTCGGTTACGACGGCATCATCGCGCCGCCGACCTTCGCCTCGGTCATCGGCATCAATGCGACCAGGGTCCTGCTGGATACGGTGCTCACCGAATACGACCTGTCCCAGATCCTGCAGACCGACCAGGTCTTCGAGCTCACCCGCCCGATCCTGGCGGGCGACCGGCTCAGCACCGAGATCGTGATCGACTCGATCCGCCAGTTCGGCGATAACGACTTCATCCTGGTGACCTTCTCGCTGACCAACCAGCAGGGCGAGATCGTGGTGTCGGGTTCGACCACCATCGTGGCGCGCCGCGGTGTCGAGGTGGATCCGAATATCGCGGCCGCCGTCGAGAACATCATGATGCACGCGCGCCCGGTCACCGTAGGTGATATCGCGGTGCCGGACAGCGGCCCGCTGGTCGCGGTGCCCGCGGATGCCCCACCCCCCGGACAGCCCGCGGTGCGGAGCGCATCCGTGCGCTCGCTCCCGGACTTCGACCAGCTTGCCGTCGGCGATCAGCTCCCGGCCGAGACCGCGCAGGTGACGCGCGGTGATCTGACCAACTATGCGGGCGTTTCCGGCGATCCCAACCCGATTCACTTCAGCGAGCGCGCGGCCCAGCTGGCCGGACTGCCGACCGTGGTGGCGCACGGCATGCTGACCATGAGCCTGGCCGGTGATTATCTGACCTCCTGGCTCGGTGATCCGACCGCCATCGAAAAGTTCAGCGTGCGGTTCTCCGGATTCGTTCCGGTGACCGCCGAGGCGCCCAGCGCCGTCGAATTCAGCGGGAAGATCAAATCGCTCGATCCGCGTAGACGGACCGCGACCATCGTGCTCGCGGGTAGTTCGGAGGGCCGCAAACTCTTCGGCCGGGCCATCGCCGAGGTTCGCTTCGCCTAGCTGCGTAACCTCATTCGATGGTGGCGTGCACGAGATAGACGTTGTAGTCGCTCCAGGTCGAAACGTTGAAGTACAGGTCCGAACCCGAGGACCAGGGGTGGATGAATCCGCCGTACAACTCGGGATATTCGCGCACCGTCACCGTCGGTGTGCCATCGGACCATACGCCCTGCGGTGAATTCGCTTCGCGGACGACCAGTGCCGCTTTCGCGGTATCCAAATAGCTCATCTGCCAGACGTTTCGGGAGGCGTCGAAGCGCACCGACAACTCACCGACGGGCGCGTCGACGATCGGGCTGGCGGAGCCGAATCCGCCTACCGGAGTCCAGTTTCCGTCTCGCCAGTACTGATATGCGGTGGTGTTGAGGAGCTGATCCTTCGGCACTCGTGCGAGGCCGACCGAGCCGAGGCGGGTATTGGGCGTGCCGAACATGTACACGTAGTCGCCCTGCGGAACCATCGCGCTCACTTGGAAATTCGCGAGGCCGAAGATGTTGTCCCAACGCGCGTAGGGATCCTTGGTCCACGTCTGACCGTGATCATCGGAATAGGCGATGCCGCCGTAATTGGTGAAGAACGTGCCCGGAATGCTGTTCCAGGTGCGAATCGACATATAGCTCAGGTACTGCCGCGCACCGAGTGCGAATCCGGAGGTCGGAATCGTGGTGACCTCGATATTGTCGAGTTTGCGGCTGGAGAGCACCTCGGCCGCGTGGCAGCGGTCGTCGGTCACCATCCGGTCGTAGGTCATGCCGTCGGTGAGATCGCGATCGGTGCTGAATGCGAGCACATTGCTGCGCCAATCCGATCCCATTCCGCCCGGTGGATGGAAGCCGCGTCCGATGGTGTCACCGAAGGCGGTTGCGATCTCACCCGGCGCGCTCTCCCACATGATGCCGAGATCGGTGCCATCAACCTGCCAGCGCTTATCGGTCCGATTGACCGAATTCGCGCCGGTCTGCTTGGCCACCTCGGTGACCGCGCCGACCCGCGGTGTCGGCCGAGCCGCAGTCGAAGGGGCGGGCTCGGTCGACGGATCCACCCGCGGCGGAGGCGGCGGCACCTGACCGGGGTCCGGTCCCGGTCCCGGAATCGCGAAATGGAAAGGCTTGGGGCTCAACAGAATTTCCGGAATGCCGAGTTGGCTCGCCGGACTCGGTGGCAGTGCCGGTAAGTCGGTCAGATCCGGGCACGGATTCGTGCAGGGATCCGACGGCAACTGCATCTGCGTCCGAACCGGCGCGGGTTCGGGCCGATCCGGCGGCAGTACGGTGATCACCGGATACGGAATCGGCACGTCGAGGGTCTTGGGTACCAAGCCTTCATGCGTCGCGGGCGGATCCGTCACACACGGCCCCGCCACCGGCCCCGCCTCCTCCGGCGCGGCACCGGCTCGTACCGCGCACGTCAACGCCCCGGCCGCACATACGACCACACCGAACACCGCAACCCACCGCCGAGCCATCCGCAACCCCTCGATATCTCGCGCAAAATTGGACACCCGCCGCATCAATGCTCTCCGCGATGCTATGCACCAGCGCCCGACCCTACCCGTTTTGCCCGCTTCGCCCCGCCCGACTTACCGACCGACTCCCACTTGTAGCAGTCACCGTTTGGCGCCAGAACGTGACATCGTGGTGCAGATTCGAGCCCAGTCGGATGGCGGCGAAAACCAAACTGCCAGTCGATTATTCGTTACATTGCGTCATCGTCCAGGCGAGTTGCGTCGGACATTGAAAGCTCGCTGGAAACCGTGTAAGACCCGGCTGAGGCCAGGCGGTGGTACTGCCACGAGCAGACCTGCGACTCCGGTTGCAGGCCAACCCTGCAGAGTAATCCGTCAGGTCTCTGGGATGTTTCGACATGTTTCAGGGAACGGAGCAAAGGGCCTCCGGTAGGTACTTATCCCACCACACGGACACCGGCCCGAAAGCGGAGCACGATGGAGAATGTGAAAGCTTCACTGATCTGTCGCCACGTTGTACCTGTGCTCGGTGCCGCCGGTCTGGTGATCGGCGGCCTCTCGATCGCGTCGCCGATCGCCGCCGCCGATTCGTCTGCCGTCCAATTCGTTGCCGGGCCCGATAGTTCGCTTCCGGTGCCGTCCTATCGGCCGGGGCCGAAGGGGTCGAATGTGCCGCCACCGGAGAAGTCGAAGGAGGAGGAGTCGCCGGGGTACTACACCGATTGCGATCAGGTTCGGGCCGAGGGGAAGTTGCCGCTCTATCGCGGTCAGCCCGGTTACAACCCGTATCTGGATCCGGATGGGGACGGCATCGCCTGCGACTGAGCGATTACTGGACGGCCTGGAACACCAGAACCGTTGCGCCGATGCGGATATTGTCGCCGTCGGCGAGCAGCGCGCCGCTCTCGATCGCCTCGTCGTTGACGTACACGCCGTTGGCCGAATGCAGATCCTTGATCAGCAACCCGGCCCGGCTCGGCATGATGTGCGCGTGGTAGCGACTGGCCTTCGGATCGTCGAGGACCAGATCGTTATCGGTCATCCGGCCGATTCGCATGCCGCCCTGCGCGATTGCCGTGACCCGGCCGTCCGGCATGCGCAGCTGACCGCTGCGGACCGCACGCGGCATCTCGGTGACCGTCTCGGTCATCGCCGCGGCCAGCCGCTCGGTGCGCTTGAGTTCCATCGTGCTCAGCGGTTCCTGCCGCAGCACCCGCTGTTCGAGATCGACCAGGACCGGCCCCGGATCGATACCGAGTTCGTCCGCGAGCACCGTGCGCACCCGACGGCACGCGTCCAGCGCATCGGCCTGTCGGCCGGATAGGTACAGTGCGGTGATCAGCTGACCCCACAGCGGTTCGCGCAGCGGATGCTCATTGGTCATCGAGACCAACTCGCCGATCACCGATGACGCACGCCCACATGCGATTTCGGCATCGATACGAGCCGAGGCGGCCTGCAGCCGCTCCTCGTCCATCGCGGTCGCGAAACCGTCGGCGAACTGCAATCCGGCCAGATCGGCCAGTGCCCGGCCGCTCCACTCGCGCAACGCGGCTCCGAGCAGTTGCGACGCGCCCACATGGTCGCCGACCTCGGCGGCGCGGGTGCCCGCATCCCTGGCCGCCTCGAAGCGGCCGAGATCGCAGGCATCCTCCGGGATCTCGAGTCGATAACCGGATGATTCGGTGCGCAGCACCAGGGCCGGATCCACACCCGAATTACGCAGTGCCTTACGGATATTCGAGACGAATACCTGCAGGCTGGCGGCGTAGGAATCGGGCGGATCCTCGTTCCAGACCATATCGGCCAGCGCAGCCGAAGCCACCGCACGCCGTCGATTGACGGTCAGCGCGGCGAGCAAGGCTCGCGGCTTGGGCCCGCCGACCGCCACCGGTTCACCACCGACGAGCAGTCGAACGGGCCCGAGCACGCGCACATCCAAAACCATGTGCTCAATGCCCCCCGAAGGGTAAATAGGGTCAGGCGCTGATCGAGCGACCCGCGGACTTCAGATCATTGCACGCCTCGACGACACGTGCCGCCATGGCCGATTCGGCCTTCTTCAGGTAGCTGCGCGGATCGTAGGCCTTCTTGTTGCCGACCTCGCCGTCGATCTTGAGCACACCGTCGTAGTTGGTGAACATGTGCGCGGCCACCGGCCGGGTGAACGCGTACTGGGTGTCGGTGTCGACGTTCATCTTCACCACGCCGAAGCGCAGCGCATCCTCGATCTCCGACTTCAGCGAGCCCGAGCCGCCGTGGAAGACGAAATCGAACGGCTGCGCGTCCGCCGCCAGACCCAGCTTGGCCGCCGCGACGCGCTGCCCCTCGGCCAGCACCTCGGGCTTGAGCACCACATTGCCCGGCTTGTACACGCCGTGCACATTGCCGAAGGTCGCGGCGAGCAGGTACTTGCCGTTCTCGCCCGAGCCGAGCGCGTCGATGGTCTTCTGGAAGTCCTCGGGGGAGGTGTAGAGCTTCTCGTTGATCTCGGCCTCGACACCGTCCTCTTCACCGCCGACGACGCCGATCTCGACCTCGAGGATGATGTTCGCGGCGTTGGTCGCCTTGAGCAGCTCCTTGGCGATCTCCAGGTTCTCGTCGATCGGGATCGCCGAGCCGTCCCACATATGCGACTGGAACAGCGGGTGCTTGCCCGCGTTCACCCGCTCCTGAGAGATGGCGATCAGCGGCCGCACGAAGGTGTCCAGCTTGTCCTTGGGGCAGTGGTCGGTGTGCAGCGCGATGGTCACGTCGTAGCGCGCGGCGATCACATGCGCGAATTCGGCCAGCGCGACCGCGCCGACGACCATATCCTTCACACCCTGGCCCGAACCGAACTCCGCGCCGCCGGTGGAGAACTGGATGATGCCATCGCTGCCCGCGTCGGCGAAGCCCTTGATGGCCGCGTTGATGGTTTCCGAGGAGGTGCAGTTGATGGCCGGGAAGGCAAAGGAGTTCGCTTTGGCCCGACCGAGCATCTCGGCGTAGACCTCCGGAGTCGCGATGGGCACTGTGAAGACCTCCGTGTTGTGCGGCAAAAGACAATTCTGTCAGCCCACAGAGTAGGCCAGCGGGCTTTCGCGCGATGTGCGGGGACCGCTCTGTGCGGCGGGTTGACAATACGGACCGGCCGGTCGGACGAAGCGAACTTTTCGCACAGCAAGAGGTTTCTCAGTTGGACCCGGTACTGTTGGCCGCGTAATTGCGCTGGCAGCTTCCGATGCGGTGGCAAGCAATGCAGGCCAGCCGTACCCGGGACAGGAGGCCGCGTGATTCTGCTGGCAGCGACAGAATCGGTGACGAGCAACGTCGCATTGACCCAGTTGCTGGACCCGATGCACCTGCTTACGGAGACGTGGCTCAAGAACGCGGTGCTCCCGGCGATCCTGGTGATCGTCTTCATCGAGACCGGTCTGCTCTTCCCGATCCTCCCAGGCGATTCGCTGCTGTTCACCGGCGGCCTGCTTTCCGCCACGGACAACCCGCCGGTATCGATCTGGATCCTGTTGCCCGCCGTCATGGTGACCGCCTTCGCCGGTGATCAATGCGCGTATTGGATCGGCAGGGCGATCGGGCCCGCACTGTTCCACAAGGAAGACACCCGGTTGTTCAAGAAGCATTACGTCACCGAGACGCATGCCTTCTTCGAAAAGCACGGGCCGAAGACGATCATCCTGGCCCGATTCGTGCCGATCGTGCGCACGTTCATGCCGGTGCTGGCGGGTGTGTCCAAGATGGATTACCGCAAGTTCGTCACCTTCGACATCGTCGGCGCCGTCCTGTGGGGCGGCGGTGTCACGGTGCTCGGCTACTTCCTCGGCAATATCGAATTCATTCGCAAGAACATCGAGCCGATCTTCCTGCTCATCGTCCTTATCTCGATCCTGCCCGGCATCATCGCGGTGGCCAAGAAGCTGCTCAACCGCGGTGCGGACGAGGCCGCTCAGCACGACGACGCCGCGCTGACCGCCTCGACGAACGAGCCGACCCACTGAGCCGGTGGCCACGGCGCAGTTGCCCCTAGCAGTGGGCAGTTTCGATCCGCTGACCTCGGCGGGACCCGCGCTCGTCTGGACGGTGGTGCTGACCTTCGTCTTCCTCGAATGCGCGTTGATCATCGGGTTGTTCCTGCCCGGCGACTCGATGCTCATCACCGCGGGCATCGTGATGGCCTCCAACGCCGCGGGCGAAGCCCACGTCTGGGCGCTGTCCATCGGCACGATGATCGCGGCCATCGCGGGCAACCAGGTCGGCTACGTCATCGGGCATCGCACCGGCCATCATCTGGTGGCCAGGAAAAACGGCCGCTACATCAACACCCGCAATCTGCAGCGAGTCACCGACCTGCTACAGCGGCACGGTTTCCTCGCGGTGCTCATTGCGCGCTGGATCCCCTGGGTGCGCACGCTGTGCCCGATGGTCGCGGGCGCGGCGCGGATGGATCACCGCAAGTACACCGTAGCCAGCACGGTCGGCGCCATTATCTGGGCGCCGGTGCTGCTGCTCATCGGCTACTACGCGGGCAGTTTCCTGGACCGTGTCCCGTGGCTGATGCCAGGTGTCATCGGAACCCTGGTGGTCGGGCTGATCATCGGAACCGCCATCGGCATCCGGCACTACCGCCAGGAGATCGCCAAACCCGCCGAGGATTTCGATTTCGAAACCGCGCCCACCGGCGTGCTGGAGTCCGAGTGCTGACGCCTACAACCCGGCGGCGCTGACCTGGTAGGCCGCTTCCATCAGCAGCCAGCCCGACAGTTGCACCGACATATCGCGTTCGGGCACCCGCGAGGAGGTCACCGAACCGCCCGCGGTGAAATGTCCGGCATCGGACCGGCCGCCGGGTAACTGGGCGGGTTTGCTCCAGTCGTGCCCGAACAGCGGTTCGCCCTCGACGTCGAGCCGGTTCGCCCAGGCGGCCGCGGCGCTGGCGCGCACAATGGCCGCCGCGGTCCGACGATCGGCCACCTGTTCGCGCTCATCGCCGGGCAGCATCAGCGCGACCACCGCGAGATAGCGGGCCAGGATTCCGTTGAACAGGCCGCCGTCGCCGCCACCGCCGCCATTGATCACCCCATTGGTGGTCATCTGCTCCTCGACCGCGGTGAGCAGCCGGTGTACCCGTTCGCTGTGGCGCGGCTCGCCGGTGTGCACCGCGAGTTCGGCCTCCAGGCCGAGCACCACGCCCTGGCAATAGGTGAAGGTCGGGCTCTCGATCTCGCCGGAGGGCAGGTGGATGCCGTCCAGGATCAGGCCGGATTCCTTGTCGTACAACGTCGCATCGATCCAGTCCGCCATTTCCTGCGCGCGGACGTGGCGGCCGAGGCGCAGCAGCGCGATCGCGGCCGGTCCGTTGGCGGGGGCGTTGAAATAGTCCGCGCCGACCCGCCATGGCACACCGCCGCCACGCGCCGGATCCCAGGCGCCGTACAGCTCCTTCTCGAGTGCGATCAGACCGCCGCGCGCCTCGGTGATGCCCTGGGTCCGCTCGGCACGCTCCAAAGCGATTGCCAGCCAGGCCATATCGTCGTAGTAGTTATTGGTCCAGCCGGTGATATTGCGCAGCCGATGCGCCCGCGCGATCGCGGCGATGCGGTTGCGTCGCGTCGGCGTCGGCACCCGGTTGGCGGCATCGACCGCGCAGTCGATCAGATGCGCCTGCCACCAGTAGTGCCAGGACGCGAAGGCCCGCTCACGACGGGTCGCCGGCCAACCGACGACACCCAATTCGGTTCCCGGGACGGCCCATAGCGCGCGTAGGTGCCGAGAGACGATCGCGGATTCGGCCATATCCGCGCGCTCGGACCACAGCGCGGGCGTGGGGGCAGCATCGCGCCCGGTTTCCGGACTCCGCGAGGTCATGGGTCAATGGTGCCAGCTTCGACCCGTTTAATACCGATCTTTTCGTTACCAAGCTGACGTCAAATCGGCATGTTGCCGGATCCATGCGTGCATTGCGATGCCGGCCGCGACTCCGGCATTGATACTGCGGGTCGAACCGAACTGCGCAATCGAAACCGTCAGTGCGGCCGCACCCTTGGCATGTTCGGTGACACCCGGCCCTTCCTGCCCGAACAGCAGCAGGCAGCGGCGCGGCAACTCGACGGTTTCCAGCGGAACCGAGCCGGGCACATTGTCCACGGCGACCACGGTCAGGTTTTCCCGCTCGGCGAAGGCGAGTAGCTCGCCGATATCGGTGTGATGTTCGATGTGCTGATAGCGGTCGGTGACCATGGCGCCGCGGCGATTCCAGCGCCGCCTGCCGACGATGTGCACGGCGGCCGCGGCGAAAGCGTTGGCGGTGCGCACCACCGTGCCGATATTCGCATCGTGGCCGAAGTTCTCGATGGCGACATGGAACGGATGCCTGCGGCGGTCGATATCGGCGATGATCGCCTCGCGCTTCCAGTAGCGGTAGGCATCGACGACATTGCGGCGGTCACCGCCGGCAAGCAGCTCCGGATCGTAGTGGGGATCCTCCGGCGGGGCTTCCCCGTGCTCTTGCGCCCATGGTCCGACACCGTGCGGGTGCTCGCCCCATTCGGTGGGTCCTGGCTGCTCGGCCGTATCCGGCGCGGGGTGGTTCACCCCGACGATGCTAATTCCGGCCGCCCCGCCGACACGATTCAGTACGTCGAGGACGAGGAGCCGAGGACGCCGACAGCGGCGAGGACCACCATCAGGATGACGAACAGAATGGTCAGGATCAGCAGTATCGAGGCGATCATGCCGCAGATATATCCGGCCTGGACGCTGCCGCGACCACCGATGGCGCCGCCGGACGCATCGATCTCGTTGAGCGCCTTCTTACCCATCACCCACGCGACCGGGCCGAGGAACTGGCACAGCAGCAGGCCGAGAATGCCGAGGATCATGATCGTGATGGCCTGCGGATGATCCTGCGGCGGGCCATAGGCTGGGTAGCCGTACGGCGAGCCGTACTGCGGTGGCGGCGGATAGTTCATGCGCAGGATGGTAGTTCGTGGTGTGGCTGGCCACACCTCCGATTCGGCGGTCAGCTCGATCGAATGCCGCCGTGCCCGCGACAACCATGGAGTCCATGACCGAGACACAAACCCTCGTACTCGACGCGCCGACCGGCAAGACCGGTCCGGACGCGCGAGAGGTGCTGCGCGCGGTGCTGCGCGCGCCGATCCAGGCCCGGACCTGGAAGCAACTCGTCTATGTATTCACGGTTTTCGTCATAGGCATGCTTGCCGTCTGCTATCTGTTCTTCGGTTTCGGCGGCGGTTTATATGCCTCGATTTTCCTGATCGGCATCCCGATCCTGGCACTGGTGATTCTGGGCGCGCGGCTCTGGGCGAAGGTGTATCGCGCGCTGGCCAGAGATCTGCTGGATACGCCGGTCGACGCGCCGCCACCGTATGTTTCGCAGCCGGGCTTTTTCGGATTTCTGAAGAGCGCGTTCACCGATCGCGCGAGTTGGCGGGCCATTCTGTTCCTGTTCGCGCAGGCCGTACTCGGTGTGGTCGGCGGCTATCTCGTGCTGATCGTGGTGGCCGTGACGGTATTCACCGCGCTCTCGCCCATCCCCTGGGTGCTGTTCAACCCGACGAATATCGACGACAACGGCGTCGAGCACCATTCGCTGGCCCAGTTCGGATCCTTCTATATCGACACTTGGCCAAGGGTTTTGCTGATGTCCGCGGTCGGCATCATCTGCTGCTTCGCACTGCCGTGGCTGCTGCGCGCGGTGTGCTGGGTGCACGGACTGCTCACCACCGCCTTGCTGTCGGCGACGGCGCGGGACCGGCAATTGGTCGAGTTGCGTGCGAGTCGGCGTGCGGCAGTCGAGGATTCGGCGGCGACGCTGCGCCGGGTCGAGCGCGATCTGCACGACGGCACGCAAGCGCGCTTGGTCACCATTGCCATGGCCCTTGGCCGGGCCGAGGAGCGGATATCCCTCGGCGGTGACGCTCGCGACCTGATCGCCGACGCACACGCCAATGCCAAGGAGGCGCTGACCGAATTGCGTGAACTGGTGCGCGGAATCCATCCGCCCGCACTCGAATTGGGGCTCGAGCCGGCACTGGAAACACTGGCTTCGCGGTGTGCCGTTCCGGTGGAGCTGCGAGTCCATCTGCCGCAGCGGCCGAATCCCGCGATCGAGGCGATCGCCTACTTCTCGGTTGCCGAACTACTCACCAATGTGGTCAAACATGCTAATGCCACCAGTGCGTGGGTGTCGGTCGTGCCGACCGATGCGCACACCATCGCGGTCTCCGTGCGCGACAACGGAATCGGTGGTGTACTGCAGCCGATGGACGGGGAACATGCTGCGGGCAGCGGACTTTCCGGATTGGCCGCGCGGGCGCGTGCGGTGGACGGCACGCTGACCGTGCAGAGTCCGACCGGCGGACCGACCGTGGTGACCATCCTGCTGCCGACGGCCGGGCCACGATGAGTACGCCGTTGCGGGTGGTCATCGCCGAGGACAATGCGATCCTGCGCGACGGGCTGGCGGGACTGCTGACCGAGCGCGGCCACGAGGTGGTCGCCATCGTCGGCGACGCCACCACCTTGAGCGATGTGGTCGGCACCTACAACCCCGACGTGGCCGTGGTGGATGTGCGGATGCCGCCGACCTTCACCGACGAGGGGCTGCTCGCGGCAATCGAGTTGCGCCGCAAATATCCGCTCACCGGCGTGCTGGTGTTCTCGCAGTGGATCGAAACCCGCTATGCCACCGAACTTCTCGCCGGTGGCGCGAACGGTGTCGGCTATCTGCTCAAGGATCGGGTGGCCGACGTCCGCGACTTCGTCGACGCCCTGGACCGCGTCGCCACCGGCGGCACCGCACTCGACCCGGAGGTGGTGAGTCAGTTGATGGGTGCCGCACGCCAACAGGATTCGCTCGCCCGCCTCACACCCCGCGAGCGCGAGGTCCTCGAACTGATGGCACAGGGACTGTCGAACATCGCGATCGCAACCGCACTCACGGTCACTGAGCGCGCGGTCGAAAAGCACATCGGCAATATCTTCACCAAACTGGATCTGCCGCCGTCGGACACCCACCACCGCCGAGTCCTCGCGGTCCTGCGCCTGAAGGGCTGAACCGGCTCATCCGTAGAATGGGGGGTGGGTGTGGCAGGGACGAGCAGGTCACGGTTGTGGTCAAGGCGGGTTCACGGTGGGGTGGGCGGTCCTATTCTGGAGGTGCAGGGCAGTCGGGTGGAGGCTGGCATGGATCACGCACGCGTTCTCCGCACAGTGCTCGGGGTGACCACCGGGTATTTGATCGTGCTCGGATTCTGGCTTGGCTGGCTACTACCGCATACGCCGCCGGGGACCGAGCCATTTCAGATCGTCGCGCTGGTCGGGCTGTTCGGATCATGCGTGGGCGTCGGAATGCTATTGGCGGCTCGGCCATCGCGCGCGGATCGGCAGTTGTGGCGGCACGGGCTGGAGGGGTGGGCCACCATCGAGGGCGCGCACACACTGCAGCGCACCGATCATCACACCGAACTGACCGAATTCGATCTGGAGCTCGTTGTGCCGGGATCCGAAAGTTACCGTGGCACCATTGTTTTCGATGTCACCCCGGCCGATAAGCCGCGGCTCGCGGTCGGCGAGACCATCTCCATCCGGGTCGATCCGCAAAATCGCGATCGGATCATTCTCGTTCTGGGGCAATAGCTTTCGACCGCCCGCGCGGGCCAGGCCGATCTCGCATTTCCGAATCGACGGGCGAAAGGTCAGTCCCGCGCGTGCGCTCGCGGGTCGGCGAGCAGATATTGCGCGGCCGCGTAGGTAGCCAGGATGACACCCTCGGTGACCCGCCGGGAACGCTCGCTCCGCGCGAACAGCCGGCGCAGCACGATCAACCCATCGGAAACCGTGAACAGCAATGCACCCAGGCCGAGCCGACTACGCGGATCGGCACTCGGAATATTCAGTCCGGCAACATTTTTCGCACCCGGAGCCAATCCGGGATCGGAGGCGAGCACCGCAGCACTGCCCAGCGTCGCACCATAGGCGGTCAGCGGAGCCGCGACGGTCGGCGCCTTGCCCCGCATCAGCAGCGCGGCACCGAGCCAGGCCAACACCCGTGGCACGGCGATCTCCGGACGCGGCCGCCCACCGCGCCGCCACCACAGCACCGAATATCCGGTCTGCATCACCGCGAACGACGACGCCCCCGCGATCAGCCGCCGATCATTGTCCGGCTCGATCAGCAGCACATCACCGATGGTCGCGGCACCGAGGGAACCCAGCAGAACCGTCCGATCAACCGGCTCCAACACCGCCTGGTCGGTCGCCACATCCGCCGCCAACAGCGGCATCAGCAGCGGCTTCGCCACCCACTGCACCTTCTCACGGCCGGTGACCGCGCCGTACACGGTCGCCGCCGCTGCCGCTAGAAATGCGGCTCGCAACGGTCGCACAATCAAAAGCTCGGCTCTTTCGGGGCGGGCGGCAGTGTGACAACCTGGCCCGCATAGCTCAGACCCGCACCGAAGCCGAGCAGCAGCGCCACCTGGCCGCCCTTGGCCTTACCGGTCACCAGCATTTCCTCCATCGCCAGCGGGATGGAGGCGGCGGAGGTATTGCCGGTGTTCTCGATGTCATTGGCCACCGGGATGTCATCGGCAAGCCCGAGGTTCTTCTTCATCAGCTCGTTGATGCGGGCATTGGCCTGATGCGGAATGAAGACCTCGATATCTTCCTTGGAGACACCGGAGACCTCGAGCGCCGAGGCCAGCGCGCGCGGCAAAGTGACCGCCGCCCAACGGAATACCCGCGGACCCTCCATCCGCAGCGACATCCGGCCGATGGGCTCGACGGCCGGATCGGTGCCCTGCAGCCGCTGTGCCTTCTCCATGTATTCGAGGAAGTTGACGTCCTGCTCGATCGCCGAGGCATTCTCGCCGTCGCTGCCCCACACCGTCGGGGAGATGCCGTTCTCCTCGCTCGGGCCGACCACCACCGCACCCGCACCGTCGCCGAAGATCATCGCGGTGCCGCGATCGGTCGGATCGAGTCCGACCGTCATCGTCTCGGCACCGATGAGCAGCACGTATTCGGCCGATCCGGAACGAATCAGGTCGGCGGCGACGCCGAGGCCGTAGCCGAAACCGCCGCAGCCGGAGGTCAGATCGAAGGCCGCGATCCCGTTCATCCCCAGGTCGTTGGCGACCTTGGGGGCGCCGTGCGGGGTCAGCGTCAACCAGCTCGAGGTGGCCAGGATCAGCGCACCGATCTTGGACCGGTCGATGCCGCTGTTGACGATCGCCCGCTCACCGGCGGCCGCCGATATCGACTGCAGCGTTTCGTCACCGCTGATCCACCGGCGGTTGCGCACACCGGTGCGCTCATAGATCCACTCCGGGGTCGAGTCGAGAACCTCGCACACCTCTTCATTGCTGACCAGGCGTTTCGGACGGTAAGCACCGATGCCGAGCATCGCGACATTCGCACGGCTCTTATTGACTGCAATGCTCACCACAGGTAACTCCACGACCCTTCACTGTCTCGAACGCATCGACGCGCTCGACGTATACGTCCTTTTATCGAGTCGCACCGCTGTCGGCGTTTCAGCGCAAGGCGAAGCGCCGACCACCAGCGATTGCGACCCAGGACCGCATTCGCAGCTTAACCGAGGGCCAGATCCTTCAATCCCAGGATGGACCGGTACTCCAGGCCCTCGGCCGCGATCACCTGATCGGCACCGGTCTCCCGGTCCACCACGGTCGCGACACCGACGACGGTCGCGCCCGCCTCGCGCAGTGCGCGCACGGCGGTCAGCGGCGAATTTCCGGTGGTCGTGGTGTCCTCGACGACGAGCACCCGCTTGCCGACGATGTCCGGGCCCTCGATCTGGCGCTGCATGCCGTGTGTCTTGGCGGCTTTACGCACCACGAAGGCGTCGATCGGACGGCCGGGTGCGTGCATGACGGCCAGTGCGACCGGATCCGCGCCCATGGTGAGCCCGCCGACGGCCTCGAAATCCCAGTCCGCCACGAGTTCGCGCAGCAGCTTGCCGATGAGCGGTCCGGCACCGTGGTGCAGGGTGGCGCGGCGCAGGTCGACGTAGTAGTCGGCCTCTTTGCCAGAGGACAGCGTGACGCGGCCGTGCACGACAGCGAGCTCGCGCACCAATGCGGCCAATCTATCTCGGTCGTCCGTCGAAACGGTGGCCTTGTTCGCCTGGTCGATCATGTCTGTCAAGTCCTTCCGCGTGCGTTGAACATGCCGCGATTCAGTCGGGCCGCCAGGGCTCGCGGGATCATCCCGGCGGCGGTGGTTAGCACTTTGTACTGCACACCGGGCACGCTGAGCACCCGGTCCTTCTCCAGATCACGTAGCGAACCGGCGACCACCTGGTCGACGCTCAACCACAGCCTTTTCGGCAGCGAGGACATCTCGATACCGGCCCGCTCGTGGAATTCGGTGTGCACGAATCCGGGGCACAGGGCCTGGACCCGGACTCCCGTTCCAGCCAGTCCACCCGCCAGCCCTTCCGTGAAGGATACGACGTAGGCCTTGGAAGCCGAATAGGTCGAGCCGCGTCCGGGGATCAGACCCGCGACGCTGGCCACATTGACGATGGAACCCTTCGCGGCCGCGATCATCGACGGCAGCGCGGCCCTGGTGAGTTGTACCACCGCGGTGACATTGACATCGAGTTGGGCTTGCACCTCGGCGGGCGGCTGCGTCCAGAACTCCCCCGATTGACCGAATCCGGCATTGTTGACCAGGAATTCGATGCCGTCGGCGGCGCGGGCCAGCACCCGATCCCGATCGTCGGCCTTGGCCAGATCGGCGACGAGCACCTCCGAACGGGTCGCGAATTTCCGCTCGAATTCCGCGGCGAGTGCGTTCAGCCGGTCGGCGTCGCGGGCGACGAGCACCAAGTCGTAGCCGAGTGCGGCCAAACGCACGGCGAATCCGTGCCCGATGCCGGAGGTCGGTCCGGTGATCAGCGCGACGGGGCGGGTGGCACCCGGCAGGCGCACAGGACTGTCAGTCATCGCAGCACAATCGGTGTCGGGAGGGCGTCATGCCCGCTCACTGCGGCACAGGTCCCTGATACGGGCGGAATCCCGGGTGGAACGGACCGCCGGGCGGTTCCGGTGTGTGCTCTGCCGACTCCCAATCGTCCGCATCGGGGTCGGACCGGACGGGCTCGGGCTTGGCGGGTTTGCGCTGGGCCGAGCGGTCTTCCGGCGACCAGTCGTCCTCCGGTTCCGCTGCCCAGCGCTCGTCGCGGGCCCGCGAGCGGGAGTCGGGGACGACGGCAAGACTGGGGCGGCGGGGCGGCTCGGGGGTCACCGGTTCGGCGACCGGTTCGTCGTCGTAATAGTCGTCGTCGGAGTACTCGCGGTACTTCGGCCGGTCGAAATCGTCTTCGTCATAAGACGATTCGTCGTAGGCGGAAGCCTCGTAGTCGTCGTCGAAATCCTCGCCCTTGCGCAGATCCGCCGACGCGACCCGCGCGGCCACCGGACTGTCCGCATCTTCTCGGTCATCCGCCCGCTTGCGCGGATGCGGCCGTCCCGGATCGTGCCCACCGGAATCCACCCCGCGCACATCGCTGACCGGCGGCAGCACATGCAGCAGACCGGACAGGCGAAGCACCGCATCGATGGCGGTCTCCCAATCCTTGGCCACCGTCCCGACATTCAGCATGCCGAGGGTCCAGTTGCCCTCACTCCACAGCATCTGCACGCTATCGGGCAGCGATTCGATGAAGGCGACCATGCGCTGGTCGACGGCGTGCCTGGCGATTTCCGGATTGGTCGCGAACACCACCCGATCGCCGATCGCGCCGAGCAGTTCCAGATCGGCGTCCTTCGGCGGGGACGCGGTCTTGAGCCGCATATCCACATCGATATCGGAGCCGATCTGCCTGCGCACCGCGACCAGTGTCGCCGCGTCTTCCAGATCGAAGAGGACGAATTTCTCGCCCTTGCGGATGCCGGACACCACATCCACCGCGGACAGGTAGCCGAGCTTGGCCAACGCACCGCGGCGCCAGGTGGACGCCAGCGCCGGTTCCACCGACACATACGTATAGCCCTGCGCCTTCGCCCACACCTGGCGCGCATGACCGGTCCGCTGTCGCTGGACCCGATCGAAATACAGCAGCACGATCGCACCAACGAGCGCGATCGCCGCCAACCCGAACCACATTGCCGTCATCGTCGCCTACCCTATAGAGCCGACAGGGCTATTGCGCATCACTGCCCGCTGATATTTCACCGCGTGCCCCCGGGCAGTGCGGTACTGATGATGATCTTCGCGTCGATCGAACCGTCCGCGGCCTTATCGCCCTGCACCACGACCATGTCGCCGACCGGAAGATCGGATGCCTTGGACCCGGTCAACGAGATCACCTGGGTCTTGTCGGTGGTGCGCACCGTCACGGCGGATCCGCCGAGGGTGTCGAGGGTCAATTGGCCACCGGCATTGGCTTTGATGGTGCCCATGGTCGCGCCTAGGTTATCGATGCCGCCGAGTCCCGGAATGCTCGGCAGGACCTGGGTGGACGACGGACCGCCCGAGGGCGCGGTACCGGGGGATCGGCCCGCGGTCGGGAAGGCCGAGGTGCTCGCGGCGGAACTCGACGAAGTGTCCTTACCGCCCATCAGCACACCCGCGAGCACGCTGACCGCGCCGATCAGCAGAAGCACCCCGACTCCGAGGGCGATCCACAGGCCGGTATTGCGCTTGCGCGGCGGTTGCTGATCCGGGGGTAGGGGTCCACCCGGTGGGCCGGGCGGATACTGCGCGCCGGGCTGGCCGTATGCACCGACCTGGGTCGGCTCCTGCCACGCGCCACTTTCCTGCCCGCCCCACTGGACCTGGCTCTCGTACGGCGGGAACTCCTTGGTGGCATTGACCGGCGGCGGCCCCCACGGCTCGTATTGTTCGGTCGACGGATAGACCGAGGTCGCATCGCCGTGGCCGAACGCCTCGGTGTATTCCGTCGTAGGCGACGAAGGCTGAAATCCCGACTTACCCGACGGACCGATATGTTCCGTCGGCGCATCCTCCGGTCGCTGTGCCCAGGGATCGTTGGGATTACTCATGGCCTCCAGCGTAGGCTCTGTGTCTTTGGCCGCGCCTTCGGCGCGGCGTGTTCGCGGCCCCCTGGTGTCTCGCGTCCGAGCCGTCGAGACTCGCGACTTCGTCGCATGCGCTTCGACGACTCGGACGCGAGACGGGCCGCGAACTCCTCGCTCGTAAGACTCGCTCCGTCGTGGTTGACGGGGCGGGGCGTTCCGCACCTGGTGCACGCCTGCCGGATGCCGCGCCTGTGCTTTGGCGGCTCGGACGCGAGACGGGCCGCGAACTCCTCGCTCGTAAGACTCGCTCCGTCGGGTTCACCGGGGACGCCCAGCTGCGGGTTGATCGCAAGCTGGGCCACTCGGTCAGCCCCGTCCGACGATGAGACTTTCGCCGTTCGGGCTCACGTTGACCGCGACGGTGTCGCCGTCGGTGACCTCACCAGCGAGCAGCTCCTTGGCGAGAGTGTCGCCGATGGCCTGCTGGATCAGCCTGCGCAGCGGGCGGGCACCGTAGACCGGATCGTAGCCGCGCACGGCGAGCCAGAACCGGGCCGAATCGCTGACGTCCAGCTTCAGCCTGCGCTGCGACAGCCGCTTCTGCAGCTGGTCGAGCTGGATATCGACGATGGATTCCAGCTGTTCCTCATCGAGGCTGTGGAACATGACCACATCGTCGAGGCGGTTCAGGAATTCCGGTTTGAAGGCCGAGCGCACCGCGTTCATGACGAACTCCGGATCGCCACCCGCACCCAGATTCGAGGTCAGGATGAGGATGGTGTTGCGGAAGTCGACCGTGCGGCCCTGGCCGTCGGTCAGGCGACCCTCGTCGAGTACGGCGAGCAGGATGTCGAAGACATCCGGATGCGCCTTCTCGATCTCGTCGAAGAGCACGACGGTGTAGGGCCGACGCCGGACCGCCTCGGTCAGCTGACCGCCCTGGTCGTAACCGACATAGCCGGGCGGGGCGCCGACGAGCCGAGCGACCGAGTGCTTCTCGCTGTACTCGCTCATATCGATGCGGACCATGGCGCGTTCGTCGTCGAACAGGAAGTCCGCCAACGCCTTTGCCAGCTCGGTCTTACCGACACCGGTCGGGCCGACGAACATGAACGAACCCGTCGGCCGGTTCGGATCCGCGACACCGGCGCGCGCCCGGCGCACCGCATCGGAAACCGCCTGCACCGCCTCGGTCTGGCCGACCACGCGCTTGCCCAGCTCCTGCTCCATCCGCAGCAGCTTCTGGGTTTCGCCCTCCATCATCCGGCCGACCGGAACACCGGTCCAGGACGAGACCACCTCGGCGATATCGTCGGGGCCGACCTCCTCCTTGAGCATCACTTCGCCGTCAGCGGCTGTCGCGGAAGCCTTTTCGGCCTCGGCGAACTGCTTCTCCAGCGCCGGAATGCGCCCGTAGCGCAGTTCCGCGGCCTTGCCCAGATCACCGTCGCGCTCGGCGCGTTCGGATTCACCGCGCAGGGATTCCAATTCCTCCTTGAGGACGCGCACCTGGTCGATGGCGCTCTTCTCGTTCTGCCAGCGGGTCATCAGCTGGTTGAGCTTCTCGCGGTCGTCGGCGAGTTCCTGGCGCAACTTGTCCAGGCGCTGCTTGGATGCCGCGTCGGTCTCCTTCTCCAGCGCGACCTCTTCGATCTCCAGCCTGCGCACCGCACGCTCGACCTCGTCGATTTCCACTGGGCGCGAGTCGATTTCCATGCGCAGCCGCGACGCCGACTCGTCGACCAGGTCGATCGCCTTATCCGGTAGGAACCGGGAGGTGATGTAGCGGTCGCTGAGCGTGGCGGCGGCGACCAGCGCGGAGTCGGTGATGCGCACACCGTGGTGCACCTCGTAGCGATCCTTGATGCCGCGCAGGATGCCGATGGTGTCCTCCACCGACGGCTCACCGACCAGCACCTGCTGGAAGCGGCGCTCCAGGGCGGCATCCTTCTCGATGAACTTGCGGTATTCCTCCAGCGTGGTGGCCCCGACCAAGCGCAGCTCACCGCGGGCGAGCATCGGCTTGATCATATTTCCCGCATCCATCGCCGATTCGCCGGTCGCGCCCGCGCCGACAATGGTGTGCAGCTCGTCGATGAACGTGATGATCTGTCCCGCACTGCTTTTGATCTCTTCGAGTACGGCCTTGAGCCGCTCCTCGAATTCACCGCGGTACTTCGCGCCGGCCACCATCGCGGCCAGATCGAGCGAGACGACGGACTTGCCGCGCAACGATTCCGGCACGTCACCGGCCACGATGCGCTGGGCAAGGCCCTCGACGATCGCGGTCTTGCCGACGCCTGGTTCACCGATCAGCACCGGGTTGTTCTTGGTGCGACGGCTCAAAACCTGTACGACACGGCGAATTTCGGTATCGCGCCCGATGACCGGGTCGAGCTTGCCCGCGCGGGCGGCGGCGGTGAGATCGGTCGAATACTTCTCCAGCGCTTGGTAACTGCCCTCCGGATCGGCACTGGTGACGCGCGCACTGCCGCGCACAGTGGTGAATGCGTCGCGCAGCGCGTCGGCGGTCGCGCCGTACTTCTTCAGCAGCATGGTCACATCCGAATCGCCCTCGGCCAGGCCGACCATGACGTGTTCGGTGGAGACGTATTCGTCGCCGAGTTCGGTGGCCAGGCGCTGGGCGGCGGTGATCGCGGCCAGTGCCTCGCGGCCGAGTTGGGGCGCGGTGGTCGCACCGGTCGCTCGCGGCAATTTGTCCACGATGTCCTGCGCCTCGCGTCGAATGGTCGCCGGATCTACCGCGACGGCCTTGAGCAACGGAGCAGCGATGCCATCGGTTTGGTCCAGCAACGCCACCAGCAAGTGCGCCGGACGAATCTCCGGATTGCCCGCGGCCGAGGCGGCCTGCAGGGCGGCGGTCAGGGCCGCCTGGGTCTTGGTGGTGGGATTGAACGAGTCCACAAGTCACCTTCCTACTAGTCGATTCGCACTATCCAACGTCCGAAAGGTTGAGTCTGTTCCACTCAACTTCGATTTCTCGAGCGGACCGCTCGACACGGAACAGACTCGATTCGAACGCTACGCCGCGACACTGCCGAATGGCATCAATCGCCGGGTCTAGGACACCGCGATGCCTACGATGGCCTTGGCCGTTGGTTGATGCATCAAATCCAGCCCGACTCGAGGAGCGAATGATGCGCGCGATCGTGGTACGAAGCTTCGGAGCAACACCCGAACTGGCCGAAATGCCGACCCCCGAACCCGGCGCGGGTGCGGTCAGAATCCAGGTCGAGGCGGCCGGTGTCAACCCCTCCGACGAGAAGATGGCAGGCGGCATTCTGGATGGCAAGCTGCCGCACGATTTCCCGATGATCCTCGGCGTCGACGGTGCGGGCACGGTGGCCTCGGTCGGCCCCGGCGTCACCAAATTCGGCGTCGGTGACCGCGTCGTCGGCAAATTCCTGGTCCCGCCCGCGGGCCACGGCAGCTTCGCGGAGTACACGGTACTGCCCGAGGACGCCATCCTGGTCCCGATCCCGGACCGGGTGCCGACCGTCGCGGCGGCCGCCCTGCCGACCGCGGGCATCACGGCGCAGGACATCGTGGACGCCACCAAGATCGAACCGGACCAGAAGGTATTGATCGTCGGCGCCACCGGCGGCGTCGGCTCCTTCCTGGTGCAACTGGCGAATATCGCCGGAGCGCATGTCATCGCGACGGCGCGCGGGGCGGTCGCCGATCAGATGACCAGGCTCGGTGCTGCCGAGACCATCGATTACACCCGGGATCCGGTCGCCGAACAGGTCGCCGCCGCGCATCCCGACGGCGTCGACGCACTGTTCGATCTGGTGAGTCCACCCGAGGTGCTGGCCGAACTGACCGCGCTGGTCCGCGACGGCGGCACCGTCTACTCCACCATCTGGTCCGCCGATCCGGACGCACTGCGCGATCGCGGCATCAAAGGCGGAAATATCGAATCCTCCGGGCGCGGACCGGAACTGACCCGCCTGCTCGATCGGGTCGCCGCAGGCGATGTGGTCGTGCCGATCGACGCGACCGTCCCGCTGGACCAGGGCCCCTCGGTCCTCGGCGCGACGGGGGCGCGGGGCAAAACCGTGCTAGCCATCTGAGCCGAGGTGAGCCGCAAAAAGGGCTCACGCCCACCTGAATTCGGCCTCTTCCTGATTCCGGAGGCCGATAACTACCAGCAGCTCACCGAGCTGACGACATATGCCGAAAGCGCCGGACTCGACCTGATCGGCGTCCAAGACCATCCCTACCAGCGACGCTTCCTCGACACCTGGACCCTGATCACCGGCCTGGCCATGCGGACCGAGCGACTCACCTTCTTCCCCGATGTGGCCAACCTGCCACTGCGCAATCCCGCGGTACTCGCGAAATCCGTTGCCTCCCTCGACATCATGACCGGCGGCCGGATCCACCTCGGACTCGGCGCGGGCGCGTTCTGGGCCGCCATCGCCGCCATGGGCGGTTACCACCTGAGCGCGGGCGAATCGGTCCAGGCGCTCGCCGAGGGCATCGCGGTCATCCGGGCCATGTGGAGCGACGAACGTTCGGTCCGGGTGCCCGGCACCTACCATCTGCTCGCCGGAGCCCACCCCGGACCGCAGCCGCAGCACGAGCCAGGCATCTGGCTCGGCGCGAAGGGGCCGCGCATGCTCGCCCTGACCGGACAGCGCGCCGACGGCTGGTTGCCCTCGGCGGCCTGGGCCCCACCCGAATTCCTGACCGAGGCGGGTAAGCGCATCGACGATGCCGCCGCCGCGGCGCACCGCGATCCGCGCGCCATCCGCCGGGTCTACAACCTCTCGGGCACCATCACCGCCGACGGTACGAACTACGGCTTCCTGGAGGGCCCGCCCGAGCGCTGGGTGGACGATTTATCCACACTGCATCGTGACCAGCGCATCGACGGCTTCATCTTCTGGCCGACCGAGGGCGACCCCGTCGACCAGGTGCATCGCTACGCCGAATTGGTCGCGCCCGCGGTGCGCGCGAACGTCACCAGTTGACCCGGCGGTAACCCGGAGCGAGCGAGGTCGCGATATCCTGCATGTCCGGCCCAGAGCAGCCCCGATTTGCCCACGGATTACCCGTGAGCGCGGGCGTGATCGGCCATACCCACACGACCATGTGATTTTCAGGGATACTTGTCGGCGGAGGACCGCCGGTTACGGATATGTCCCTGGGCAGATTTTGAGGGAAAGGAAGCTCCACGTCGTGGATGCGCGTTCGGCAGCGCTGGTCCGCGCCAACTTCCGAGCGGTGATCGAGTCACCGAACGGACCCGAGCGGTTGATCAGTGCGTTTTATGGTCACCTGTTTGCGGAGAAGCCGCAGCTGCGGGAATTGTTCCCGCCCGCGATGGAGATGCAGGCCAAGCGGGTGGTGACCGCCATCCATTACGTGCTCGACAATCTCGAGGACTGGGAGCGGGCCCAGAGGTTCCTGGAACAGTTGGCGCGCGATCACCGCAAGTACGGTGTCATCGCCGCGCACTACGACATCGCGGGGCGAGCGCTGCTGGCCGCCTTCCGGGTCTTCAACGGTCCGATGTGGAATCGCGCGCTCGAGGAGGGCTGGCGCGATATCACCATCCTCATCTCCGCCTCCATGGCCATCGGCGCCAATTCCGACAAATCGCAGCCGTACTGGGATGCGACCGTGGTCGGCCATCGCCGGGTGCTCGAGGACCTGGCCATCGTGCGGCTGCAGACAGACAGCCCGATTCCGTATCAGGCCGGGCAGTACGTACCGATCTCGCTGCCCCAGCGCCCCAAGATGTGGCGCTATCTCTCGCCCGCGATTCCCGCGAATCCCTACGGCGAGATCGAATTCCACGTGCGCAAGATCCGCGGCGGTTGGGTGAGCCCGGCCGTCGTCAACGAGACCAGGGTCGGCGATCGGTGGATGATCGCGGGTCCGCTCGGCGGTCTGCACATCGATCGCGACAGCGGCCGTGACGTGCTGCTGATCGGTGCAGGCACCGGCATCGCCCCGCTGCGCGCGCAGCTGATCGAGATGGGTCAGCGCGGGATCAATCCGCGCGTGCACTTCTTCATCGGCGGTCGCTACCCCTGCGATCTGTACGACGTGGAGAATATGTGGCAGCTCTCGCAGAGCAATCCGTGGCTCACCGTGGTCCCGGTCTGCGAGCAGAAGACCAACCCGTGGTGGTATCCGCATCCACCACAGGACGAGCCGTATGGCATGCACCGCCGCCTGATCGGAAATCTGGGCGCGGTCGTCGCCAGCTTCGGTTCATGGTCCGACCGGCAGATCCAGATCGCCGGTTCGGCCCGCATGATCGCCGACACCCGCCGCGCACTGATGGCGGTGGGCACCCCCGAGTCGGTAATCAGCTCAGATCCCGTGTGAGAGAAGTAATGACAATTGATCCGAGCCCGCACGGCAATGGTGCGGCGCCCGAATGGAAGTCGACCGTCGTCGGTCATCACCGGCTGCGCCACGACATCGCGGTTATCCGTCTGATCGGTGAGTACGTCCCGTTTCTCGCGGGACAGTCGGTCGAGGTCCGGGTGCCGCAGCATCCGGGGATGCGACGTCGGCTCTCGCCCGCGCTGCCGCCGTCGCTGGACGGCAAGCTGGAATTCCACGTGCGCACGGTGCCGGGCGGCTGGTGCAGCGGCAGTATCGTCGCCGACACCCACGCGGGCGACGAATGGCAGATCAGCGCTCCCCTCGGCACTCTCGCCGTCGACCCGTACGGCGACGAGGTGGTGATGATCGCGGGCGGCACCGGGCTGGCCCCGATGCGCTCCCAGATTCTCGATCTCGCCCGTCACGAGGATCCGCCGCCCACCTACCTGTTCGTGGGCGGGCGCTCCCCGCGCGACCTCTACGCCGATGACATGCTGTTCCTGCTCTCGAACGAATTGCCTTGGCTCACGGTGATTCCCGTGATCGAGGGTCCGGAGGATCCCGGCTGGGTCGACGAATGGTACGAGCAGTCGCGCGTGGATATCGGCTTCCCGCTCGACGATATGCTCTTCGGCACGCTCGCCGATGTCGTCGGTTCACACGGCGCATTCGACCACCATCAGGTGCTTGTCTGCGGTTCACCCAATATGGTCCGCGTAACTCTGGATCGGCTTGTCGAGACCGGAACTCCTGCTCCGGCAATACAATTCGAGGGGCTTTGATCGACGGCCCGACCACCACGGAGCGAATCTTACGAGCGAGGTTCGCCAGGGGTCGCGAACACGCTGCGCCGCAATCAGACAGAGCCCGCGAACCTGCCGCACCGAAGGCGCTGCAATCAACGCCACAGCACGCGGCACCCGATCAGGGGCTGTTCAAGCACTGGTCCCCCGTCCGGAGCGAGTCTTACGAGCGAGGAGTTCGCGGCCCGTCTCGCGTCCGCGCCGAAGGCGCGGCCATCGAACACAGCCGAGTCGTCGAAGCGCATACGACGCAGTCGTATGTCTCGACGGCGCCGCTAGCGACTGCTTGCAGGTCGCTCGAAAGGGTCGGACGCGAGACACCAGGGGGCCGCGAACACGCCGCGGCCACGCGGCCAAAGATCGAGCACACGCCGCGCCGAAGGCGCGGCCAATCAAAACAGCGGATCGTGGCGGATGTTCTTGGTCTGCGTTCCGGCGGCCATCAAGCGGAACTTGGTGGTCTGCACCATCGAGGGTGATCCGACGATCTGCACATCCCGGTCGGACCAGGAGCCGTAGCTCGCGACGACCTTGCCGATCTGGCCGGTCATCCGGGCTTCCAGTCCCGGCCAGGTGTGCTCCGGGTCGCCGGAATCCAGGTACCACCAAGGGTTTTCATCGCTCTCGGTGACCGGCGTGACGGTGAGCCATTTATTGGCGGTGGCCAGTTGGCTCAGGATCTCCAGATCGTAGAGGTCACACGGGTGGTGGCCGCCGACGAACAGATGCACCCGCGGATTGACGCGCCGTTGTGCCATCGCCATGAGCTGGGCGCGCAGGGGTGCGATGCCGGTACCGCAGCCGACCATCAGCATTTTGCGTTTCACATTGCGCGGCACGCCGAGTCCACCGAGCGGTGAACCGAGCAGCCACTGGTCACCGATATTGGTGTGGCCGACGATGGCCGGACTGACCCAGCCGCCGAGCACCCCGCGGATGTGGAATTCGATCTCCCCGTTCGCATTCGCGGGCACCGCCGGGGACAGATAGCGCCACATGCGCGGCCGGGCCGGGATCTGCACGCTGATGTACTGGCCGGCGGCATATTGCATCGGCTGATTCAATTGCAGCCGCACCACGGCGAGATTGCGCAGGACCTCGCGGCGCTCGACGACGGTCCCGCTCCAGACCGGCGGCGCCGATTCCTGTTCGGCCGCGCCGATCATGGTGTCGCCGATGATCTTCAGGCCCTCGTCCCAGGCCCGGTCGACCTCGTCGGTCCACATCTCGGTGCCGGCGAAGATCCGCATCGCGGACTTCAACGAGGTCGCCACGGCGGTGTAATGCGCGGCCTGCACCCCGTACTTGCGGTGATCGCGCCCGAGTTGGGCGAGGAATGGCAATAACTTATTCGGCTCCTCGAGCCGATCCAGCGCGTAGGAGATGGCCTTGACCAATCTGTCACGCTGGGAATCCATCGCTGCGGGGAAGAAATCCCGGACGGCGGGATAGTCCGTGAACAGAATTGCGTAGAACGAACTGGCCAGCTTGGCCGGACCCCCCTCCTCTGCAGCAACCGCCTTGAACGTTGTTCTTATCAAAGCGACGGTCCGCGAGTCCATTTGTGTCACAACCCCTTTTGCACTCGAACACAAACCCGTGCCGGCGAGTGAGGTGCTGCGGGACACTCGACAGCAGCCGATGCGTAACGAGTGTAGGCGAGGTTTGCCAGCCGCGGTATCAGTCGCATAAACATCACGTATGTAATTCCCCCGAAACGAGGAACCGCACTACGAAAACCCTTGAAAACAAACCGAAAGAACGAACACGACGGCGAAATCCGTCATATATTCACCGAATTCGGATGGCCCGGTTTGCAAGATTCATCCCATCCGGTATCTCGGAGCGATCGCGCGGCAACCCGCCATCCCGGACCACCCATCCGGCTCGAGCAAACCGCAGGCGTCGGCCGACCTGGCGACCGACGGAATCGGCGGCGCGATCCGGCACATTGTTTGCCGAAGCAAGGGCCACAGCAAACTTCGCAGCTCGGCACATCGTTGGCAACCCTGCCGAACCACATGCCGACACCCACGAGGGGCTGAACCGGTTGTCGGGTAATGAAACCCGATTCCGGAGTTTGCTCGAGCGCTGCCGGCGGTTATTCGGGTCCGCAACCCTATTCGGCGTCGCGAAATAACGCATTCACTTATCGGCACGAAATGACAAAAGGCTCCGGGCTCGGCCGAAACCGAATCCCGGAGCCTTTCGCGGTTGTCAGCGCCTATTGCGCGGCTTCCACACCACCAGTGCGGTACTGCGTTGCGGCGGCGCGAGATCGGGGCGATACCCCGTGCGCAGCCGATCCAGCTCGGCCGACATCTCGGCGACGCGCTGTTGCAGTTCCTCGACCTGATTGGTGAGTTCGATGATGCGCTTGACGCCCGCCAGGTTGACCCCCTCGTCCTGGGATAGCCGCTGCACCTCGCGGAGCAGTTCGACGTCCCGTGCCGAATAACGTCGACCGCCACCCGAAGTCCGTTGCGGCGTAACCAGTCCGAGGCGGTCATACGTGCGCAGTGTCTGCGCGTGCATCCCCGCCAACTGGGCCGCCACGGAGATCATGAAGAACTCCGCCCGCGACGCCCCGCCGGACGCCTGCTTCGGATTATCGGACATCACGCACCTGCCCATCCCGCACGTGGATCGAACCCGCTGGTCTTCTCTGCCTCCGCGTAGCGCTTGAGCGCCTCGGCGGCATTGTCGTCCAGCTTCTGCGGCACGGCCACCTTGACGGTGACGAGCAGATCGCCCGCCCCGCCTGCGGGACCGCGCTTGGGCACGCCCCGGCCGCGCACCCGCAGGATGCGACCGTCCGCGGTACCCGGAGGCACCTTGACACCGACGCGCCCTTCCAGCGTGGGCACGGAAACCGTTGTGCCCAGCACCAATTCACTGTAACTGACCGGCAGCACCAGGGTCAGGTCGTCGCCGTTGCGGCCGAAGACCTTGTCCTGGCTGACGTGCACGGTCACATAGAGGTCACCCGAGGGCGCACCACGCAGTCCGGCCTCGCCCTGTCCGGCCAGCCGGATCTTCTGCCCATCGCTGACACCGGGGGGAATCCGCACCGTGATGGTGCGGGTCCGATTCTGGATGCCGCTGCCGTGGCAATCGACGCACGGATCGTCGATGATCGAACCGCTACCACGGCATTCGTCGCACGGCTCGCTGAAGCCGAACGCGCCCTGGTTGCGGCTGATCACGCCGTTGCCATTGCAGACGGGGCAGACTCGCGGGCTGGTCCCCGGCTTGGCGCCGCTGCCGTGACAGGTCGTACACGGCGACGGACTCGTCATCCGCAGCGGAACCGTGACACCCTGTGCGGCCTCGCGGAAGCCGAGGGTCGTCTCGGTCTCCACATCGGCGCCGCGGCGCGGACGGCTCGCGGTGCGCGCGCCGCCCCGGTTGAACAGGCCGCCGAGCAGGTCACCGAGGCCACCGTCGCCGGCACTCGCCTGGCCGAAGATGTCCCCGATATTGAAGTCCTGCGAAAAGCCGCCGCCCGCACCGGGAGTGAAGCCACCGCGCCCGTATCCGCCACCGGCGAACAGCTTTCGGGTCTCGTCGTATTCCTTGCGCTTGGCCGAATCCGACAGCACGGCATGCGCCTCGCTGACGGATTTGAACCGCTCCTCGGCCTTGGTATCGCCGGGATTGGCATCCGGATGCAGGTCACGGGCGAGCTTGCGGTACGCCTTCTTGATCTCGTCCTGCGAGGCGCTGGAGGAGACACCCAGCTCCTTGTAGAAGTCCTTTTCGATCCACTCCCGTTGGCTCACCGGGCATCTCCTCCTCTCGGGTTCCTATTGGTTGTTCGCATTGGCATCAGCATCCGATGCCTCTTCTTCGACCAGATCGGCCACGCCATCGGTTACCCCGACGAGCGCGTGCCGAAGCACTCGATCGCCGAACCGATAGCCCTTGCGCATGACAAGGCCGATTACCGGATCGTGTCCGGAGCCCTCGTGCTGCACGGCTTCGTGCAGGGTCGGGTCGAAAGGCTCACCCTCCGTACCGAATTCCTGCAGCCCCTGCTTGTGCAGCGCGTCGGCGAGCTTATCCGCGACCGACTTGAGTGGTCCGGCATCGAGATCGCCGTGCGCCCGCGCACGATCGAGATCGTCGAGTACACCGAGCAATTCGGAGACCACGGCCGCCTTGGCCGAATCGATGGTGGCCTGGCGGTCCCGCTCGACCCGACGCCGGTAGTTGGCGTATTCGGCGGTCAGCCGCTGCAAGTCGGCGGTGCGCTCGGCCAGTTCCTTGGTGATGGCCTCGGCCAGGATCTCGGCGCCCTCATCGGAACCGATGACGGGTTCGGTGCCGTTCCCGGCTTCGGGACCGGGCCCGGCGGCAGACTGTTCCGCCGCCGGTTCCCGGATCTCACCGGCCTGCGCCGTCTGGTCGCTCCGCGGGCTCCGCTCCTGCGGATCGATCTTGCGATTGTCGACGAAGGTGATCGGCTCCTGTTCGGAGTTTCCGTCGCTCACTTCTTCTCCGTGTCGACCGGCTCGTCAACGACCTCGGCATCCACGACCTGGTCATCGCTTGCGGAACTCGACGCGCCGTTGCCGGACGCGGCCTGGTCGGCGGCCGATGCCTCGTAGATCGCCTGACCCAGCGCCTGCGACTCGGTCGCGAGCTTCTCCACCGCGGACTTCACGGCCGCGATATCGGTGCCCTTGAGCGCCTCGTTGGCCTCGGCGATGGCCGCCTCGACCTTGGTCTTGACGTCCGCGGGGACCTTGTCCTCGTTCTCCTTGATGAACTTCTCGGTCTGGTGCACCAGCGACTCGGCCTGGTTGCGGGTCTCGGCCTCCTCGCGGCGGGCCTTGTCCTCGGCGGCGTGCGCCTCGGCGTCCTTGACCATCCGGTCGATCTCCTCCTTGGACAGGCCCGAGCCGTCCTGGATCTTGATCGTGTTCTCCTTGCCGGTGCCCTTGTCCTTGGCGGTCACGTGCACGATGCCGTTGGCGTCGATGTCGAAGGTGACCTCGATCTGCGGCACACCACGCGGGGCCGGCGGGATGCCGGTCAGCTCGAAGGAGCCGAGCAGCTTGTTGTGCGAGGCGATCTCGCGCTCACCCTGGAACACCTGGATCTGCACCGACGGCTGGTTGTCGTCGGCCGTGGTGAAGGTCTCCGAGCGCTTGGTCGGGATGGTGGTGTTGCGCTCGATGAGCTTGGTCATCACGCCGCCCTTGGTCTCGATACCCAGCGACAGCGGGGTGACATCGAGCAGCAGGACGTCCTTGACCTCACCCTTGAGCACACCGGCCTGCAGGGCGGCGCCGACGGCGACGACCTCGTCCGGGTTCACGCCCTTGTTGGGCTCCTTGCCGCCGGTCAGCTCGCGGACCAGGTCCGAGACGGCGGGCATACGGGTCGAGCCACCGACGAGCACGACATGGTCGATATCGGCGACATTGATGCCTGCGTCCTTGATCACGGACTGGAACGGCGCGCGGGTGCGGTCGAGCAGGTCCGAGGTGATCTTCTGGAATTCGGCGCGGGTCAGCTGCTCGTCGAGGAACAGCGGGTTCTTGTCGGCGTCGACGGTGATGTAGGGCAGGTTGATCGAGGTGCTCTGGCTCGAGCTCAGCTCGATCTTGGCCTTCTCGGACGCCTCACGCAGGCGCTGCATGGCCATCTTGTCCTTGGTCAGGTCGATGCCCGCGCTGGCCTTGAACTTGTCGACCAGCCAGCTGACGACACGCTCGTCCCAGTCGTCACCACCGAGGTGGTTGTCGCCGGAGGTGGCGCGGACCTCGACGACGCCCTCGCCGATTTCCAGCAGCGAGACGTCGAAGGTGCCGCCACCGAGGTCGAAGACCAGGATGGTCTGTTCCTTGTCGCCCTTGTCCAGGCCGTACGCGAGTGCGGCCGCGGTGGGCTCGTTGACGATGCGCAGCACGTTCAGACCGGCGATCTGACCGGCCTCCTTGGTGGCCTGGCGCTGCGAGTCCTCGAAGTACGCGGGCACGGTGATGACCGCGTCGGTGATCTCCTCGCCCAGGTAGGACTCGGCGTCACGCTTCAGCTTCATCAGCACGCGCGCGCTGATCTCCTGCGCGGTGTACTTCTTGTCGTCGATGGCCACCGACCAATCGGTGCCGATGTGGCGCTTGACCGAGCGGATGGTGCGGTCGACATTGGTGACCGCCTGGTTCTTGGCGGGCTGACCCGTCAGAACCTCTCCGTTCTTGGCGAACGCGACGATCGATGGGGTGGTGCGCGATCCTTCAGAGTTCGCGACAACGACCGGCTCGCCGCCTTCGAGAACGGCGACGACCGAGTTCGTGGTCCCGAGGTCGATTCCGACCGCACGAGCCATGGTGGTTCCTCCTAGTTGACGTAACTTCTTGTGTCGGTGCTGGGTAATCGCGGTTTTCGGGCGATCTGCCCGCTCTGCGACATCCGCCCGGGTCAACCGGGTCGGGTGCCACGAGACCTCGCCCCAAGCACCTCACGGAGCACGGTCCCAGCAACGCTGAGCGTGGTCGGCTCAATCCTGCACCCATTCGACACCGGGCGTCAACTGAAACTTGAGCCGAACACACTCAACACTGTCGATGAGCTCAACCGACGGCCCACGCGGTTCTATTCCCGATGCCCCGATTCCGTCCACCCCGGGGCACCTGAAGCGGGTTGCCCGTGGATCCGGTGGTCCACGAGGATGGCGGTGACGGCGGTGTCGAGCGCCGTCGATCCGCCGAGAGGAGTGGATGTGCCGACGAAGACGCGGTCCTGGTGGGGCTGGGGCAATATCGAGGACGCGGTCGTCGGCGCGGAGCGGGACGCACTGACGGCGCGGGTCGCGGCGATTCTGCCCGGTGCGGATCTCTCACCACACGAACCGCCGTCGGTCGAATCGCTCGGGCTGCCCGAACCGCGGGTGAGCGCGCCGGATTCGCTCGCCGAGCTGGTGTCGACGGATCCGGCCGATCGGGCGGCGCACGCGCACGGTCAGGCGTTTCGCGATGTGGTGCGCAATCTGCTCGGTGAGGTGCGCAATGTGCCGGATCTGATCGTTCGGCCGCGCACGGAGGGCGAGATCGTCGACGTGCTCGACTGGGCGACCGGGGCGAATATCGCGGTAATCCCGTTCGGGGGTGGAACTTCCGTGGTCGGCGGGGTCGAGCCGAGGTTGCCCGCACGGTCGACCGGATTCGCGGGGGCGATCAGTCTGGACCTCGGTCGGCTCGATCGGGTGCTGGAGATCGATCGCACCAGCCGGGCGGCGCGAATTCAGGCCGGAGTCTTCGGTCCGGCACTGGAGGATCAACTGCGCGGCGCGAATCTGACCCTGCGGCATTTTCCGCAGTCTTTCGAATTCTCCACACTCGGCGGCTGGCTGGCCACCAGGGCCGGTGGACATTTCGCGACGCTGTACACCCATATCGATGACCTGGTCGAGTCGATGCGAGTGGTAACCCCGACGGGCACAAGCGAATCGAGGCGGCTGCCCGGATCGGGTGCTGGGCCGTCACCGGATCGGATGTTCCTCGGATCCGAGGGCACACTGGGAATAATCACCGAGGCGTGGATGCGCTTGCAGGACCGGCCGCGTTGGCGCGCAACGGCTTCCGTGCACTTCGACGACTACGCCCAGGCCGTGGCGGCGACCAAGGCCGTCGCGCAGTCCGGCCTCTTCCCGACCAATTGCCGGCTGCTCGATCCGGCCGAGGCATTTCTCAATGCCGGTGCCGCGACGAGGGGCGGTGTGCTGGTGCTCGGATTCGAATCCGCCGATCACCCCACGCGCACCTGGATGGAACGCGCACTCGACCTGGCCGCCGACCACGGCGGCACCCTTCCCGAACCCGCGCGCTACACCGAATCGACCGAGCACAAGGGAGGTTCGGGCGCGGCCGACACCTGGCGTTCGTCTTTCCTGCGGATGCCCTATCAGCGCGACGCCCTCGCGGCCCGTTCGATGATCACCGAAACCTTCGAAACCGCCTGCACCTGGGACAAATTCGACAATCTGAAGGCAGCGGTGACCGAGGCCGCGAATGCGGCCATCCGATCTGTCGGCGCCACCGGCGTGGTGACCTGCCGCTTCACCCATGTGTATCCGGACGGTCCGGCACCTTACTTCGGAATCTACGCCGCAGGTCGCTGGGGCAGTACGATCGCGCAGTGGGATGACATCAAAGCCGCCGTCTCCGAGGCACTCTCGGCCGCGGGCGGGACCATCACCCACCATCATGCGGTGGGCCGAGACCATCGGCCCTGGTACGACCGCCAGCGCCCCGACCCGTTCGCGAATGCGTTACGGGCAGCCAAGTCCGCGCTGGATCCGGCCGGAATCCTCAATCCCGGCGTGCTGATCTGAGCTCAGCACTTGTCCACCGGGCGGGACAGGCCCGGGTGAATGCCCGGGATGAGTCCGTTCGCCGCCGCGGTGCGCTGCAGAAGGCCGACCAGGGTGGCGCGCTCGCCGGGTTCGAGCGCCGCCGTGACATCGGCATCCAATCCGGTCACGATCGTCTCGGCCCGGGTGAGCAGCTCGTGCGCCGCCGGAAGTAGATACACCGCGTGTGCGCGCCGGTCGGTCGGATGTTTGCGTCGCTCGACGAGTCCGCGCTTCTCCAGTTCGTCCACCAGCCCGACCATCACATTGCGGTGGATCCGCTGCGCCTCGCACAGCTGCTGCTGTGATTGGCCATCGTTGGCACTCAATATTCGCAGCGTGCCGTAGTGGCGCGGGCTGATGCCGAGCGGCGCGAGCAGGTCGGTGAAGCGCGCAGCGACATGGAACCCGAGCTGTCCGAGCAGGAAGGCGGGGTGCTCGGACAGCGGCACGAAGGTCGGTTCGGTCACGCACCGAGCATACCCCGGTCAATGCACTCTTAGTGATTGCACACTTGATTGATAATCACTTCATGTGCATAGTTTGAGATGTCGTCCTACTCCACCGATTCGAAAAGAGCCTTCTCGTGGATACCGACATCTCTCCGGGCGCAGACGCGCCACTCGACCCGCGCCGCTGGATCGCCTTCGCGGTCGTGCTTGCCGCGGGGTTCATGGATCTACTCGACGTCACCATCGTCAATGTCGCGGTACCGAGCATCCAGACCGATCTGGGCGCCCAGTATTCGCAGATCGAATGGATCATCGCGGCGTATGTGCTCGCCTTCGCCGCGGTGCTCATCACCGGCGGCCGACTCGGCGATATCTACGGCCGCAAGCGGATCTTCCTGATCGGCATGACCGGATTTACGCTGGCCTCGGCCGCGTGCGGCTTCAGCTCGGATCCGACCATGCTGATCACCTCCCGGTTCGTCCAGGGCGCGATGGCCGCGCTGATGGTGCCGCAGATCCTCGCCATCATCCGGGCCACCTTCCCGCAGGAAGAGCGCGCCAAGGCCATCGCGATCTACAGCGGTGTCGGCGGCTCGGCCTCCGCGGTCGGCCTGTCACTCGGCGGACTGCTGGTGCAATGGAATCTGTTCGATCTGGACTGGCGGCCGATCTTCCTGGTCAATGTGCCGGTCGGGATCGCGGCGCTGATCGCCGCGACCATCGTCATGCGGGATTCCCGCTCGCCAGCTACGCCGCGGCTGGATCCCATCGGCATGGCGCTGGCGATCTCCACGGTGCTGCTGCTGGCCTATCCGCTCACCGAGGGCCGCCGATTGGGTTGGCCCGCATGGACTTTCGTCATGATGGCGAGCGCCGCGGTGGTCTTCGGCGCATTCGTCGTCTTCGAGCGGCGGCGGGCGCGCACCGTCGGATCCCCGCTGATCGATCTGGAGCTGTTCCGGTCCCGCCCGTTCACCGTCGGCCTCGCGAGCTGGCTGCTGTTCTGGATCGGGCTCGGCGGGTTCTTCCTGATCTGGACGCTGTTCATGCAAGCCGGGCTGGGCTGGTCGGCAATGCGGGCCGGGCTCACCGCAGTCTTCTTCGCGGTCGGCGCGGGCATCGGGGCCGGAGTTTCGGTGAGTGTGCTCGCGCCGCGGTTCGGGCGCATCGTGCTGGTCGCCGGTGGTGTGGTGAATGCCGGTGGATTCGCGCTGTACGGGTGGCTGGCCGCCCATTACGGTGCGTCGATCGCGTCATGGCAGATGGTGATTCCGCTGATCGTCACCGGTGTCGGATTCGGCATGGTGGTCGCGCCGACCATCGACCTGCTACTCGGTCAGGTGCCCGCACGTGAGGCGGGGGCGGCGTCCGGACTGCTCAATACCGGACAGCAGCTCGGCACCGCGCTCGGTGTCGCATTGGTCGGCGTGGTCTTCTTCGGTCAGCTGGACCATGATTCGACGCGCGGAGTCGAGGCGGTCACGCCGCAGGTGCGCACCGAACTCTCGACGATCGGCCTTCCCGAACCCGCACAGGACCAGATCATCGCGAATTTCCTTGCCTGCGTTCATGATCGGTCGGCACAGGTGGATCCGACGGCGGTCCCGGCCAGTTGCCAGAGCTCCGCTGCGGGCAATTACGCTGTGGCACAGGTGCTCACCGATGCGGGCGAACGGGCCAATGCGGTGAATTTCGCCAACACCTTCCGCTACACGCTGTGGTACGGCATCGGCCTACTGGCCGTCATGTGCCTCGGCTTCCTCGTGCTCCCCAGGGATGCACGGCTCGAGCAGCACGAAATCGACGATCCTCTGGAACTGGTACCGACAGGAGTTTGAGTTGAAAGTACTTGCCGTCGGACGCGAACAAGCCGTCGTCGACACCGCCACCGAATTGTTGCGGGCCAAGGGTTATACCGCCGTCGGTACCGTCGCCGACGCCGAGGCGCTGCGGGTGCTCGATACCGGTGAGATCACCGATCTGATCATCGGTGGTGGCGTTGAACCGAATTCGCGTGCGGCACTGAAGCGGAAAGCGGCCGACCGGCATGTCACCGTGCACGAGGCCAAGCGTGGCGGTCGCGGTATCGAGGATTATCTGAACGAGGTTGTCATTCCGACGCTGGAGCATCAGTAGTAGCCAAACGGCGGTTCCCGCACCCCCGCGGGAACCGCCGTCCTAGGCCAGACCCTCATTTCCGCTGCATCTTATATGTGCGCAGTAGGGTGGCGTGGGGAGGCTTCGGCCGCCTCACCGCGCGCCGCCGATCCGAGGAGTTCGTTATGAGGGCCGCCGTCGTCACCAATACCAAGTTTTCGGTGGAGGAATTGCCGACACCGACGCCCGGGCGCGGGCAGGTGCTGATCAATGTGTCGCGGTGCGGCATCTGCGGGTCCGATCTGCATGCCCGCACCCATGCAGACGAGATGGCCGAGCTGGCCGCACGCACCGGATACGACCAATTCATGCGTGCGGAGCAGAGCGTGGTGCTCGGGCACGAATTCAGTGGCGAGATAGTCGATTACGGGCCGGGCTGCCGCAAACGCTGGCGCACGGGTACGCCGGTGGTGGCACTGCCGATCGTGCGCCACGACGGCGCACCGCAGCTGACCGGACTCTCGACGGCCGCGCCCGGCGCGTATGCCGAGCAGGTGGTGGTGCAGGAATCCATGACAATGCCGATCCCGAACGGACTTTCAGCCGAACATGCCGCACTCACCGAACCGATGGCCGTCGCCTGGCACGCGGTACGCAAGGGGCGAGTCGGCAAAGGGCAGACCGCATTCGTAATCGGCTGCGGCCCCATCGGTTTGGCCGTTATCAGCATGCTGAAGGCGGCTGGCGTGCGCACGATCGTCGCCAGTGATTTCTCGCCGCGCCGCCGCGAACTCGCCGTCGGCTGCGGCGCCGATATCGTCGTCGATCCCGCGACCGAATCCCCGTGGGAGGCGGCGCCGAAGCGCAGGCAGATCAATGGTGTCACCGATATTCTCAGCCTCGGTTTCGACACCATGGAACGGCTGCGCCGCATCCCGAATCTGCCCTGGTGGTACGTATTCCGGCTGGCGCACTCGCTCGATGCGGGTCCGGCGGGTCCGGTGATCTTCGAATGCGTCGGTGTGCCGGGGATTATCGATCAGATCCTCGCGGCCGCACCGCCGCTGTCGCGCGTTGTCGTGGTCGGCGTCTGTATGGAGACCGACCGCTTCCAACCGGCGATGGCCATCAACAAGGAAATCGAACTTCGCTTCGCCTTCGGCTACGACCCGGGTGAATTCCGCGACACGCTGCATATGATCGCCGACGGAAAGGTCGATCCGGCCCGCTTGATCACCGGAACCGTCGGGCTGGACGGTATCGATAATGCATTCAGCGCGCTGGCCGATCCGGAGCAGCACGCGAAGATCCTGATCGACCCGGCCAGTACGGCGACGATGCCCTGACGCTCAGCCGAGGTGCCGGTCACGATCGGGCTGCCGATCGAGCCATGAGGGCGCCACGGTGTCCGGGTAGCTGAGCGCGGGCTGGCCGTGCTCGAGGTAGACGGCGTGGCCCTCCATGCGGGCCCGGAAGGCCTGCCAGACGCGGCGGCACAACTCGGGCCGGGCGAAGGTGTCCACGGTGTCGACACGGACCCACTGCCAGCGGTCCAGTTCGCTCGCCCGCAGTTGGATGGCCGATTCGTCGCCGAGTTCGCCGCAGTCGAAGATGTAGAGGATCGTGTCGCCCGCGGGTTTCTGTGCCCAGTCGTGCACGAGCAGGCGCTGCGGCGGGCGGTCGAGGCCGAGTTCTTCGCCGATCGCGCGGCGGCAGGCCGCTGCGGGCGATTCGGCGGGCCCGACAATGCCGCCCGGAATGTCCCAACCGCCCCGATCGACCGAATGGACAAGCAGCACGTCCTCGCCGCGCACGAATAGCGCCCCCGCAGCCAGTCTCACCTGGGCGAACGGTTTCGCGTCACGGTCCGACATCACCTCACGACCTTCCTTCGCCGGGTCCGGAAATACGCGGGTTCGGCGGAGTTGCCGCCGTTTGACCGCACCTGCTGCGACGATGGGCACGGTCTCTCCACTTCTACACCAGCAGCGCACATACGTCCTCGAACAGCTCGAGAAGGTGGGCTAAGCATGGCCGAGAAGATCTTCGACATCGTGTGGGATGCGATCGACGACATCCGAGGCGACGTCGAGAACATGCGGCTGCGGTCGCAGTTGATATTCGAACTGACCGACCGGATCGCGGCCCAGGGCTGGAGTCCGGACGCCGCCGCCGAGCACCTAGGCGTGACCGCCGCGCGGATCTCCGATCTGCTCGGCGGCCGAACGCAGCTGTTCAGCCTGGACGCGCTGGTCAACATGATCGCCGCGGCCGGTCTGCGGGTGCAGGTGCTGATCACCTGATCCTCAGGTGGCCGCGAGCACCTGATCGGCGATCTCACGGTCCAATGCGACCCGCACCAATGCCGCGGCCAGATCGGCGGTGTGGTTTTCGGGGGCCAGATCGGCCAGGCGGTCCGGATCCTTCGGAAGCCGGACGCGTTCGGCGCCGCGCAGCGCGCGTTCGTCGAAATGCGGACGGGCCCAGGTCCATACGTCCTGGACTTCGCGCAAGAAGATATCGCTGCCGGTCGGGCCGATGCCCTGGAATTGTTGCAGCAGTTCGGCGGCGCGGGTCGGCTCGTGCTCGGCTTCGTCGGCGAGTTTGCGCAGATCACCGCCGTAGCGGTCGAGCACGCGAGACGCGTTGGCACCCAAGCGTGACGCCGTACTTTCGTCGTAGCGCTTGTAATGGGCGCGCCCGAGTGCGTCGACGAGTTCCTGCCAGTCGGCGTCCGCGACCCGGTCCGGGGTTCGATATCCGGTTCTCACCAGCTCCTTGGCCGCGGCGACGGCGATATCGGCGGAGATCCGGGTGCTGAGCAATTCCGCGAGCATGAGCAGTTGGAACAGCGGAGCGGGTTTATCGGCCAGGGTGATGCCGGCCTCGGCCGCGTAGCCGGTGCCCGCCCGGTCCAGCAAAGCGTTCACCACATTCTTTTGAGTCATCGCACGCTCCTGGGTTCGATATCCGGGGCGTACCCAGGGGTCGCGGGTCCACACCTGCGACTACGCTGCGTAATCTTTCGCGGCGACCGTGCGGGCGACCTTCTGCGGAGCACCGCCGATCAGACCCCGCCACGGCAGATACGGCAGCAGACGGACATTGAGATTGCGCATGCGGATCATCGAATTGCGCGGCGGCGCATACCATTTGCCGACGCTCTCGGCGAAAGCCTGACAGGCCCGCACCATCGGCAGCATTTCCGCGCGATAGCGAGCGAAGGCGATGGTGTGATCACCCCCCACGGCGGCGAGCTCACCGGCCAGGATGTAGGTGCCGACCAGCGACAGGTCCGCGCCCTGACCGGATCTGCTCACTCCGGCAGCAGGCTGAGGGTGCCTTCGGCGCTGCGGGCTGCGGTGAGGCAGGCGGTGGTCGTGAACTGGTCGGCCAGGGGGTGGCGGGCGCGGGCACGCCATTTGCGCACGGCGGCCATGGCCTCGGCGCGCTGTATGGCGGAGTCGGTGCCGAACGGCAGGCCGAGTCGCAGATGCGGGGCGACGCCGGAACCGCCGATCAGTCGGTGTAGTTCGGCGAGATCCGGTGCGGGCAGGGCCAATTCATCGGTGCGCAGGCGGCCGAGGAGGCGGAGTTCGGCGAAACCGTGCACGTCGGCGAGCAGCGTGCGAACTCGGGGTAGCAGCTGGTCGGCGGGGGTACCGGGGTATGCGGTGAGGACGCGGGCCAGGGCGGTGAGGGCCGAGTGCGCCTTGAGTTGGTCGGCGCGCTGGCCGAATTGGACGTCGAGTACCGAGCGGAGTTCGTCCACACCGCTGCGGTTGGTCAATTCCGCTGCCAGCGAGGCGGAGTCGCGCACACCGAGACGGATCAGGGTGACCGCCATGCGAATTCCGAACAAGCCGAAACGTGCCGCTAACTGGGCGCGGAGTTCGGGCGGGACCGGGAGCGGAATATCGGGGCGGGCGAAGCGATCTGCCGAGAGCAGTGCGGCGCTCAGCTCGTCGACCGGCACCCGGGCCAGCGCCTCGAAGGCGGTGAATTCCTGCTGACGCAGGGTCGCCGCGGCGAATGCGAGCAGACCGGCGACCGGAATTACGGCCTGGCACAGTCCCGTTCGCTCCAACTCGCCCGCGAAACGTGCCGCGACGTCGCGCGCTGAATGCAGTGCGTCGATTCGGCCGGCCCCGATCTCGTCGGCACGCGAGACCACGCCGATAACACCTAGCGGCCCCGAAATACCCTGCGCACCAGCAGTTCCGGCACCGACCTGTTCGAGGAACCGGACATCGGCATCGTCGAGCCGACGCAGCAGATAGACCACAGCATCCGCGCCCGGAATCGAGACGGCCGCCATGTCGTCGGCGTCACCGGGCGTGAGCAGTCGCGCAGTTCGCAATGACACTTCCCGCGACAGCGACGATGTGCCCGGGGTGTCGATGATGGTGGTATTCGCCAGCGCGGCAGCGGGCCACTCGACCTCGAGGTGGTCCACCTCGCGGGGGCCCGGCGCATTCCAGTTCAGTCGTTCCAGGTCGAAGGTGAGCCCGTGCGTGCCGCTACCGCGGCGCACCACCACATTCGCCGTCGAGCCGTCCGGCGCGTAGGCCGTCACGCTCGGGGTCGAGCCGTTGCGGTACCAGGTGACCACGCGCGTGCATTCGGTCGCATCGGTCGGGGCGATGTCCTGGCCGACCAGGGAGTTGAGCAGAGTCGACTTGCCCGCCTTCAACGAACCCGCCAGCGCCACCCGCAGCGGTTGATCCAGGCGGCGGGCACAATCGGCCAGCAGCGCACGCGGTCGCGGCTCACGGGGAAATGCCTGCCTGGCCGCGGCGACCAGCTGATGCGCCTCGGCGACAATGCCGGGCGCCCGCCGAGCATCATGCCGGGTCACGTCTCTTCTCACGGGGTTACCGTACCGGCGGCCCCTTTCCGCGGCGCGGCGATGGCAGGTTGCATAGCATCCGCATAGCGTCGCAGCTCGGCGACCATGTGCAGCTGCCGATCGAGCACCGCGCAGCGCTCGGTCCGGCGGGCCGTTTCCATATTCGCCGCCTCCTGCGCGGCCCGCAGCGAATCGTCGATGGAGCGCAGGCTGCGTTCGGCGACGCCGGTGTAGTGATCGCGCAATGCCCGATGGATGCGGTGCAGGCGATCCTTGGATTCCTTGCCCGCCTGGAAGGCGACGTCATCGATGAAGCGCCGGATGGCGACCTTGGCCTCGTTGCGGCGCCGGGCCAGCCTGGCCTGCTTGTCATCGCGGAAAGCTTTGCCGCCCACCAGGACACCGGCACCGATGGAGATCGGATTGAGCATCGCCAGTCCGGCGAAGGTGGTCGCTAGCCCGACCATCAGCACGCCGCCGTAGGAACCCCGCATGCCGACCAGAATTTTGCTGCCGAAACCGATATCGGGCTCCAGATCGGCGAGGGTGCCCCCGCCTGCGCGGCTGTCCTCGGTGTGCAGGCCGGAGCTGACATCGGGCAGTTCGACCATGCCGATCTCGGTGAAATGCTCGGCGACCCGCTCGGCGAGTTCCACGGCGCGGGTATGCGTCCAGAGCAGGTTATCGCCGAGGGCGGTGTCGATATCGCCGGTGAGCCATTCGGCAATCCGATCCCAATGGCGGCCCGGATCGTGTTTGTCGATCCATTCCTCACCGGTTCGGGCGATCTCGCGCAGGCGCTCACGCAGATCGTGATCGACATCGCCGGCCAGATCGGTGATGCCATCGGAGAGGGTCAGCTGCCAGGCCGAGGTGCGCCGATGCAGATCCTCGGCGGTGGTCTTCGCGATCTGCAGCTCACGGACCGCCATCGCGCCCTGGCGGGGATCGCGCAGTGCGACCAGTTCACTGCCGAGCGCGAGCGCCAAATGCTCTGCGGCGGACTGGATATCGTGCGCCACCGCGAGCAGGGTGGCGGCCTGGTCGCGGGCCACGACCTGTTCGCGGAGGAACTGATACAGCACACCGAAGCCGGATTCGGCGCCGAGCTGCTGGTCCTGCAACAGCATCGCGTGCCTGCGCAGTACCGCGGAAACCGGGATGATCGGCACCTCGACTCGCGCTCGGCTCAGATGGCCTTCGTCGGCCTGATGCACCTGGCGCCAATGCGGATACAGATCGAGCTTGGTGAGCAGCAGTGCGGTGGTCGGGCACAGTTCGCGGACCTGCCGGAGGAAGGCCAGTTCCGGTTCGGTGAGTTCAGTGGAGGCGTCCGAGAGCACCAGGACCGCGTCGGCGGTCGCGACCAGGCCGAGTACACCTGCCGCATAACCACTTCCGTGACCGCCGACGCCCGGTGTGTCCACCAGGACGATGCCGTCGGCCAGCAGCGGATTCGGGAGCTGGATCTCGATGCGCAGCACTCGTCGGCCGTGTGCCTGCGGTGTACGGACGTTGATCATGCCGATCTCGTCGACCGGCAGTGGAACTCGCGCCTCCTCGGTTCCGCTCGGACCGGCCAGCACCAGTTCGGCATACGGTTCGGGACCGTGGGCAAGCAAGGTCGGGACAGCGGTGGTCGCGTCATCGCCGACCGGGCAGATCTCCAGATTCAACAGGGCATTGACGAAACAACTCTTGCCCTGACCGAGCTGTCCGACGATCACGATGCGGCGCCGCGGATCGCGGACCCGGTCGGCCGCCATTTCCAGGCGACCGACCAGATCATTGCGACCCGCGGCGCGCGCCGCGGCGATGGTTTCACCCAATACCGTCAGCAGCGGTACCGCGGGCGGTTGAGCATTGACTGCGGGTGTCCCCATCGAACCTCTTTCGTACGAATATCCGCTGCCTCTTAGTGCAGGAAGGCGTCGCCGCCCAGATCGCCGCCGGCATGTCCGGCCAGATCGGTACCCGCATGAGTATCGGTGAAGAGGCTGGAATCGCTGTGTCCGGTAACCGACGAGTCCAGATGCGAACCGGCCGAACTGTCGAGTCCGGAACCGAAGGCATTCGAAACGTCCAGCGACGACCAGGTATTCGCGGTGGACCCGACGGTCGAGGCGGCGCCGCCGGTCAGTGCCGAACCGGCGTGACCGCCCAGATCCGCGGCGCCGTTTGCGGTGCCCTGTGCCGCGGCGCCGGAGTGCACCGTGGAGTCGACGCTCGACGAGAGTCCGCCGCCGAGGCCCGCATCCGCCGAGCCACCGACACCAGTGGAAAGGCCTGTGGCCAAACCGGTTCCGGCGTGCGCGCCACCGCCGAGGCTGGTTTCCAGGCCGCTGCCGGCCTGGACGCCACTGCTGATTCCGCTGGAAAGACCGGTCTCCAGACCCGTCCCCAGATGTGTTCCGGCGTCGACGGCGCCCTGCGCTCCAGTGGACACATTGCCGCCGAGCCCGGTGGCCGCACCGGCTCCGGTGGACAGCCCCGTCCCCAGACCGGTAGCCGCATGGCCCCCGGCATCAACGGCACCGCCCAAACCTGTGGAAAGCCCCGCACCGGCCTGCGCCCCGGCGCCGACCGCACCGCTCACACCCGCACCGAGCTCCGAACCTGCGTGCGCACCGACGCCGACAGCGCCATTCAGACCCGAGGACAGGCCCGCACCGAGATCGGCGCCCGCCTGCGCGCCGGCGCCGACCGCACCGCTCAGTCCGGATGCCAGGCCGCCACCGAGATCAGCACCAGCCTGTGCACCGGCGCCGACCCCCGTGGACAGCCCCGCACCGGCCTGCGTCCCGGCGCCGACCGCACCGCCCAGACCCGTGGACAAACCGCCGCCCAGATCAGCCGCGCCACCGATGGCACTGGAGAACCCGGACGTGGCGTGCGCACCAGCGTCACCGAGATCCGATCCGACCTGCGCACCGCCGCCGAGAGCACCACCGAGACTGCTCGACAACCCGCCACCGAGCTCAGTGCCCGCACCGAGCGCCGCACCAGTAGCCAAACTCGACTCCAGCCCCGTCGTCACCTGAGCACCGGTGCCGATCGCGGACGAAGCCCCGCTCGACACGCCGCCACCGAGCCCGGCCCCGGCATCCACCACACCGCCGAGCCCAGCCTCCAGCCCACCCCCGAGCCCACTTCCCGCATGCGCCCCCGCATCGAAAGCTCCCTCGATCCCCGAAGTAGCCTGCGCCCCAGCATCCACAACCCCATTCGCCCCTGTGGACAACCCACCCCCGACACCCGCACCGGCCTGCGCAGCCCCACCGATTCCAGTGGACAACCCCGCTTCCAGACCGCTCGCCGCCTGAGCACCTGCGTCGACAGCACCACCCAGACCGGTAGACAAGCCACCACCCAGATCGGCACCTGCCTGCGCACCGGCACCAAGCGCACCGCCGATTCCAGTGGACAGACCGGTTTCCAAGCCACCAGCAGCCTGCGCACCACCATCAACAGCACCACCCAGACCTGTGGACAAACCGCCGCCAAGGTCAGCACCAACCTGCGCACCGGCACCAGCCGCGCCCTCGAGACCAGTCGACAAACCGCCGCCGAGCTCAGAACCCCACTGCGCACCACCACCGATTCCAGTGGACAGACCGGTTTCCAAACCACCTGCAGCCTGCGCACCACCATCAACAGCACCACCCAGACCTGTGGACAAACCGCCGCCAAGGTCAGCACCAACCTGCGCACCGGCACCGGCTGCGCCCTCCAGACCGGTCGACAAACCGCCACCGAGCTGAGACCCCAACTGCGCACCACCATCGAGCGCGCCACCGATTCCGGTGGACAACCCGGATTCCAAACCACCAGCAGCCTGCGCACCAGCATCAACAGCACCACCGAGACTGGTGGACAAGCTGCCACCCAGATCGGACCCCGCCTGCGCACCGCTGCCAACGGCACCACTCAGACCCGTGGACAGGTCGGCACCCGCCTGGGCACCGGCACCCGCGGCGCCCCCCAGGCCGGTCGACAGACTGCCACCCAGATCAGCGCCAGCCTGTGTACCAGCGCTGACAGCGCCGCCAAGACCTGTGGACAAACCGCCGCCGAGGCCAGCACCGGCACCTGCCGCGCCCTCCAGACCAGTCGACACACTGCCGCCGAGCTCGGAACCCAGCTGCGCACCACCATCGAGTGCGCCACCGATTCCGGTGGACAAGCCGGTCTCCAGACCACCCGCCACGTGGGCGCCCGCATCAACAGCGCCACCCAGACCGGTGGACAAGCTGCCACCCAGATCGGAGCCCGCCTGTGCACCCGCGTTTACCGCCCCTGTCAGGCCTGTGGACAGATCGGCGTTCGCGTCGGCTGCGGTGCCGATTGCGCTGGAGAAGCCGGTCGATGCCTGGGCACCGGCGTCCAATGCGCCACCCAGGCTGCCACCGAGATCGGCGCCCGCGTCGACTGCGCCGCCGAGCCCGGTCTCCAAACCCGAAATCGCTTGTGCCCCTGCACCAATCGTGCCGCCGAGACCGGCACCGAGATCCGCACCGAGCTGACCACCCGCACCCACAGCACCATCGAGGCCCGTCGCGGCCTGCGCACCCGCATCAACCACACCACCCAGACCAGCACCCAAATCCGCGCCAACCTGACCACCCGCACCCACAGCACCACCGAGACCCGCCTCCAGACCCGCGCCGGCCTGCGTGCCCGCATTCACAACGCCGTTGAGGCCGGTCGAAAGGCTTGTGCCCAGGTCAGCGCCCGCTTGGGCACCGACGCCAAGGGCACCGCCGAGGTCGGCACCCAACTGGGTGCCCGCTCCGATGGCGCCGCTCAGCCCGGCACCGAGATCGGCACCCGCGCCGACTGCGCCACCGAGACCCGTCTCCAAGCCCGAAATCACCTGCGCGCCGCCGTTCAGGCCCGCGCCGAGAGCCCCCTCCAGACCCGCTCCGACCTGTGCTCCGGCACCGAGTGCACCCTCCAGACCAGTGGTGAGATCGGCGCCGGCCTGCGCTCCCGCGCCGAGCGCGCCACCCAGCGCAGCGCCGAGACCCGTCACGGCCTGTACACCGGCGCCGATGACGCCGCCGAGGCCGGCGGTCAAATCCGCGCCCGCGCCGACAATGCTGCCGAGACCGGCGCCGAGGTCGGCTCCGGCCTCCAGGCCCGCGCCGATCGCGCCGGTGAGCCCGGCACCCAGGTCGAGCCCGGCGCCGACGCCGAGGCCCAGGTCCGCGCCGAGGTCGATATCGGTGCCGAGGTCAACGCCCGCGTCGGCGGCCGCACCGAGTCCAACCGCGGCGGCGGTATTGGCGCCGGCGGCGGCACCGGCATCGACCGCCCCGGCGCCACCGGCCGCCACGATCGCCGACAGCTGTGAGCCGCCCGCGATCAGGGCCGATTCGGCGACCATGGGGGCGACGGCGGCGATATCCTCCGGCGTCACGGCGGGCAAACCGGCAGCTGCCAGTGCCTGGCCGGGGTTGGCGCAATAACCCACCGCGGCCTCGTGGTCACGGAGCAGGTTGAGAATGAACTCCAGAATCGCGTTGGGTGTCATCGAAATCATCTCCTGGATGAGCGGACCCTCGCGATCCGCAGTCGTTGGAATGCATTTCACGCTAGGGACGCCCGGCGTTACTCCGAAACGGGGCGCACCCCTACTACGAACCGCACGTTCCCGTTAGGGACCCCCGAACCATTAGGGGAATTTCCCCGCACCTTCCCCGACTCGGTAACGGCTGATGCCCAGCAACCGACAGAAGTGTTGCGGCTGGCAGGTCCATTGCGCCTTCCCGTCTATACAACAGCGACTACCGGGCCACACAGTTTTCGAACGGGGTTCTCGAATGACAGAGCGTCTGGCGCTCGGCATCACTGTCGGAGCGTCGAATTCGGTCGCCGTGGCGACCCCGGGGGACGGCAGCGACTATGACAGGGGTCACTCCGGCGACACTGTCATCACCCATCCGAGTGTGTTGCGCCTCGCCCCGCAGGCGGCGCCCGCGTTCGGGAGTGGCGCTCGCCCCACCGGCAGGCACTCCAGTGACGTTGTACTCGAGGGCTTCCTGGCCCGGGTCGGCGATCCGGTGGATATCCTCGCCGAGGACGGAACCGCCCACTCCGCAGCGGATCTCGTGGCCACCGCGGTCGGCTGTTTGATCGATGAGATCGGGGCCGGTGCCGCGCACTCCATGGTCGCCTGCCATCCGGCGTGGTGGTCGCGACATACCGTCGACGTGCAGCGGGCCGCGCTGGATCGCGCGGGCCTGCGCGAGGTGACCTTGGTTCCGGAGCCGACCGCGTCGGTGCGCTGGCTGGAGGCCGCGCACGGCCCGCTCGGCGACGGCACCGTTGTCGTATACGACCTCGGCGCTTCCGGTCTCACCGTCTCGGTGGTCCGCACCGGTGCGCAGGCGGCCGTGCTCGGCGCGCCATTGCGCACCACCGATGTCGCCGGTGCCGAATTCGATCTGTTGACCATGCGCTATGTCCTGGCTAATGCCTTACGTGGAAATGATTTCGATCCGTTCGATCCGGTGGTGGAACGGGAATTGTCGGCATTGCGCGATCGCTGCCGATATGCGAAAGAAGAGCTTTCCACAAATACCGCGACGGTTGTCCCGGTCCGTTTGGACCCGGACGATCACCACGCCGAAAATATCCGGCTGGTCCGCGACGAACTCGAGGACCTACTGCGAGGCCCCTTGCTCACCTCGCTCGATCTCATCCGCGACGCGGTACATCGCGCCGGACTCGATATCGGCAATATCGGCCGGGTGCTGCTCACCGGCGGCGGCGGCGCGATCCCGCTGGTGGCCGAGTTGATCTCCACCGAATTCGCACTTCCCGTGGTCGCGGCCCAGCAACCGCGGCTGACCAGCGCGCTCGGCGCCGCCGAACTGGCCGCGGACTTGATGTCGGTCACCGTGGATCGCACCCCGGTCGCAGTCATGGGCAGCAACGCGAAAACCGAGGAGCTGCCCACTGTGCCGCGGCCGGCCGAAAAGTCCGCGAACAGCTCCCGCGTGACCAACAGCGCGGTGGCAAGCGGCGGCCTTTCCCACGATGACACCGTGCCCAAAAAGACCCTGCCCGGCACGAGCGAGCGGCCCCGCCGCAGGCTCAGCGGCCGCCGGCGCGCCGCCATCATCGCGGGTGCGGCACTGGTGCTCGGCGCACTCGCGACCGGCACCGTCGCCATCGGCACCGGCGCGCAGCCCGGTCCGACCTCACCGGCGAGCTCCGATCCGACGACAACGCCGGGCGCTTCCGTCGTCGCGGCGACCAGTGACGGAAATCCCACCGGCTCGGCGACGACCTCGGCAAAGGATTCGCCGGTCGGCAGTCCGAAACCGAAACCCGCTGCGGGACAACCAGGTTCCGCCGCGACGAGCACCGTCGCGGTGGCGAGCAGCCAACCCGTCGCAGGCGAGTCCGCCGACGGCCAGACCACCCAGAGCCAACCGGCTCCCGCACCTGCCACGCAGCCGACGGCGGAAGCTCCGGCGACGCATACCCAACCCGCGCCACAACCGCAGCCGGCCCCGCAGACACCGACGCAGGTGCAGGTCCCGACCGTTCCGCCCGTGCAGACCAACTTGGGCGACACCTTGAGCGACACTCTCGGCGGCGTCCAATCCGCACTGCCCAAGATCCCCGGAGGCAGATGATGGGTGACATCGCCTTCGACACGCTGCCCTGCGCACGCGAGATCTTCCGCGAATTGGACTCCGCGGACCGGGAACCCGTCGTCTATCTGATCAGGGGCCGCTCCGGCTCCGGCAAATCCACCCTCCTTTCGGTGATCCGGGCCCGCCTGCGCGCCCACGGCATCCCGTTCCGAGACGACCCCGCAATGCCCGAACACCTTGCAGCACAAGCCGGCTCGGTCAACGGAGCGCATGCGATGGCAGACGCCCACCGCGCCGACGGGCAGCACCCTGACCACGACGATTCGCACACCATCGGTGCGGCCCACGCCACCGGCAACGGCCACGGAACCCGAACCGCCGAGAAAACCGGCATCATTCAGCGCACCGATAACGGAGCGCATCCGATCCACCGCCTCGACGGCGCACACCCACGGACACCACGCCCGGCCCTGATCATCGACAACGCCCACACCCTGAGCGACTCGGATCTCGAATCCCTCTGCGCGACCATCGAATCCGGCCGCTACACGGTCATTGTCGCGACCCAGCCACGCCCGCACGATCCGCATTTGCGCACACTCACCGATACCGTGGCCCGCCGCGGCCGAGTGGCCGATCTGCGCGCACTCGGTGTCTCCGATATCGCCCCGTTCGCCCGCGAGCTGGGTATGGCGGTGCCGCGCCCGGTCGCCCAGCACATCCATCGTCAGACCGCGGGCAGCCGCGGTGGCGTGGTGGCCGCGCTGACCGCCGCCTGCTCGGCCCGCCTCGATGCCGGCATCCGCGCCGTCGACGACGCCGTCGCCGCCTGGGCGCGCGCCCTTCTGGACAACCTCGAGCCCGATCTGCTGGAAACCCTGGTCGTCGCCACCACCGGCACCGGCCTTGACTCCTCCGAACTCACCGAGGTCCTCGGCGTGGACACCGCCGCGGCCCAAGAACTGATCGACCGGGCCAGGGCCAGTGCGCTGGTCACCGATGCCGATCTGCTGCTCGAACCCGCCGTCACACCGCTGCGCACCCTGCTCGGCGACCGCCGCTTCGTGGCCGTGCAGCGTCGTTTGCTCAACGCGCGACTGGATGCGGGCCTGCTGCGCGATCACACCGCGCTGCTGCTCGCCGAATCCGGCGTCCGCGACCAGCGTCTGGCCGAATTCCTCTGCGCCGCAGCCGAAAAGGCGGGACGTGAGGCCGTGCGCTACTACGCCGCCGCGGCGGCGACCGGCGCGGACCTCGACGTCATCGCGTTGCGCTGGGCGGAGGCGGCCGCATGCACCGGCGACGGCGATACCGCCATGCGACTTGCCGAACCGGTGCTGGCTCGTCCCGGTGTCACCGGCGCGGAACTGGCTGCGGCCGTGCGGATCTGCGCGGCGGTGCTGACCCGCCGCGGTCTGGTCGGGCGCGCGGCGCAACTGTATTCCTGGCTCGGCGCGCATCGGGTCGGTGCGGATTGGGCGGTCGGCGCGACCGTGCAGTATCTCGCCGGTGAGGTGACCACAGCCGCGGAGCTGTCCGAATCGGCGACGCAGTGGCCGCCGACCGAGGCCAACGCGCACGCACGCCTGATCGCCACGGCACTCGCGCGCACCATCGTCGAACACGGAACCGGCACCGCCACAGCCGTATCCGCGCTCATCCAGGCCGCGCAGGCCGATGCGGGCACCGATCGGTTCCTGCCGTGCACCGCGGTCTCCATCGCGACGCTGCTGTGCCTGAGCACCGGCGAACCGCGCCGTGCCGGTGAGGCGCTGCGCCGGGCCACCACCAGCGGTCTGCGCTGCCACCAGTTGCAGGTGCTGACCGCATGGGCGGCGATGCTCGGCGGCGACGAACAGGCCGCCGCGACCGCCGTCGCCGCGCTGCAAATGGATTCGCTCGATATCCGCGACCGCCTGCTCGCGCACGGTGTCGCGGTCGGTCTGGCCCGCCGCGGCGGCGATCACGCCGCACTCACCCGCGCCTGGCAGGCCGCCTATCCGCTCTTCGACGACGTCGACGCCGACCTGCTCACCCTGCTGCCGATCGGCGAACTGTGGCTCGCGGGCATCCGGCTGCGCGACGAACGCCGGATCGCACCGCTGGTCGACGCCAGCCTCGCGCTGCTGCGCCGACTCGACCAGCCGCCCGCCTGGGCCAATGCCTTCCACTGGTACGGCGTGCAGGCCGCGATCGCACACGAGAGTCCGGAGGAACTGCTCCCGCACGCCCGGCTGCTCAAGGCCGCGGCCGAGTCCGGCGACCGGCATGCCGCGATCCTCGCCGACGCGGGCCGCACCTGGGTGCTGGTGCTGCGCGGTCAGGTCGCCGCGGCCCCGGTGCAGGCGGCGGTCGCCGGACTCAGCGAGATCGGGCTGACCTGGGATGCCGCCCGGCTCGCGAGCGAGGCCGCACTCGCCGCCGCCGATTCCGCGACCGCGACCACCCTGCTGAAACTGGCCAGAACCGTCCGGGCCGACGCCCGTCCGCAGGAGCCCGCGGCTCGCCCGGCCGCAACGGCCGCGACCTCGGGCGACGGTCAGGCCGCCGCCCCGGAACCGGTCGCCGACGCGGCGATTCTCAGCGAACGTGAACGCGAGGTCGCCGAACTCGTCCTACTCGGTTTGACGTACCGGGAGATCGGCGCTCGCCTGTACATTTCCGCCAAGACGGTGGAGCATCATGTCGCCCGGATCCGACGCCGGATCGGTGCCCGTTCTCGTTCGGAGTTATTGTCGATGCTCCGCGCCATGGGACACGGCTCGCTGCTGGTGTGATCGGGGTGCGGCCCGATCCGTGACGCCGAAGCGAGGTATTGAGGATGGCCACTGGGGTGGGCCTGCGCATCGCCGAGGACAACTGCACAGCGGCCATCGTCACCGATAACGGCGAACCGACGTTCATCGTCCGCGAGTCGATCCTGCATATGTCCGATGACGGCGACACCGTCCTCGGCGGACCGGCCCCGGCCGGTCATACGCATTCGATCACCGGTTTCGCATCCTCGGTCGGCGATCCGGACGGTATCTCCGTCGACGCGGGCGAGGCCTACCGGGCCGAGGATCTGGTCGCGACCGCACTGTTCTGCCTGATCAATCTGACCGCCGAACATCTGAACGGCGCCGCCGAGTTCTACGCGACCTATCCCGCGGGCTGGCCCTCGGAGTACGTGCTCTCGCTCCGCGACGCACTGGACTACCTGGGCCTGAAATCGGTACTGCTGGTCAGCGAGGGCGACCTTCCTGGCAGCGACGCCGTCGCACCGGAAATGGCCTACGCCTACGACGCCGCGCGCGCCGCGCTGGCCGCGGTGCTGGCGACCCCGGCGGGCGCGACCCCGCCGGATCCGAGCAATGCCGAGAACTCGACCGTGGTCACCGATGTCATCCCGGCGGTGCCGACGCCCGAGGTGCAGCCGCAGGCCTATTCGGCGGCGATGCCGGTGGCCGCACCGCTGGTCGCGGCGACCGCGGTCGAGGCGACCACCCCGGAGCCGCCGCCGGCCGCGACACCCAAGAAAGACCGCGGCACACCACTGCTGATCGCGGTCGCGGTCGGCATCGGCCTGATACTCGGCGGCATCGGTGTCGCCGTGCTGTTCCGTGATCCTGGCTCGACACCGGTGCCGCCGGTGCGTGACGCCAAATCCGACCAGGTCTCGACGAGCCCGACCCCACAGCCGCCGGTGGACCTACCGACCGTGCCGGAAACCACGCCGCCGACCACCGAACCGCCCGTCGTCATCACCAGCAGCGAACCGGAGACCACCGAGCCGCCGACGACGACACCGACCACCACACCCGCACCGACCACGACGACACCGCCGACCACCACCCGGCCGAGCCGGACCACGACCACTCGTCCCGGCTTCCCGTGGACGCCGCCGACGTGGACGCAACTGCCGTGGCAGCAGCCGATTCCGTTCGAGTTGGCGCCTCCTGGTTGATTTCGCAGCGACCTACCGGGGTTTGTGCCTTAAAGTGATCCGCTGACCGGTGTAGTGGGTGGCACATCTCGTGCCGACGAAGGGACTTCATGCGCAAGTTGGTGGCGCGCAGCGCCGCGGTCAAGGCAGCTTCGATCGGATTCGCCGCGACCGTTTTCATCGCACCCCTGCTCGTCACCACCGCCGCTTCGGCCGAACCGACAGCACCCGGGCAGCTTTCCGCCGAGAACCTGCCGCCCGAACTCGTCGAGGCCATTTCCCGCGATCTGAAGATGACGCCCGCGGAGTATCTGGAACGCTCCGCCAAGGCCCAGGAGCTCAGCGAATACGCGGAGTCGTTCCGCAGCGAGCGCCCCGACACCTACGCGGGCGCCTGGCTCGGCACCGACGGTAAGCCGGTCGTCGCGGTCACCTCGGTCGACGCCGCCAAGATCGCCGCGGCCGACGGCTACCAGACCCATCTGGCCCCGATCTCGGCGAACGGCCTGGAGAACTCGCTGATGCAGCTGAATCAGTGGATCAACACGCTGCCCAAGGAGATCTCCCAGTCGATCAACTCCGTCGCGGTCGACTTCCTCAACAGCCAGCTCGTGCTGTCGGTCGCCAATACGCCGGTTGGCCACGCGCTGAACCTGCCGACCCTGATCGCCAACGTCAAGGTCATCCTCTCACCCAATAGCGGCGGCCCGATCGAACGCCGTCCGATGGGCGGCGACACCTACATCACCGCGCCGACCTCGCTGAAGGACACCTCGCTGCGCGGCGTCGATGTCTGCTCGTTCGGCTTCAACAGCGTGGACGCGGCGGGTAACGCGCTGAACATCAGCGCGGGCCACTGCGACCCGAACCTGGAAAAGGACGACCAGCACGCCGCGGTCTACCTGCCCAATGTCAGGGACATCCCGAACAGCATCGAGCTCGGCAATTTCGTCAAGGCGCGCCTCGGCGGCCCGACCGCGCTCGACTACTCCGTCATCAAGCTCAACGAGCGCTCGGTCAATGCGGGCATGGACCAGCCGTCGGTGCGCGGCTCCAATGGCACCACACTGACCATCACCGGCACCGCCGAGCCGGTCACCGGCGCCCCGATCTGCAAGTCGGGCCAGTCCTCCACCTTCACCTGCGGGTTCGTGGTGGCCGATCGGGTCGAAACCCAGCTGTACACCGCCGAGGGCGTGAGCAAGACCGTGCGCGGCTTCGCCAGCTCGGCCTGCACGCTCGGCGGTGACAGCGGCGGCGCGATCGTCTCCGGCACGTTGGCCCTGGGCATCACCAGCGGTTCCAATGCCGCCGACGCGCCCGACTGCAACGAGGCCAATATCGCCCTCGCCCAATACGGCGGCACCGCGACGCTCGGTATCCCGATCCGCTCGATCCTGGCCGATATCGATGCGTCCGCCGGCGGCGGCGTCGGCACCGGCATCGCGCTGCGGACCCGTCCGAACGCCGGGTGAGAGGGCTTGTCGGACACCGTATTTCCGACAAACCGACCGCCGGTCCATTAGTGGGCCGAACAACATCTCGACATAAGTAGGCATAACCGGCCGGACACTTTAAGGTATGGGCATGCTCCTGCCACGTATAGGTCAGTTCCGATCAGCAGCGCGACAGACCCGGGTCCGAAAAACAGTTATCGCCGCCTCGGCGGCGATTCTGCTGTTCGGTCCAACGGCAGCAGTGGCGAACGCAGAACCCGACCAGCCGGCCCTGCCCGCCGACCTGGCCGCCGCGGTCGCGCGCGATCTGAAGATCTCCCCCGAGGAGTACCTGCACCGGGCCGATCTGGCTCAGCAGCTCGCGGCCTTCGCCACTACAGCGCAGCGCCAGTTCCCGCAGGTCTTCGCGGGTTCGTGGCTCGCTGACGGCGGCAAAGCGGTAGTGGCGCTCGCACAGGGCCCGGGTGCCGACGAGGCGCGCCAGGCGGCCACGTCGGCCGGATTCGAGGTCCGCAATGTCGCCAAGAGCGAGGCGGCGCTGCGCGGCGAGAAGAGCGCGTTCGAACGCTGGCTGGAGGGGCAGCCCGAGGCGGTCTCCGCGCTGGTGCGCGGTGTGGTGGTCGATCCCGTCAACAACAGCATCGCGGTGCGGGTCGAGCAGGCCGGCCTGCCGATGCCGAACTTCGTCGACCCGTCGCGGGTCATCGTGACGGTCCCGCCGATCGCCGGTGAGCAGCTGCAGACCACCCCGGTCGCGGCTGCGATGCAGACCGGTCCGCTGGCCGGTGGCGACGGCTTCGCCTCGATCGCCGGGAAGACGTCGCTGCGCTGCTCGCTCGGCTTCAACGGCACGGACCGGGCAGGCAACGTCGTGAACATCACCGCGGGCCACTGCAATCCGGACATTCCGTCGGCGGGTTCGGGGAATGCGGCCGGCGTCTACGAGCTGGCCGGCGATCGGGCAGGTGCGCAGGTGGGCACGTTCCAGAAGTCGGTGCTCGGCTCGCAGGACTACTCGATCATCCGGATCAACGATCAGGCCAAGGACCGGTTCAGCAACAACTTCGTGCGCCAGCCCGGTCAGCCGGTCGCGGTCGAGGGCGTTGCCGTGCCGGTGGTCGGTGCTCCGGTCTGCAAGTCCGGTGCGCGCACCGGCTTCAGCTGCGGCATCGTGAACGCCGTCGACCAGACCGTGCAGGTCGGTGACCGGGAGCTCACCCAGGCCTTCTCCGCCAACATCTGCGCACTGCCGGGTGACAGTGGCGGCGCGATCGTGTCCGGCCGGATGGCACTGGGCATCTCCAGCGCGTCGTCGGTGGCCGACTTCCCGATCTGTGAGATCCCGAATCTGATCGGTGCACTCACCGGCAATGCCCCGCAGCTGTTCGCCCAGCCGGTCAGCGTCGTTCTTTCGGACAACCCGGGCCTGAAGGTCAACAACTAGCAGAACTCCCGCGAAGGGCCGACAGCAGCAATGCTGTCGGCCTTTTTGCTGTTCCTTGGGCTCGATCCACTGAACTTGCGTTGCCCGAGACCGCCGCTGGCGACTGCTTGCAGGTCGCTCGAAAAGGTCAGCAAATGCCCTGTGGGGCCCGGCGACCTTCCGGCATCCTGGAATGCATGTGTTTGGTGTTGATCGGTTGGCGGGTCCATCCGGAGTATCGGTTGATCGTCGCGGCCAACCGCGACGAGTTCTACTCTCGCCCGACCGAGTCGATGCGATGGTGGTCCGAGGTGCCCGGACTGCTGGCCGGGCGGGATCTCGGGGCGCTGCGCAAGGTCGCGGGCGATCCGCCGGGTACCTGGCTCGGGTTGACGCGGGAAGACAAGGGCCGCAATCGATTCGCCACCGTCACCAATGTGCGCAATCCGAAGGACGAACGCGGCGATGCCCGTTCGCGCGGCGCGCTGCTGATGGATTTCCTGCGCGGCATCGGTGACCAGCGTGAACTACTGGGCCCGGAGCAGTATGTGCTCGACGTAGCCGCCGCCCCCGACGACTACAACGGCTACAACGTGCTGGTCTCGGATCTCGAATCGCTGTGGTGGCACTCCAACCGCAGTGCACGACCGCCCCAGGAGCTGACACCGGGCTTCCATGGCGTATCCAACGGCATGTTCATCACCTCGGCCGCACCGGGCCCGGGGGCGGCATTCGAAGCGCCCCAATCCATTTGGCCCAAGGTACGCGACGGTCTCACCGACCTGCGCACGGTGGTCGAATCGGATCCAGGCAATGTCGCGCGCTACTTCGCGGTGCTGGCCGACCGCACCGCAGCACCCGATGATCTGTTGCCGCACACCGGAGTTCCGCTGCGGCGCGAGCGTGCGCTCTCGGCCAGATTCATCGCCAACGCACTGCACGGGACCAGGGCGAGCACGGTCTTACTGGTGCGCGAGGACGGTTCGTTCGAGATGGCCGAGCGTTCCTTCGGGCGCTTCGGACGGCACAGGGGCGAGGAAATCTTCAGCGGCAGTTTGGATTTGCGCGAGCACCAGGCCTGAAACGCAAACGGCCCGCTCCTGATGGGAGCGGGCCGGTCGAGTTCGATCGAGATCAGTTCGGCTGCTGAGCCGGCACCGGCTGCTGAGCCGACGCAGGCTGCTGGGCCGGCACCGACTTCTCGGCGAACTTGGTGGTGCCGGGCGCCGCCTGCAGAGTGTTGACCAGGTCGATGCCCGCGAGGGTCAGGATCGGACCACCGACGGCGAGCGTGCCGAGGATGCCACCGATACCCGCGCCCGCGATCGCGGCCGGAATGCAGCCGACACCGAGCAGTGGCAGGCCGAGGATGCAGCCGATGACACCACCGGCGACGACACCGATGGCGGTGCCGACGAAGCCGCCGACCGCCGTGGCGATGCCGAACTGAGTGGAGAACTCGTTCATTGCCCGCTGGTCTTCATCCGGGGAGGCGATCGGCTTGGCGACGGCGTTGACCGTATTCACCTTTTGCTCGATCTTGACGCTCTGGTCCGGGGTCAGTTCGAGGACCTTGCCGTCGTCCTTCACAACCGGCTTGACGTCGACCGGGGTCTGGTCGACATCGACGTCGAGCGGCACCGAGACGACGGTGTTGCCGAGTTCATCCTTGACCGTGTAGAGGTCTGGTTCCTTCAATTCCTCGTCGGACTTCGTCAGCTCGAAGGTCCCCCCCTTGAGCGTGGCGACGACCGTCTTGTCCACGAGCTTCACGGAGTAGCTGATCGGTTGAGCTGCCGCGGGGGCGGGCTCGGCGTGAGCAACTCCGAATCCGATGGTCATCGCGCCGATGACCATCGTGGCAGCCGCGGTGGTGCTGCGGAGATTCATTCAGTTTCCAATCCATCATCAGGGTTGTCCGCGCGCCGCTTCCGTACACGCGAGAGCGCTCATCAACCCGAGGTGGTCGGACCCCGGATTCTCCCCGAGCAGTGTGAAAGACAGGCACATCAAACAGAACGTGGTGAGCGTAATCGAACCGACATGAAGATGCGAGATCGACTATTCCCACTGTGATCTCGGCGTGACATAAGCCTGTCCTTACCGCCGAGCGGGCACCGCGCATTGTTTACGGTGGTTGTCGCCCCGAACCACCCCCGGATCGCGCGATCTTCGTGAAATCCATCACAGGCGAAAATCCGGTCAAGCCCCAGGAAGAGGGGGCAAGAGCCAACCGCCGATCGTACGATAGACAGGTAAGTTACCGGTGGGTAACTTACCTGCAGTTAGGATACGAGCCAACCGGGTGGCGAGATCGCCGCCCACGCTCGTGTTGCCTCTAAAGAAAGGTCGCGACATGAATGCCCTGACATTGACGCTGGGCACGATTGGTGTGGCGTTCAGCCTGCTGGGTTGGGCATCATTCGTCGGTGGCGTCGGCAAAATGACCCGCGCGATCATGATCGGCCAGCCCGCGCCGGATCGTTGGCGACCATTCTTCCCGCGCTTGAAGACGATGATCGTCGAATTCCTCGCCCACACCCGGATGAACAAATTCCGCACGGTCGGCTGGGCGCACTGGCTGGTGATGATCGGCTTCCTCGGCGGTTTCATCCTGTACTTCGAGGCGTACGGGCAGACCTTCGATCCCGAATTCCACTGGCCGATCATCGGCGGCTGGGGCATCTACCACCTGTGGGACGAACTGCTCGGCATCGGCACCGTGATCGGCATCCTGGTGCTGATCGCCATTCGCCAGCTCAACCACCCGCGGGTGCCCGCGCGACTGTCGCGATTCAGCGGTTCCCGGTTCGCTCCGGCCTATGTCATCGAGGCGATCGTTTTCCTCGAGGGCATCGGCATGGTCATGGTGAAGGCGGGCAAGATCGCCACCTACGGCCACTCCGAGGCGTGGACCGACTTCTTCACCATGCAGGTGGCCAAGCTGCTGCCCTCCAGCGTGGCGATGGTCGCCATCTTCGCGTTCATCAAGATGGTTTCGGGCAGCACCTTCCTGCTGCTGGTCGGTCGCAATATCAACTGGGGTGTCGCCTGGCACCGGTTCGCGGCCTTCTTCAATATCTACTTCAAGCGTGAGGACGACGGCGGCGTCGCACTTGGCGCCGCGAAGCCGATGATGTCCAGGGGCAAGCCGGTCGATATGGAGACCGCCGACCCGGATGTCGACACCTTCGGCGCGGGCCGGGTCGAGGACTTCTCCTGGAAGGGCTGGCTGGACTTCACCACCTGCACCGAATGCGGTCGCTGCCAGTCGCAGTGCCCGGCCTGGAATACCGGTAAGCCGTTGTCGCCCAAGCTGCTGATCATGTCGCTGCGCGACCACGGTGTCGCCAAGGCGCCGTACCTGCTGGCCGGTGGCCGCAAGGATATGGGCGGCGACGAGATCGGCCTGGTCGACGGCGACGGCAAGCCTGACGAGGCGAAGCTGGCCAAGATCTCCGAACTGGCCAAGGCCGAGGCGGAGCGCCCGCTGGTCGGCGGCGAGGACGTCAACGGCATCATCGACCCCGAGGTGCTGTGGAGCTGCACCACCTGCGGTGCGTGCGTCGAGCAGTGCCCGGTCGATATCGAGCATGTCGACCACATCATCGATATGCGCCGCTACCAGGTGTTGATCGAGTCGGAGTTCCCCTCCGAGCTGGCCGGTTTGTTCAAGAACCTGGAGAACAAGGGCAACCCGTGGGGCCAGAACGCCAAGGACCGGCTGAACTGGATCAACGAACTCGACTTCCAGATCCCGGTCTTCGGCCAGGATGCGGACTCCTTCGACGGGTACGAGTATCTGTTCTGGGTCGGCTGTGCGGGTGCGTACGAGGATCGCGCCAAGCGCACCACCAAGTCTGTCGCGGAGCTGCTGGCCACCGCGGGCGTGAAGTTCATGGTGCTCGGCGCCGACGAGACCTGCACCGGTGACTCCGCGCGCCGGGCGGGTAACGAATTCCTGTTCCAGCAGCTCGCGCAGCAGAACATCGAACTGTTGAACTCGGTGTTCGAGGGTGTCGAGCAGTCGCGCAAGAAGATCGTCGTCACCTGTGCGCACTGCTTCAACGCGCTGAACAACGAGTACCCGCAGGTCGGCGGCACCTACGAGGTGGTGCACCACACCCAGCTGCTGAACCGGCTGGTGCGCACCAAGCAGCTGATCCCGGTCGCCTCGGTATCGCAGAATGTCACCTACCACGACCCGTGCTACCTGGGCCGCCACAACAAGGTCTACAACGCACCGCGCGAGTTGATGGAAGCCTCCGGCTCCACCCTCGTCGAAATGCCCCGGCACGGCGAACGTTCCATGTGCTGTGGCGCCGGTGGCGCGCGGATGTGGATGGAAGAGCAGCTCGGCAAGCGGATCAATATCGATCGCGTCGACGAGGCGCTGTCCACCTTGAACGGTGGCAACGAACCGTCCAAGATCGCGACCGGCTGCCCGTTCTGCCGCGTCATGCTCACCGACGGTGTCACCGCCCGCAAGGACAGCGGCGAGGTCGGCCAGGGCGTCGAGGTCGTCGATGTCGCCCAGTTGATGCTCGATGCCATCGACCGGGTCGACCCGTCGAAGCTCACCGAGAACCTGACCGTGGTGCAGGAACCGAAGCAGGTCTCCGAGCCGGAACCGGTTGCCGCCGAGCCCGAACCGGCACCGGCGGCCGAAGCGCCCGCCGAACCGAAGGCGGCTCCGGCTGGTGGTGGTCTTGCGATGAAGGGCGGTGGCAAGGCACCCGGTGGTCTGGGTATGAAGGGTGCGGCCAAGGCACCAGGTGGTGGTCTCGGCATGAAGGGCGCCGCGAAGGCGCCCGGCGCCAAGGCGACCCCGGCTCCGGCCGAGGACACCGCGGCAGCGGCGACTGCTCCGGCCGCACCCGTCAAGGGCCTCGCGATGAAGGGCCCCGCCAAGGCACCGGGCAAGGGCCTCGGCATGAAGGGCGCGGCAAAAGCGCCCGGCGCCAAGGCAACTCCCGACGCCGCCACCGAAGCAGCACCCGCTGCCGAGGCACCGGCAGCACCGCCGGTCAAGGGCCTGGCAATGAAGGGTCCGGCGAAGGCACCGGGCAAGGGGCTCGCCATGAAGGGCGCGGCAAAGGCACCCGGAGCCAAGGCACCGGAAGCCTCGGCCCCCGCCGAAGCGGCCCCGGTAGCGGAAACCCCCGCGACCGAACCGGTTTCGACCCCGACCGAAACCAAACCGTCCATCCCCGCCAAGGGCCTGGCCATGAAGTCCGGTTTCAAACGCCCCGGCCCCAAGGCCCCCGGCACGGCCACCCCGGCTCCCGCCGAACCGGCCTCCGCCACCCCGGAAGCCGCAACGGAACCCGCCGACGAACCGGCCCAGCCCACCAACGGCAACGGCACCCCAGCCGTGGCACCTCCACCCGCCAAGCCCGGCGGCCTCGGCTTCAAATCCGGCGCCAAGGCCCCCGGCCGCAAGAACTGACGGGTAAGCGGAAACAAGTGAGCGGCCCGGGTGCGCATTGCGCACCCGGGCCGCTTGCTTTTCGTTGACCGCTCGGTCCTACGCCAACCAATCGTCCAGGGACGGGAGTTCATCGGCCATCTCGGTGGTGAAACCGTTGCGCGCCTCGGGTCGATTCAGCGTGATCGTGGCGATCGCATCCGCAACGCGGTAAGCAATGGTGCTATAGGACAATTCGGCTCCCGACTTCGGTTCAGCGCTTGCCGGACGCGGCGGAGATGAGCAACTCGACCATGGCGGTCGCTTTTTCGGACTGCGGCGGGTCACCGGTGATGACATCGCTCCAGACGAAAGCTTCGCCGATGCGCACGATCGCATAGGCGAGATCGCGGATCTCGATGCGTGGATCCAGATCGGGCAGCCCGGCCAAACGCTCTGCGACCCAATCGATCATTCGGGCCTGCACCACGGTGTAACGCGAGGTCAGGACGCGCAGTCCGTACTCCGGATCCTCGGCGACGAAGCGCGACAGCGGTTCGAAGGTGCGCACGGTATCGGCGAGCTTGCCGAAATTGCGGACGAAACGTGCGGCAGGCGCACCGTAACCGCGCGCCTCGACCCGGGTGATCGCCTCCGCGATCACCCGCCACACCACCTCCCCGACCACCACTTCCCTGCTGCCCCACCAGCGATAGAGCGTGGCGCGGCCGATACCGAGTTCGCGCGCGAGCTGCTGCATATCGATGCGGCGGCCGTCGAGGAACCAGCGGTGCGCGAGGTCGATCACATCCGCACGCGCCGGTTTCGATACGACCGCCGCCCCGTCGGACACGACTACGGCCTCGTCAGCGCCGCATAACGAGCGAGATGCTGGTCGCTGGAACCGAATTCGTATTCGATCGCGGTCAGTCGCTTGAAGTAGTGGCCGATCGCGAGTTCCTCGGTCATGCCCATGGCACCGTGCAGCTGCACGGCGTTCTGGCCGATGAAGCGCGCGGCCCGACCGATGGTGACCTTCGCGGCCGAGACCGCCCGCGCCCGGTCCGCCGAGGAAGCACCCAACGAGTAGACGGCGAGATACACCGCGGCAATGGCCTGCTCGAGCTCGATGAACATATCGACCATGCGATGCTGGAGCACCTGGAAACTGCCGATCGGCTGGCCGAACTGCTGCCGCTGTTTGGCGTATTCGACGGTGTCCGCCAACACCTTTCGCATGCAGCCGACGGCCTCGGATGCGATCGCGGCGATCGCCTCGTCCGCCGTTGCATCGATCGCGTCCCATGCCGCACCCTCGGCACCGAGCAGCGCATCGGCGGGCAATCGGAATCCGGTAAAGGTGATATCGGAGCCGACCCGGTCATCGATCGTCCGATACGAGTGCACCTCGACACCGGCAGGCAGATCAGCGGCATCGAATTCGGTAAGGAATAGCGAGATTCCGTCCTCATCGCGCCGATCACCGGCGGTGCGCGCGGTAATGAGCAGATGCGTCGCCAGCGGCGCACTGGTCACGACGGTCTTGACGCCATCGAGCACCCACCCGTCACCATCGCGGCGCGCGGTGGTCGATACGTCGTGCAGCGTCTGTCCCGAGCTCGGCTCCAGCGCCGCGAACGCGGTCCGTGCCGCACCGGAAACGATCTGGCGCAGTACCGAATCCGCGTGCTCGCCACCGGCGCGATTCAGCAGACCGGCGCCGACCACCACGGTGTCGACATACGGCTCGACGACCAGCGCGCGGCCGAGTTCCTCGGTGATGATCATCAACTCGACCGGACCACCGCCCATTCCATCGACCCGCTCGGGCAGGGTGGCGCCGAGAATGCCCAGCTCCTCGGCGAATCCGCGCCACACGCCCGGCTGCCAACCGGTATCGGATTTCGCCGCGCCCCGGCTTTTGTCCAGTTCGTAACGAGCGCCGAGGAATCCGGCCACCGCGTCGCGAAGCAGTTCCTGCTCATCGGTGAAGGTGAAGTCCATCAGAGCCCCAATGCTGCCTTGGCGAGAATATTTCGCTGAATTTCGTTGCTGCCCGCATAGATCGAGCCCGCTCGGTCGTTGAAGTAGCGCAGCGGCGCGACCGCCTGCCAGTCCGCGCCGCTGCGATATCCGTCGGCGGGCGGGGTGAATTCGGCGATCGGGCCGCCCGGCGCGGTGGCATGCGGCTGATAAACCCGGCCACGCGGACCGGCCGCCTCCAGCGCCAATTCCGTGAGCCGCTGACTCAATTCGGTGGCCAGGATCTTGAGCATCGAGGACGCCGGACCCGGATTCTTGCCCCGCGCCATCGCCGAAAGCGTGCGGTACTCCAGGATTTCGAGCACCTCGGTACGAATTCGAGCCTCCGCCAACTTCGCCGCGAATGCCGCGTCATCGATCAGCGGATTGCCGTCGGGTCCGGTCTGCTCGGCCGCCGCGGTGGCCACATCTTGCGCCATGACCTGCAGCATCGGCGCTGCCGCACCGCCGCGCTCGTGCACGAGCAGATATTTCGCGACGGTCCAGCCGTCATCGATCCGGCCCAGCACATTGGCCTTCGGCACCCGGACGTTATCGAAGAAGACCTGGTTCTGCACCTGTTCGCCGGAGGTCATCACCAGCGGGCGGATCTCGATACCCGGCGTGGTCATATCGATCAGCAGGAAGGTGATGCCCTGCTGCTTCTTCCCTTCGCGCGAGGTCCGGACCAGGCAGAAGATCCAATTCGCCTCGGTGGCATGGGTAGTCCAGATCTTGCTGCCGGTGCAGACGAAATCGGCGCCGTCGTCGACGGCGGCCATGGTCAGCGAGGCCAGGTCCGAACCGGCCTCCGGTTCCGAATAGCCCTGGCAGAAGAAGACTTCCCCGGTCAGGATGCGCGGTAGATAGAAGGCCTGCTGCTCCGGCGTACCGAATGCGACGATCGCGGGCGCGACCATCCGGATGCCCATCGGCGAGAGCGACGGCGCACCGGCCAGCATCGACTCGCGATTGAAAATGTAGTGCTGGGTGAGGCTCCAATCGCAGCCGCCGTGCTCCACCGGCCAGGCCGGTGCGGCCCAGCCGCGCTCGTGCAGGATGTGCTGCCATTGCATGCTCGCCTCGTGGTCCGGGTACACGCTCGTCGCCAAGCGCCCGGCCCGCCGCAGCTCCGGCGTCAGCTTCTCGCCGAGAAATGCGCGAACCTCGTCGCGAAAGTCCAGATCGGCCGCTGACCAGTCGTAATCCATCTGCCCTCCCGGAGGGATCTGCGTCATTGCATCGGGTCGCTCTGCGGCCCCACGAGACACAATGTACGTCTGTCTCACGCCGGAAATCAAACTGATGCCACCTGCCTGCACTTGCGGGCGCTAGCAGTCTTCGAACAACGCCTTGACGTATCCGGTGGACTGGTAGACGTAGTCGTAGGCCCACCTGGCGACCGAAAGACGCGGCTGCGGATCCACCATCAGCACCTCACCGTCCCAGCATTTCCCGAGGATGTAGCGGGCTCGCGAGATATGCGGCGTGAAGGTGATGACGATGACTCGACGCCAACCTTCCGCCGCGGCGAGTTCAGCGAGTTCACGACCTTCACCACGCGTGGTGCGCGGCGAAGGATCGAAGCAGGTGACCTGAAAGCTGTAGCGGCTGTGGCAGATTCGGTTCATCACCGCACTGTTCTCGTACGGGTCCGAGAACAGCACCCGGGGCGCGTACCCCGCACTGGCCAGCCGCAGCCCCAGCTTCTCGCGCCCATCGTGCGCGCCGCCGAGCACCAGGATCGCATCGGCCTTCGCGGGCATATCCACCTGCGGCCGGACGTAAACCGGCCACAGACCAGCGATCAGCGCCACCACCGCAACGCCGAGTACCACCCAGGCGCTGCGGGCCCGGATGCTGCGCTGGCGTCGCACGAGATAGATCGTAACCGGGCCGTCATCGGATGAGTTTACGCAGGTCAGAACGCTATCCGTCATTCATGTCGCCACATGTACATCTGCTGTTGCCGAGACCCTTGCCTCGCTGACGTGGGGTGGCCATCGGCGGGACCTATCAATCGATCATGCGATGCACAGTCTTCGGAACCGGGTACCTCGGGGCCACGCACGCGGCGTGCATGGCCGAGCTCGGACACGATGTGATCGGCGTGGATATCGATCCGGGCAAGGTCGCGAAGCTGTCCGATGGTGTGGTGCCGTTCTACGAACCCGGCCTGGAGGAGGTGCTGCGCCGGAACCTGGACGCCGGTCGGCTGCGCTTCACCACCTCGTACGCGGAAGCCGCCGACCACGCCCAGGTGCATTTCCTCGGGGTCGGGACACCGCAGAAGAAGGGCGAGTACGCCGCGGACCTGAAATATGTGCACGCCGTGGTCGATACGCTCGCACCGCTGCTGGAGCGGCCGTCGGTGATCGTCGGGAAGTCGACGGTGCCGGTCGGAACCGCCGCCGCATTGGGCACGCGGGCCCGCGCGCTGACCGACGCCGAGGTCGAGGTGGCGTGGAATCCGGAGTTCCTGCGTGAGGGTTTCGCGGTGAAGGACACACTGCGCCCCGATCGACTGGTGCTCGGCGTGGATCGCGAACGCGAAAGCGCCGCCTGGGTCGAGGAATTGGTGCGCGAGATCTACGCGGACCTGATCGCGGCCGAGGTGCCGTTCCTGCTGACCGACCTGGCCACCGCCGAATTGGTCAAGGTCTCCGCGAATGCCTTTCTCGCAACCAAGATTTCCTTCATCAATGCCGTCTCCGAGGTCTGCGAGGCGACCGGCGCCGATGTGACCATGCTGGCCGACGCACTCGGCTACGACGCACGCATCGGCCGCCGATTCCTCAATGCCGGACTGGGTTTCGGCGGCGGCTGCCTACCCAAGGACATCCGCGCGTTCATGGCGCGCTCCGGCGAACTCGGCGCCGATCACGCGGTGGCCTTCCTGCGCGAGGTCGACAACATCAATATGCGCCGCCGCACCAAGATGGTCGATATGGCCGCGCGGGCCTGCGGCGGATCGCTGCTCGGCGCCAATGTGGCGGTGCTGGGTGCGGCCTTCAAACCCGAATCCGACGATGTGCGTGACTCACCCGCGCTGAATGTGGCCGGGATGATCCAGTTGCACGGCGCGGTGGTGACGGTGTACGACCCGAAGGCGGCGGAGAATTCGCGACGGGTCTTCCCCACGTTGAACTACGCGACCTCGGTGACCGAGGCCTGCGATCGCGCCGATGTGGTGCTGGTGCTGACCGAGTGGGACGAATTCGTCGCATTGCGTCCGCAAGACCTCGATCCGGTGGTTCGCAAACGGTCGATCATCGACGGCCGGAACTGTCTCAATCGAGCCACCTGGAGAGATGCCGGATGGGTGTACGCCGGACTCGGCACACCGTAGAGTTGCCTGCGACGCGGGGGCGACGCCGGAACGATCAGATCCTGCCTTCGGGTCTGTCGGACGTCGGCGGTAGGGTCCCGAGAGCGGGCCGATCCCCCGGCGGGCGGCGCGGGCTCGCATGTCGTGATGTGTGAAACGGGATGGGCAGCTGATGAGTTCGGTTCTGGGAGTTTCGGTGGGGGCCGGCGCCGTCCGTATGGCGCGACCACACACCGCGAGCCCCCACGGCCCCATCGCCCCGCATTCCTTCGATCTGCAGACCATTCCGGTTGTCGAGCACCAGGTGGAGGAGCTGGCCGCCGAGGCGATCGGCGTGACGCTGGAATCCATGCCCGGTATCGCGGCCACCGCGATCGCCTACCGCAGTGAGCAGCATGCCAAGGCGCTGCGCGCGGCCATGGCGCGTCAGCAGCTCACCAATTACGAACTGGTGCCCGAAATTGTCGCGGCGGTCGAATTCGCGCAGGCCACCGGGGATATCCGCGGCATCTCCTCACTCGTCGTCTACGACCTCGGCAGCTCCGGACTGACGGTCAGCGTCGTCGACACCCAGACCCGTGAGATCCGCCACAGCGAACGCACCAGCGATATCAGCGGCGACTACCTGGATTCGCTGATCCGCGAACAGCAGATCGCCTCGGGCCGGATCGCGCATCCGCCGGATTCGGCGGGGCTGGCCGCCCTGGACGCACTGTGCCGCGAGGCCAAGGAGCAGCTGTCCTCGAATACCGCCGTGGCGCTGCCCAGCGAACAAGGGCTGGTACTGCTGGCCCAGGAGAATTTCGAAGCCCTCATCATGCTGGCGATCGAATCGTCGGCGCGGATGGCACGCGATGTCATCGTGCGCTCGGATCGTCCGGTGCACGGTGTGCTCGCGATCGGCGGTTGCGCGCGAATTCCGCTGATCGCCAAGGTCCTCGAACGCTGGATGGGTGTGCCGGTCATCGTGCCCGACAGCCCGGAGACGGTGGTCACCCGCGGTGCCGCCCTGATGGCGCGGCCGGTGCGCACGGTCGTCCAGACCCCGCAGCAGCACGCGTCCGCCGCGGATTCGCTGCTCGATGACGATGAACTCTCACCCGCTTGGCTATCCGCACCGCCCAAACGGCGCCGCGGCAAGCGGGAAATCAATGGTGCGGTGTTGACCGTCAGCGCGCTAGCTGTCGTCGCGGCGATCGGACTCGGACTCGGTTACGGCCCACAGGTTCTCACGCGCGATTCGCAGAGCAGTGACCACCCGACCTCGGTCTCGCCGACCAACCCGCCGCGCACCACCACCCTGGACCCGCAGATCGCCGTCGCACCGGCCAGCACCACCGAGTCCGCCGAGTCGGTGGCCGCCCCGCCCCCGTACCGTGCGACGACCACGGAGCCGCCCCCGTCCACGCCCGGCCCGAATACCATTGTCGTGCCAGGACTTCCGCCGATCGTGGTGCCGACGATTCCGCCCGTGATCCTCCCCTTCCCGCCACCCGCGCCGCGCTGAACCGGTGACCTGCTACCGAGAGGCAGGGCCGTCGTCGTCCCAGGATCTGCGCGGATCCGGGCGGCGGTAGCCGCGCGGGTCGGTGTCGTAGTCGGGTTCGTAGTCCCGCGGGTCGGCGCTGCGGTAGTCCCGACTGCGTTCGTATGCTCGGGGATTCGAGGGTTGGTCGTTCCAGGCAGCCGGGCCCGGCTCGTCATCCCGGGCCGGGGTTGAGGTCCGTTGGCGGCCGGGAGCCGCGGCGGAGGAGCGCGACGGCGAGCGACGGGAAGGTGCGGACGCCTCGGACTTCGCATGCCGCGAGTGCCGCGCTGGAGCGGCGGGTTCGGGCTTGTGACCGAAGGGCCGGGCGAGCATGACGGCGATGGCAGTGGTCAACGGGACCGAAAGGGCCAGCGCGATACCGCCGACGGAGGAGCGGGCGATTTCGATGGCGACCGCGTCGCCGGTCAGGACATCGCGAATGGAGCGGCCCGCGACACTGAACAGCAGCAGCAACGGAAGCGCGCCACCTGCGTAGGCCAGCACCAGGGTGTAGACCGTGCTCGCGATATGGTCCCGGCCGACGCGCATGGCGGCGGCGAAAACCTCGCGGCGCGAAGCGGATTCATCGATGGCGGCGAGTTCGAAGGCGGCCGAGGCCTGGGTGATGGTGACATCGTTGAGCACACCGAGCGAACCGATGATGAAGCCCGCCAGCAGCAGACCGGTAATGCTGACGTGCTCGATGTAGGTGGCGACGTTGGTGTTCTGTTCCTCGGATAGCCCGGTCAGATGCGTGACCTCGATGGCGACCCAGGACAGCACCGCCGCGACGATCATCGATGTCAGCGTGCCGAGCAGCGCCGAACTGGTGCGCAGATTCACACCATGCGCCAGGTACAGCACGGCATACAGGATCATCGCACCCGCGACCAGCGCGACCGGAATAGCGGGCCTACCGTCCAACAGTGCGGGCAGCATGAACAGCACGAGCACCGCGAAGGCGAAGACCAGCCCGAGCAATGCCCGCAATCCGCGCCAGCGTGCCACCACGATGACCACGACCACGAAGGCCAGCACGATCAGGGTCAACGGCAGCCCGCGCGAGTAGTCCTCGAACGAGTACAGCGGCATTCCGCTCGGATCGGTCTGCCGCACGATCCGGATGTGGTCACCGGCGTGCAGATCGGGTTGTCCTGGGCCGGGCGCGATTTCGAGCAGGGTGTGATTGCCCTTGTGCGGACCGGAATCGATGCTGATCAGACTGCGCTGACAGGTGTAGCCTGCGGCGCGCGGCTGCTCGGGCTTATCGATGAACACCTTGCCGATCGAACTGCTGCCGCACGCACCGACGTCCTGCATCACCACGGTTCCGGCCTCGGTCTGCACCGCGCCACCGCCCGCGTTCTGCATCGGCAGCGGGATGTCGATGTGCTGGCTGCTCGGCCACAGCACGATCGCGGCGATCACGACCACGACACCGATCGCGGCGAGCAGTCCGACGACCACACGGGCCGCGGTCGCGCCGATCGCGATGGGGCCGGAATGGTCGTGGTGATGGTGATGATCACTCATGGCTCACCGGACTCCTACCTTTTCGTCTGTAGTCCAGGGTGCGAGCTTAAAGGATTTCATTTTCAAGATCGGATTCACGGACCGACAACGAACGACGACGAGTCAGGAAAAGGTTCCGAATGGAAATCGGGAGGGGGCGGCGGAGAGCAGGGGGATGTCTCCGCCGCCCGCAGGTTGGCGCCCAGGGGGGTAGGCAGCCTAACCCGAGGTCAGGTTGTCCAGGGGGGGTAGACAACTTGACCGGGCACTTGAAGTGCCAAGAGACACTGTACACAAAAAGTCTCGTTTAGCGCTAGCTAGTAACCAAAACTCGCAACTATCCGTACACCGGGTATGTTTTACCCCCGGAAGCGGGGCGATCCGGTAACCCAGCGCACGCTGACGAGGAGGTCCGGACCGCCCAGTTCCTACTGCCGGTAACTCGACAGGAAGTTCCCGAAGCGCTCGATCGCCACCGCGAGATCCCGTGCCCACGGCAGCGTGACGATCCGCAGATGATCATGATTCGGCCAATTGAACCCGGTGCCCTGCACCATCAAGATCTTCTCCTGCAGCAGCAGATCCAGGATCAGCTTCGAATCATCGTGAATTTCATAGACGTTCGGATCCAACTTCGGGAACGCGTAGAGCGCACCCTTCGGCTTCACACAGGAAACGCCCGGGATCATATTCAGCCGCTCCCACGCGACATCGCGCTGCTCGAGTAGCCGGCCGCCGGGCAGGATCAGATCCTCGATGCTCTGATGTCCGCCGAGAGCCACCTGAATCGCGTGCTGCGCAGGCACATTCGGGCAAAGCCTGGTCGAGGCGAGCAAATCGATGCCCTCGAGGAAACCAGCCGCATGCTCCTTGGGGCCGGTGATCGCCAACCAGCCGGAGCGGTAGCCCGCGACCCGGTAGGCCTTGGAGAGTCCGTTGAAGGTCAGGCAGAGCAGATCGGGCGCGAGCGTCGCCAGCGAAATGTGCTTGGCGTCGTCGTAGAGGATCTTGTCGTAGATCTCATCGGCCAGCAGCAGCAGCTGATGCTTGCGCGCAAGGTCGACCAGTTGCTGCAGCACCTCGGTGGAGTACACCGCGCCGGTCGGGTTGTTCGGATTGATCACCAGCAACGCCTTGGTCTTATCGGTGATCTTGGCTTCGATATCGGCGATATCGGGCTGCCAACCGTTGGATTCGTCACACAGGTAGTGCACCGGGGTGCCACCGGCCAGACTGGTCATCGCGGTCCACAGCGGATAGTCGGGTGCCGGGATCAGCACCTCGTCACCGTTGTCGAGCAGTGCCTGCATGGTGATGGTGATCAGCTCGGAGACGCCGTTGCCCAGGTAGACGTCGTCGACATCGAGCTCGGGAAAGCCGGGGACCAGCTCATAGCGGGTCACGATGGCGCGCCGGGCCGAGAGAATGCCCTTCGATTCCGAGTAGCCCTGGGCATACGGCAGCGCGGCGATGATGTCGCGCATGATCACATCGGGCGCCTCGAAGCCGAACGGCGCGGGATTGCCGATATTCAGCTTGAGGATGCGATGCCCCTCCGCCTCCAGCCGTGCCGCATGTGCGCCCACCGGTCCACGAATTTCGTAGAGGACGTTCTGCAGCTTCGTGGATTGCTCCAGCACGCGCGGCGGGTGATGCGGTAGATGGCTAGGACTCACCCTGCCTATGGTGCCATCTCCGGCAACTGGTTAATCGGTGCCTGATGGCAGCGCCTTCGGCGCTGCGTGTTCGCGGCCCCCTGGTGTCTCGCGGCTGACCCTTTCGAGCGACCTGCAAGCAGTCGCTAGCGGCGCCGCCGAGACTCGCGACTTCGTCGCATGCGCTTCGGCCACTCGGACGCGAGACGGGCCGCGAACGGGTCGCTCGTAAAACTCGCTCCGTGGTGGTCGCCAGTGCTTGTAGCCGCAGTTTGATCCAGTGCGCTCCGCCGAATCAGGCCGACGAGTTGCCCGGCGGGATGCCTTTGGCCGCAGTGGTTTCGCAGAACTCTTCGATTTTCTCGTCGAGGAACCGCGCCTCGACGGCGTCGCGGAACTCCGGTCGGGCGATCCGCCGCCGCAGCCCGACGAGCCGTTCCTCCAGTTGGGCGATGCGCTTGTCCTCGGCCAGGCCGAGCACCGGAACCAGCGCGGCGGCCGCACCGTCCAGACTTCCGTTGATCAGATGCGCCGCCGCGCTGTCGACCCGGGCCATCGCCTCGGTGCCATAGGAACGCCGCTCGGACGGGCCGTTCGCGTACAACTCGATGGCCTGTTGCGTCGCGGCCAACGCGGGTTCGGCCTGACCGAGATGGATATAGGTCGCGCCCGCGTAGTAATGGGCCTTGGCCTCGTTGAAGCCGAAGACGCCACCGACCTCGTCGTGCAGCGAGTCGGTATCGGACACCTCGCGGGCATCGTCGGCGGCCCGGATACAGCGATCGGCGTCGGCGTCACTGCCCAACCGGGACCAGATTCTGGCCTCGATATTCAATAGTCGAACCTTGGCCGTGGCCGATTCGGCGAAGTCATGCCCGCTCTGTGCCAGCAGCACTCCCCGACGCGGTCGATCGGACCAGTATTCGATCAGCGCGTGCATGCCGCGGGTCCAGGCACGCAACCCGTTGTGACCACACAATTCCGAATAGGCCCAGGCCGCTCTGATCTGCTCGCCCGCGGCATCGAGATAGCCGAGGTCGGTGCTCGCATTGGCGAGCAATCCCGACAGCGTGCCTGCCAGCAGATACAGATGGCTGGTATCGGCGGGGCGCTGATGCCCCTCCAGCAGCCGGTACACCCGGCGTCGCACTCGCAGCATCTCCACCATCATCGGTACCGGCGGGATGTGCACATATTCGTTCGCGATGCGCGTGACATCGGCATCGAGCTGCTCCAAGGTGGTGGCACCCACATTGGTGCTCTCGGCCTGGCCGGCATGCTCGCTCGCCTCATGGGCAGCCGCCATGATCAGATCCCTCTCCGAAATCGCCGCTAACGCATCACCTCTCATCGCACCGGCGTCTATGAGAGCCAAAAGATCCGCGTCACTCGAATAATTGGCGCGAGCCGAGGTATCGGCCCGCCTTTCGAATCCGGGCGCGGTCGGTCGATCGAATACGGGTTGATCGATCATGGCCGCAAACCGCGCCCGCACAACATCGTCGGACCTGGCCAGGGATGTATCGAGGGCGGCTTGATTCACCGGACGTGGATGGACCCGTGCGCCGCCGGCCTCCCACTTCGATACGAGCCGCTCGTGCACACCCAGATGCGCTGCGAACTCCCGGATACTCATCCGCCTGGCATCGCGAAGGGCACGGGCCTCTTTACCTGACCACTGCCGGACCACGACGTCATCCCTTCCGACGAACTCCTTCCCAGGGTACGAGCGCTTTGTGAGTGCGGCCACAGGCAAAAGCCGTCCGCTATCAGAGGCAGCGGAATGGCAGTAGAAGGCGAGCGGGTGGGCGATTCCCGAATCGCCGTCCGGCACAGGACCCTTGGATACGAGGAGGCAAGGAGTTGGCCGTGAACGTGGAGAAACTCAGAACAGTCGATGATTGGGTGGCCTATTACCGGCACGAGTTCGGATTACCGGTCACCGAACGCGGCGGGTTCGTGATGCTGCCCATCACCGGCCGGGTCTGCGTTGTCCATCTGCCGACGATTCGGGCCGAAAAGGTCAGGGCCGCACTGGAACAGCAGGGGACGAGGGGCCCCATGCTGGCCAGACAGATTCGCTGGAGCTTCCTCGCCGAGCCGGACAGTCGGCCGGGCGCGCAGGTATTGGAGGTGCTGAACCGTCTCGATATAGGCATACCGGCCATCGGCAGTGCCGTGATGTTGCCGACCGGGCTCGGTCGGTGGACCCGGGAAGGGTGCTTCTGGGTCAACCCACCGAGTCGCGGCGACACGCTCCCACCGTTATCCGTCGTCATCACGACGGCACTCGCGGTGGGGGCGGGTGGCGGGGACTGAATGCGTCGTCGGTCCCCGCCGCCGGGCCTACCGAGTCCGCCCCTCTACTGGCAGTCGACAGGGGCGGGCTCGGTCGGGTGTTTTTCGGGCCGGATCCGCGCGATCCAACGTAGGCGAAGAGGCAGCGAAAGGGCAGTGGGGTTGCGTCCTGGAGCCGAAACCCGTACGCATCTGCAAGATTCGAGCGAGACGAGGAAGCTCGTTCGGATCGACGCCGATGCGTACGGGTCGCTGCCGCTGGTCGCGACTATTTCCGGCCCGCCGAAACCCGCACTGCCACAGACTAAGTGGCCAGCGGGAAGTTCAGATATGAGCGGGAGGGGGTCGGTCCACGCTGGCCCTGGTATTTGGAGCCCGCACTGGTGCTGCCGTAGGGGTTCTCGGCGGGGCTGGTCAGGCGCAACAGGCACAGCTGACCGATCTTCATACCCGGCCACAGGGTGATCGGCAGATTCGCGACATTCGACAGTTCCAGTGTGATGTGGCCGCTGAAGCCCGGATCGATGAAGCCCGCCGTCGAGTGAGTCAGCAGGCCGAGCCGTCCGAGACTGGACTTGCCTTCGAGCCGACCGGCCAGATCGTCCGGCAACGTGCACACCTCCAGCGTGGAGCCGAGCACGAATTCGCCGGGGTGCAGCACGAAAGGCTCACCCGCGTCGGGCTCGACCAGACTGGTCAGCTCATCCTGACGTTGCGCCGGATCGATATGGGTGTACCGCGTGTTGTCGAATACCCGGAACAGCCCATCCAGCCGCACATCGATACTCGACGGCTGGATCAGGTTTTCCAGGAGCGGCTCGACGCCGAGACGCCCAGCGGCGATCTCCGCACGGATGTCACGATCGGAAAGCAGCACGCCGACGAGCGTAGCGCCTGCTCGATACCGCTGCTCAGCCGCCGCATGCTGACGAGCCGCCGCCGCGTTGTCGATGGCTCGGTTGCCTTGTCCGGGACCCGATCTCAGTGATTTCCGTCCGAGGCTTCGGTTGTCTGCACGAGTCTGTCGGACATGGCGCTGGTGATGAACTTGGGGATCGCGGGGGCGAATATTTTGAGATAGGAGTCCACCCATTCATGGCGGGAGCTGAGGAATGGGAAGTCGGTGGCGGCCATATGGCGAATGGCGAGCATGGGCAGGGGCGCGTCGAGTGCGGGGAAGGCCGGGTTGCGTAGCCCCGGGACGGTGCAGCCCGGATAGAACTGGCCGAGCATCAGACCCTTTGCGACGAACCGGGACTTCTGGTCATGTTGCACCGCGTCGATGTCGGCGTAATCGGTGAGGTTCGGGAAGACCGCGAGGACGGCCTTGAACTTGCATTCGGGTTCATCCTGGGGTGGCAGGGCGGGGAACATGTCGTACAGATCGTCGATGATCGCGGTCAGGCACTCGGCGTCGACGGAAGGGCGCTCGAAGAACGCGGCCCAGAGCGACTGGTTCGCGATGGCGTGGCTGGTGTAAGGACAGACCGGACCGGACCGGCCGAGGTCGGGGTGCGGCTGGCACAGGTATTCGCGAGTCCACCTACGCAATTCGGCAGCACGGGGGTGCGGGTCGATATGCGTCGACGGATCGGGAGCGAATAGGTTGACCGGCTCGATGCCGGAACGTGTCCCGACGATTCGGTGCGGGTTCATGATCGGCTTGTCCTTGCGGAGGTGGCGGGTTCCATCGGGGTGGTCCGGGCTGAGCGGAAGTGCTCGGTGAGGACGAGTCCGATCGCGCGCAGCGACTCGGGTTCGATCATCCGCTCGTGCCGGACCGGAATGTGATGGTCGATGATCCGGCCGTTGATCAGGTTGTGCCATGCGAGGGCCGGCGAGGGGCCGTCGTCTGTGTGGGCGCCGGCGCTGAAGTAGATCAAGTCGCCGTCGAAGGGAGTCGGCCGGTGGTTCCAGGTGAGGTCGACGAGCCGGGTGTAGTCGTCGTGCAGGATCACGAGGTGCTCGGGGGTCACGGCGGTGAAGAGTCCGCCTTGTCGGTGGAGCAGTTCGGCCGCGGCCGCGGCGGTGAGATCGGCCGCGCCCGGTGGCACATCGAGGCCGGCGAACTCGGCGAGCAGCTGCCCGATGGAAGGAGTGGGCACCCGGACGGTGTCGGCGGTGACGACACGGGTGTCCATCATGGCCAGGGTGGCGACGGACTCGCCATCGCCGCGGAGTTGGACCGCGATCGCGTGCGCGATGGTGCCACCGAGCGAGTAGCCGAGCAGCTGGTACGGGCCGTGCGGCTGGACAGCCCGGATCTCCTGGACATAGCGGGCGGCCAGTTGATCGAGCGTCTCGAACTCCGCGGTGGCATCGCTGAATGCCGGGGATTGCACCCCGTACACGGGGCGGTCGGGATCGATGTGCTGCACGAGTCCGCTGAAGCCCCAAGCCAATCCGATGGCTGGGTGCACGCAGAACAGCGGCGGCTCGTTTCCAGCGGCGCGCAGCGGAAGCAGGACGGACAGCGCATCGCCGGGGTCCTGCTCGTCGAGCCCGTGACGGCGCATGTCGATTCGGCGGGCCAGCGACTCGGGCGTCGGATCGGTGAAGATCCACTGAACCGGCACGTCGACACCGGTCGACTCGGCAAGGCGCGCCACCAGTTCGGCCGCGGCAAGCGAGTTGCCGCCCAGGGTGAAGAAGCCGTCGTCGAGGCCGACCCGCTCGATGCCGAGGGTCCGGGTGAAGGCGTCGCAGACGGTGCTCTCGAGTGCGGTGGACGGCGGCCGGAACCGGGCGGGTCGCCATTCGGGTGCGGGTAGGGCCTGGTAATCGACTTTGCCGGTGGGGGTGAGGGGTATCCGGTCGACCGTGCGGATGGCCGTGGGGATCATGTGCGTCGCTAGTCGCGTTGCGAGGTGGGCGGTCAGTGCGGCGGTGCCGGTCGTGCTGCCGGGAGCGGGCACCACGTAGCCGACGAGTTGACTGCTGCCGCTGGGGCCGGTGTGCACCGTGACGGCGGCATGGTCGATGTCGGGGTGGGAGCGGAGGGCGGCCTCGATGTCGCCGGGTTCGATGCGATGGCCGTTGATCTTGAGCTGTAGGTCGCTGCGACCGGAGAATCGCAGTGTTCGATCGGTAGTCCAGCTGACCAGATCGCCGGTCCGATACATGCGTGTCCCCGCCGGTCCGTACGGGTCGGGGATGAATCGGGTTGCTGTGGTTGCAGGTTGGCGATGGTAGCCGCGAGCGAGGCCCGGTCCGGACACGTACAGTTCGCCGACCACTCCGGCCGGGACGGGGCGCAATCTGCGGTCGAGTACGACGGCGGTGAATCCGAGCACCGGCCCGCCGATTGTCATCGGGCCGCCCTTGGTCGTGGTCAAAGGAGCATGACCGCAGCTGACGATTGTGGTTTCGGTAGCCCCGTAGGCGTTGAGCACGGTACGGCCCGGCGTCCACTGTGCTGCCAGATCGGGTGGACAGGTTTCGCCGCCAAGGATCAGCGTGTCCAGGGTGTCGACTTCGTCGGCGTGCAGTGATGCGAGCACGGTGGGAGTGACAGCGGCATGGGTCACCTGTTCGGCATTGATCAACTCGGCCAATGCGGCGCCGGCGACTACCGATGCGGGGGCCACGACCAGGGTCGCGCCGGTGGCGGTCGCGCTGAGCCATTCGAGGATCGAGACGTCGAAGGTCGGTGCAGCGGCGGCCAGCATCCGAGAAGCCGGGGTGAGGCCGAACCGCTCCCGTATTTCGGCGGCCAGGTTCGCTATCCCGGTATGGGTGACTACAACTCCTTTGGGAGTCCCGGTTGAGCCCGAGGTGTAGATCAGGTAGGCCGGGTGCTCCGGCCGTAGCGGAGTTGCGCGCTCGGTGTCATCGATCGCCGTCGGGTCCGTCTCCGCCGTCATCGCGACGAAGGCGGGATCGTCGAGGGCGACCCATTCGAGTGCGTCGGGTAACTGCTCTCGGTAGGTGTCCAGGGTCAGCCCGACCGCGGCACCGGAATCGTTTTGAATGCGCGTGATCCGGTCGCGCGGATGGGTGGGATCGATCTGCACGAACGCGCCGCCGGACTTGGCGACCGCCCACACGGCGATGACAGCGTCGATACAGCGCGGAAGCGCAACAGCAACCATCGCTTCCGGACCGATTCCCATATCGATCAATACGCGCGCCCAGCGGTTGGAGGTCTCGTCGAGTTCGCGATACGACAGCCGCGCGCCGTCGCAGACCAGCGCTTCCGTGCCGGGCGTCATCGCGACCGCATCCGACAACACCTGCGGCAATACCGACGCCACCGGGCCGGGCCGACCGCGGACGGGCACCAGCGCGGCCTGCTCGACGGGCGAGAGCAGCTGCAGTTCGGTGAGCGGGAGATCAATATGCGCGGCGACGGTGTCGAGCACACGCAGCACCCGGTCGGCGAGGGCGTCGATCTGCTGTCGAGTGAACAGTTCAGGCAGGTATTCGAAGGTCAAGTGCAGCCGGGTGTCGTGGTGCACGACCAGGCCGAGCGGATAGTGCGCGGCGTCTCGTCCGTCGATGCCGCGGACGTGCATTCCGGCGATGTCGATGTCTTCGGACAGCCCGGCCCGGTCCACCGGGTAGGACTCGAAGACGGTCACCGTGTCGAACATCGCGCGGGCACCGGCCACCTGTTGGATCCGGGCGAGTCCGAGGTGGTGATGGTCGAGCAGCGCGGTTTGTTCGGTTTGGATTCGCCGCAGTAGCTGGGCGAGGCTTTCGCGGTGATCGAGCCGGACCCGAACGGGCACGGTGTTGACGAACAGTCCGATCATCGATTCGATACCGGGAAGCTGTGGCGGGCGCCCGGAGACGGTGGTGCCGAAGACCACGTCTTCGCGGGCGGTCGCGTTGGCGAGCACGAGCGCCCAGGCCGCTTGGACGACGGTGTTGAGGGTCGTCTCGTGTTGGTGAGCCACCTCGACCAGCGCCGCAGTGTGGTCCTCGCTGAGCTGCACCCGCACTTCGCGCGCCGCGGCGGTGGTTCGGCGGCCGCGGTCCTCGGGGGCCAGCAGAGTCGGCTCCGCGACGCCCTCGAGTGCTTGGGCCCAGGCGGTTTCCGCGCCGGTCCGGTCTTGGCTGTTCAGCCACATCAGGTAATCGCGGTAGGGGCGCACCGGAGGCAGTGCCGCGGCGTCGCCGTCGCCGGCGTAGAGGATCAGCAGTTCCCGGATCAGCAGTGGTGTGGACCAGCCGTCGATCAGGATGTGATGCATGCTCAACACCAGCCGGTACTGCTGGGGGGCGATCCTGATCAGTGTCAGTCGTAGCAGCGGCGCCGCGGTCACGTCGAAATGACGGTCCTCGGCCATGACCTGTTCGAGTGCGGCCGCGGTGTCGTCGTGCTCGGCCAGGTCGACCTCGGCGAACGGCACGTCGACATGCCGGCACACCACCTGGACCGGGTCGCGGGCGCCGTCGCGCACGAATGCGGTCCGCAGGTTCGGGTGCCGTCCGAGCAGAGTCTGCGCGGCGCGGCGCATCCGGTCCGCATCGACGCGCCCGGCGAGTTCAATACGGAGTTGCACGATGTAGGCGTCGAGTGCGCCGTCGGCGAGCTGGGCATGGAACAGCAGCCCCGCCTGCAGCGGCGTGAGCGGCCAGATGTCGTCCAGCGCCTGGTGTCGGGTCTCCAGCCGGTCGATCGCGGCCTGGTCGAGATCGACTAGGCCGACATCGGAAGGGGTCAGCCCGCCGACACCGGGCCGGGACGCGTGGGTAGCCAGAGCCGTCACGGCGTCGCGCCACAGTTCAGTGAGGTCGGTAACTTCGGCGCAGGTGAGCAGGCCGGACGGGTAGTCCCAGGCGGCGGTCAAGGCGGGGCCGTCCGAGGTGTCCGTGGTGACCGCGTTGATACCGAGCACGGCTGCCGCGGCCGCGTCGGGATTCTGGTTGCCGCCGCCGGTGTCGCCATCGGCGGGCAGCCATCCGCTGGCGCGCAACGCCTCGGGAACGGTGTCCAGACGACCGAGATAGTTGAAGCTCACCTGCGGGGCAGGCAGCGCGCGCAGGATGCGGGCGGTGTCGGCGTTGAGGTAGCGCAGCAGCCCGTAGCCGATCCCACGGTCGGGGACCTCGCGCAGTTGTTCCTTGACCGATTTGATGACCGCCGCCGCGGCAGCACCCGCGGCGAACGCGTCGTCGATATCGATACCGGACAGGCCGAGCCGGACCGGGTAGGCGGTGGTGAACCATCCGACCGTGCGGGTGAGGTCGGCGCCGGGGAGCACCGTGTCGTGGCGGCCGTGGCTTTCGAGCGTGAGCAGCGTTTCGGTCACGTCGTCGCCGTGGCGCTGCCGCCATCGAGTCAGTGCCAGTGCGAGCCCGGCGATGAGGGCGTCGTCCACACTGCCGCGGAACACCTGGGGCAGGGTGGTGAGCACAGCGCGGGTCACCGAGGTCGGCAGCATCACCTCGACGGTCGCGACGGTGGACTGCACGTCGAGCTCGGGGTCGATCGGGCGAGCGCCGATCGGCGGATCGGCGGCGCCGAGCGTGGATCGCCACCAGTCGAGCTCATCGAGGCTCTCGGCGGCGGCGTTCAGGCCATGCGCCCAGCGGCGCATCGAGGTGCCGACGGGCGCGAGCCGCGGCCGTTGCCCGGCACCGATCTGGGCCCAGGCCGTTGCGAGGTCGGGAATCAGGATCCGCCACGACACCGTATCGACGACCAAGTGGTGTGCGACAACGAGCAGCCGTCCCGGCCGCTGCGCCCAGTCGAACCAGACCAACTGCAGCATGATGCCCGCGCCGGGGTCGAGTCGTTCGGCGGCCGCATGCGCCTCGGCGTCGGCGATCGCGGCGAACTCGGCGCTGTCCGGCGCCGCTGCCACCGGCACGCGCCGGATCAGCCCGGCGATCGTCGCGGTCGACCGCACCTGCAATGCCCACCCGGACGGGTGCGCAGGCTCCGGCTGCAACCGGGCCCGCAGCATGTCGTGCTGATCGATCACCGCTTGCACGGTGGCCTCGATCCCGTCGACGTCGATACCGCTCGGCAGCGTGAGCATCACCCACTGGCAGAAATGGTCGAATCCGCCGCGTTCGAACATCCAGCACATGATCGGCGTCAGCGGCACCTGGCCGACGCCGCCACCGGGGAGTTCCGCCGGAAGAGCGGCCGCCGCGGTGCTGTCCTCGACTGCGACCTGGGCCAGTCCCGCGACCGTCTTCCGCTCGAATACCTCCCGCGTGGAGAGCACCACACCGGCTGCCCTGGCTCGGGTCACCAACTGGATCGACATGATGCTGTCGCCGCCCATGGCGAAGAACGAATCATCGACTCCGACCCTGTCGATGCCCAATACCTCGGCGAACAGTCCGGCCAGCGTCCTTTCCACCTCGGTGCCCGGCGCCCGGAATTCGGCACGGTCGGTGGTGAAGTCCGGCTCGGGTAGCGCCGCGCGGTCGAGCTTGCCGCTCGCTGTCACCGGCAAGGTGTCGAGCACCATCACGGTCGCGGGCACCATGTGCGGGGCCAGCCGCTGTTCGGCGAACGCGCGGACCGCGGACGGGTCGAGCTCGACGCCGGGCTCGGGCACCACATACCCGACCAACCGGTCACCGGCGGTTGCGCCCCGGTGGACGGTCGCGGCCGCTCGCGCGACACCGGCACAGGCCAGCAGGCCCGATTCGACCTCGCCGAGTTCGATACGGAAACCACGGAGCTTGACCTGGAAGTCGGCCCGGCCCACATAGTCGAGCGTCAGATTCCCCTCCGGTAGCCGCAGCCAGCGCACCAGGTCACCGGTCCGATACATACGCCGGCCCTGCTCCGCGAACGGATCGGCGACGAAGCGCGAGGCCGTCAGCGCCATCCGGTTGCGGTAACCACGAGCCAGAGCCGGGCCTGTGAGATACAGCTCGCCGACAATCCCGACGGGCACCGGCCGCAACCAGGCGTCGAGCACGACGTGCCCGACCCCGCGGATCGGTCCGCCCACCGTCACCGGCTCACCTGCCACCAGCGGCGCGCTGGCGTCGGTCTGGATCGTGGCCTCCGCCGGACCGTAGGTGTTGAAGAATCTCCGGCCCGGCGCCCACCGGGACACGAGGTCGGGCGGGGGCGGTTCGCCACCGACCACGACCGTCGCGAGGTTCTCCAACCCGGCCGGGTCGACGGTCGCCAAGGCCGTCGGCGTCAGTGCGGCATGGGTCACCCGTTCGCTCGACAGGATCCGCGCCAGCTCGTTCCCGCCGTAGACGGTCGGCGGCGCGATCACCAGCCGCCCACCCGATGTGAACGCCCAAAGCAGTTCCAGGACGGCCGCATCGAAACTCGGCGACGCGACATGCAGCACCCGCCCGCCGGGCTCGATTTCGAACCGGGAACACAGCTCGGCCACCAGGTCTGCCAACCCTTGGTGCGACACCACGACGCCTTTGGGCACACCCGTCGAACCGGAGGTGTAGATCAGGTACGCCGCGTGATCGAGCCGGATCGGCCCTGTTCGCTCCGCATCGGTCACCGGCGCCGCCGATGCCGCCGACGCCTCGGCGTCGACCGCCGCCTCGTCGAGGACCAGCCACGGCACCGATCCGGGCAATCGAGACCGCCACTGTGACAAGGTGATTCCCACTGCCGCACCGGAATCGGCGAGCATGTGCTCGATCCGGCCGGTCGGATACTGCGGATCTATCGGCACGAATGCCGCCCCCGACTTCGCCACCGCCCACACCGCAAGCACCGACTCGACCGATCGCGGCAGCCCCACCGCCACATCGGCCTCCGGCCCCACACCCCGATCGATCAACAACCGTGCCAACCGATTCGACTGCGCATCGAGCTCGCCGTAGGTCCACTGCCGATCCTCGTACACCACCGCGATCGCCCCCGGATCCCGCCGCACCGTCGCCGCAAACAGCTCCGGCAGCATTCGCCCCGGCACCGCCGGGGAACCCGATACCGGCGTCAACTCCCGGTATTCCGCGGGTGAAAGCAGATTCAGCCGGGCCAACGGCAGCTCCGGGTCGGTTGCGACGACACCGAGCACACGCAGGATGCGCTGCAGGGTCGCGGTTATCGTGTCGTGGTCGAAGAGTTCGGGCAGGTACTTGATCTTCAGGTGCAGTCGGGTATCGATCCGCGCGACCACTCCCAGCGGATAGTGCGCGCCGTCCGTACCCGTGACATCGACTACTCGCATCCCCGCGATATCGGTCTCCGCCGTCAGCCCGAAACGGTCGATCGGGAACGATTCGAACACCGTCATCGTGTCGAATACCGCCCCCGGCCCGGCCACCCGCTCGATTTCGGTGAGGCCGACGAACTGGTGGTCGAGCAGGTCCGCCTGTTCGGTCTGGATTCGGTCGAGCAGTTGTCCCAGGCTCTCGGCGGCATCGAGACGGACGCGCACCGGCACGGTGTTGATGAACAGTCCGATCATCGTTTCGATGCCCGCGATCCGCGGGGACCGTCCGGAGACCACGGCACCGAACGTCACATCGTCCCGAGAAGTCAACGTGCCCAACACAATTGCCCATGCCAGCTGGATCACGGTGTTGACGGTGATGCCGCGGGCCCTGGCCAGATTCGTCAGCGCCGTTGTCTGCTCCTCGGTCAACTCGCCGAGCACATCGCGTGATTCGGTGTAGCGGCGACCGGGATCGGCCTGCGCTATCAGAGTCGGCTCCTCGGCGCCGTCGAACGCGCCGGCCCACGCGTCGAGCGCCGCAGCCGAGTCCTGCCGGGCGATCCAGGCAAGGAAGTCCCGGTACGGACGGACTTCGGGCAGCACGGTGGCGTCGCCGTCGGTGGCGTAGAGCACCAGCAAGTCCTTCAGGAGCAGCGGCGTCGACCAGCCGTCGAGCAGCAGGTGATGATTGGTCAGTACCAGCCGATAATGCTGCGGCCCGGTGGTGACCAGCATCCAGCGCAGCAGCGGAGCACGAGCCGGATCGAACCTGGTTGCCCGGTCCGCGGCCAGGAGCAGTTCCCATTCGCGATCGCGGGCACTGTCATCGAGGTCGGACAGGTCGAGCTCCGACCAGGCGGCCTCGACATCTTCCTGGACGACCTGCACCGGACCGACATCGGTGTCGAAGGCGGTGCGCAGATTCGCATGTCGGTCCAGTAGCACTTGCCCGGCTCTGCGTAGCCGCTCCGGATCGACCTGGCCACGCAATTCGACGACCAGTTGGGTCAGGTAGGCGTCCACCGATTCCTCGGACACCAACGCGTGGAACAGCAGCCCCTCCTGCAACGGCGTCAACGGCCAGACATCGCTCAGAGTCGGGTACCTGTGCTCGAGCCGCTCGATTTCGGCCTGCCCGAGCCGGACCAGATCCAGATCGGATGGTGTCCGTCCCCCGCTACCGGCCCGGCGGGCGTTGGTCGCCAACGCGGTCAGTGCTCGGCGCCAGGACTCCGCCGCCGCACGCACCTCCTCGGGGGTGAGTACCTCGGCGGGATAGGACCAGATGGCCCGCAACTGCGGCCCTTGTCCGTTGTCACGGCTGCGGACATCGATGTCGAGCACCGCTGAAACCGGCATATCCGGATGCTGCGCATCGGTGAACTCGCCGCCGTCCACCGGCCGCCATCCGGCCGTCCGTTCCCCTTCGGGAACCCCGGTGGAGACCGGGCCGAGGTAGTTGAAGGCGATCTGCGGCGTCGGCAGCGCGCCGATGTCGTCGTCGAGATATCGCAGCAAGCCGTAGCCGATCCCGTGGTCCGGGACGGCGAGCAGCTGTTCCTTGACGGACTTGACCGCTGCGCCCATGGCCGGCCCGCCTGCGCATGTGTCGTCGATATCGATGCCCGACAGATCCAGACGCACTGGAAAACTCGTGGTGAAACAGCCGACCGTCCGGGTCAGATCCGCGCCCGGGACGACGCCTTCCTCCCGTCCGTTCCCTTCGAGGCCGATCACCACATCCGTCAGCCCCGCGGCGGCGGGCTCCCGTTCGCGCCGCCACTTCGTCACCGCCACCGCCAGCGCGGCCAGTAGCCCGTCGCCCACCTCGCCGTGGAACGTCGCGGGCACGTCGGTCAACAGCGCCTCGGTCACCTCGGGGGACAGCTCGACCTCGAGCGTCCGAGCAGTTGCGGCCACGTCCACCGCGGGGTCGAGGGCCCGCGACCCGATCATCGGGTCGGCCCCTTCGGCCATCGCTCGCCACAGTTCGAGTTCAGCTGCCCGCTCCGGCCGTCGGGCCGCCTCGACCAGCCCATACGCCCACCTGCGCATCGAGGTCCCGACCGGGGCTGGCTCGGGTGGCTCGCCGGACTCGATCCGCGCCCACGCGACCGCGAGGTCCGACACCAGCACCCGCCAGGAAACCCGATCGATCACCGACTGATGGACCAGCACCAGCGCCCTGCCCGGTTCGGCCGGATTCGCCGGATCGAACCAGACCACCTGCAGCACGATCCCGGCGTCCGGATCGAGCCGGGCCGCAGCGGAAGTCAGCTCCGCCGCCGCCAACGTCCGGAACTCGGCACTTGCCTGCATCGGCACCCGGTGGATGACGTCGGCGGCGCAAATCGTGCCGACCGGCGGCACATCCCACGCCCGACGGCCATCGTGGTCCGAGCACAGCCGCGCGCGCAGCATGTCGTGCCGGTCGAGGACCGCCTGCACCGTTTTCGCCAGCCGGTCCAGGTCGATTCCGATCGGCAGATTCAGCATCGTCGCCTGCGAGTAGCTGGCGAACTCCGGACCGGACCGTTCGAGCAGCCTTCGCATCATCGGCGTCAGCGGTACCCGGCCGACGCCGCCGCCGGGCAGTTCCGTCAACTGGGAGGCTGCGGTGCTGTCGTGGGCTGCGATTTGGGCCAGTCCGGCGATCGTCTTCCGCTCGAACACGTCGCGTGCGGAGAACGTCGCACCGGCCGACCTGGCTCGGGCCACCAACTGGATCGCCATAATGCTGTCGCCGCCCAGGGCGAAGAACGAATCATCGAGACCGACCGTGTCGGCGCCGAGTATGTCGGCGAAGGCTCCGGCGATGATGTGTTCGGTTGGTGTTCGTGGTGCTCGGAAGGGTTTGCGGTCGGCGAAAACCGGCTTCGGCAACGCCCTTCGGTCCAGCTTGCCCACCGGCGTCAAC